>JAHJSN010000015.1 GCA_018830445.1 Alphaproteobacteria bacterium | reverse complement strand
TGTTCGGCTAGCGGTTCCCATCACCCAGGGCCCGCAGAGGACTACCATCGATACGCAGACGGGCACCTCCAAGTCATCGACCGGATACCACGCCGGCCAACCGGTGCCTTGCGGCACCACGCGCCATGCCTGGCGCACCAAAAGAAATCCGGCGCCGAGGGGAGCGGCGCCGGATCGCGGGAACGAGTGGCTGAGGGCCGCTACTTCGGTCCGTTGGCTTCGAGCGCCTTGGCGCGGCGGCTCATCACCTGTTCGGGCGTTGCGCTCGACAGAAGGGCACCTGCCGTCGTCTCGATGCGCGAGCGGAAGGTCTGGTTGAGCGTATAGCCCTTGTCGCCTGCGAGCTTGTCGGCGTCGTCCTTGGTGAAGGGGCTTGCTTCCTTGATGTTGCTGGCAACCACATGCCGGTCGGAGCCGATATTGACGAGACCGATCCCCTGCCCGCGCACTTCGTCGAGGGAGTCGACGGCAAGCTTGGTCGTCTTGTCGGCGAACTGGATCGAGATCTTGAAGCCGGCCGCATCATCGCCGTAGCGCTCGACGAGGCGGGTGCGTTCTTCGGCATCGATGGGCCGGATGAAACGGATGGTATCAGCCGGAATAAGACTTCCGGAATTTATTTTTAAAGTTTTTGTCATTGCAATTCTCCAATCAATTAATTATAGAAATGTAATTATTTAATTTATTGCGGCCCAATATGTCAATCATTTTATTTATTCAGCTTATTTCAATTCAATTCGCGAAGCAACAATGAAATTCAAAACCCAGGGCACATTCAATTCCGAAACGCTTGTAGACATCGCGCAACGCGCGGTGGCGTGCCTGCAGGATGCCGGTGCCGAACGGGTCGCCGGCGTCAGCGTTTATCTGACGGTGGTCGACAAGCATGGCGCGCCCTGCCCGTTGCTGCTGGGTGACGAAATTTCCGATTGCATCGATCTCGATGTCGCCGATCTGGCGCTTGCCGTTCCGCAAGCACGCCTCAAGGTCGGCAAGCCAACTCCGCAACGACAGCGTGCGCCCGGAGCACGAGCCGCAAATAACCCCACAAAGCGTCGCCGCCAATCATGAGCCGGAGAGCGCAGAGTTGGTCGGTTTACGGGATCATCGATCCAAGGTCGGATCAGTTGTTCTATATCGGCCAGACGCGCTGCTTTGCCCGGCGCAGATCCGAGCATCTTGAGGGCACCGATCAGATTTCCGGACTTGTCATTCGCCAGATCCAGGAAGCCGGTTTCCTGCCGCATTTCTTGGTTCTGGAACGCCACGACAACGAGGAGACGGCACTGAGGGCGGAGATCTACTGGATCGAGACGCTTCTGATGCGCGGCATCGAGCTGACCAACGCGCAAGCCTTTGAGGGCTTTCACGACCGCAAAAAGAAGCGCCGCACGGAACAAAAGAAACTCAGCGACATGCAGCGCCTGCGTGCGGTGGCCAATGGCCGAACTTCGAAGCGGACAACGACGAACCGCACAGCACCGGCAAGGAAGCCAAAGGACAAAGCTCTTTGGCAAACGTCCGAGATCAAACGCCTCAAGGGGATGCAGTCGGCCGGAATGTCGGTGAGCGGCATGGTGAAACTCCTTGGCCGTCCGGAAAAAGAGATCCGCGCCAGGCTTGCCGACCACGGCCTCGACTGACCGCCGCCCTGCCCGAACACGCCTCGAAGCAAGCCGGCCGTCGGCCAGCCGCCAACCCTTTCCCCCGGAGCCGCTTTTCGCACGCCTTTGCCTCCGCTTCAGGCGTGCGAAGAGCGGCGCAGGCCCATCACCCTTTCCCCTGGTGAGCTTGAGCAGGCGATCTCAACGAATCCTCGAAAGAAGCCCACGGAGTGCCACAAGAACGCTGACCACAAGCACCGCTTGAACGAGCACAAGAACGGCTCACAGAAATGCCCGCGCCCGATCGTCACCCGCATGGGCCGAGACCGGTCAGACGTGGCGGGGCTCGGTGCGGACACTCACCGATGAGAGGCCGCATAGAGCGGGTTCAGCCCCGCAGGCAGCGGGGACGCGCGCACAAGCAATCACTGAAACAAGAATGGAAAAAACGGGAGAAAGAAAGCCCTCACGATCATGTCGCGTCTGGCGGCAGCTTCAGCCAATCCTCGCGGCCATGGCGAATACGAACGATCAGAACGTCACGTGTGCCGGTCACGAGATAGAAGATGACGTGAACACCGCAGGAATGCACACGCACGGGAGGAGACAACTCCTCGCGCTCGCGCGCCAACTCGGGAAACTCGGCCAGCAAGGCAAAGGCTCTTTGCAACCTGGCGGCATAGGCTTCGGCCTGGGCTTCACCGAAACGGTGAAAGCCTTCGACATAGATATCGATCAGATCCTGCTCGGCGCTGCGGGTAAGGGAAAAGGCCATTACTTCGGCGCACGCGCCGCCTGCCGGGCCCGAACAAGGATCTCTTCAACACCAGCCTCCGAAACGCCCGACGCCAACCCCTCATCGATCAGGCGCTGCAGCTGGCGCACTTTCTCGGCACGTTCCTGGTCCTGCCGGATGAGATCGCGCACGTAATCGCTGGCGTTGGAATAGCGGCCGGTTTCGGTCTGGGCATTGACCCAGTCCTTCATCGGATCGGGCAGCGAAATGTTCATCGTGGCCATGGGCACCTCCTCCGACCATAATGACAAATATTGGCAATCCTTGTCAAATATCAACGCAACCGCCGCCCGTCTTCGGCCAGCTCATCGGCATCAACGCGGTAGCCCGCGTCCGCCAACGCCGATAGCACCAGAAACCGCACCGTAACGGCCTCGGTTGCCGCCTTCACCTTCAATTCACGCGCCAGATAATCGGGCACTTCGAGGCTCAACGGGCGCCGCCGCGCAGCTTCCTTCATCACCACTTCAGGGCGGTGGGCGGGCTCAGGAACCGAAAGCCCATCTGTTCTCTCAGGAATAGCAAGCGCTTGCGCCGCCGGTGTTTGGGATACAGGCAGGCCCAGCCTCAGGTGAGGGATACGTTTGCGCAGTGCCGTGGCAGTGAGCTTGTCATCGAGCGCATCGATTTCGATCAATTGGAAGTCATCGCGCCGCGCCGTCATGCCGCCCTCCCCGTCTTGTTCGCCCGTTTGCCGACGACGGCAATGATTTCATCGACAAGCGCGGTGATCTCGCGGGCTGCCTTGCCGTTGGGCTCGGCAAGCGTCGGCGCCTTGCCGGTGAGGAACATTTCGCGGTATTGCGCGCGCTCGACAAGACCGGTGGCGAACCGCAGCATCTTGTGGCGGGCGATTTCACGGTGCGCGAACATCGTAACGCGCGTCGGCAGCGGAAATAGCTTGGTGAGCAACAAGCGGTACTGCACACCTTTGGCGCCTGCCTCCACCACATCGCGGATGTCGTCGATGATGACGAGTGCTTCGCGCAAATCGGGTTCGGACGCCTGGGCTGGAACGATAACGAGATCTGAGCGCGCCATGGCTTTCAGCAACGTCGCTTCGCGGGTGCCGGCCAGATCGATCAGCACATGATCGAAGCCCCCCACCTTCTCACGGAACACCGTCGTGAAGTCCTCGGGCGCCAACGCAAGAGCTTCGAGCCCCGGCAGGTCAGCTTTCTTGGCCCACCGGGCGACCGTCTGGTTGAGATCGAGATCGAGAACCAGGACGCTTTTCCCATTCTGGGCAAGTTTGGCGGCGATAGCGGCACATGTGGTGGATTTTCCGACGCCGCCTTTGGAAGATGCAAAAGATAATATCACGATATACTCCTCAATAAACAAATCAATAAAACCGGCGGTGTAACCTGATGTCTGGAAATTGCTCTTGAGGCAATGCGGCTGTGGACGCCCTTGTTCCCCCGCGGGGGAACAAGGGCGAATCACGCATCGATGTTCTTCGACCAAGAGGAACCTCGATGACAAGTAACGATAC
>JAHJSN010000133.1 GCA_018830445.1 Alphaproteobacteria bacterium | reverse complement strand
TCCAAAAACAACGCAATACGCTCTTCCACAGGACTGCTCTCCCTGAAAGGCATTGCCCGAACCTCCAAAGTGATTCGGACAATGATGACCTGTCAGGAATGCTCCCGGTCTATTCTGTCAGCGATGTCCCCGGTTCGTACCTTTGGCATCACCCCACCCCCGCCCCTCCCCGCCGGGGAGGGGGAAAGAGCTGGTTCGTTCGATCGGACAATTACCTGTTCCACCGCTGCCGCCTGGGGACGGAACGAAGCTTGGCCGCCGCTGCCAATGTCTGCGCGCCGTCCCCCTCCCAGGACGGGGAGAGGTTAAGGGTGGGGTGATTTGTGGTGGTAAGAACAGCAACCTCCCGCGCTCGAGAGGGACTCGACATACCGGCGCATCATTGCTGAGATACCGGTATGAAGTACCTCGCCCGGCATTTTCGAAAGAACCCTACGATTGCAGAGAAAAGGCTGTGGCTGGAGCTCCGAAAGCTGCGCGCTGAGGGTTATCATTTCCGGCGGCAAGCGCCGCTGGAGGGGTTCATTGTCGATTTCGCTTGTCTGAGCCAGAAGCTGATAATCGAAGTTGATGGCACCCAGCACTTTACTGCTGATGGCCGCGTGGCTGATGCGAACCGCGATGCTCATTTGCGTTGGAGAGGACATTTGGTCCTGCGTTTCACCAACAGCGAAATCAAAGACAATCTGCCCGGCGCAATGTCGTCAGTGCTAATCGCTCTGGGAGCTATCTCAGAATAGGGTCGATCGGACAATTACCGGTTCCACCGCTGCCGCCTGGGGACGGGACGAAGCTTGGCCCCCGCTTCCAATGTCTGCGCGCCGTCCCCCTCCCTGGACGGGGAGGGGTTAGGGGTGGGGTGATTTGGGGGGTAAGAAGCGAGTAGATCCCTGACAGAACAGACCGGCAGCATTCCTGACACTTTCTGACTTCCGCTGCACCCGTCACTGCACCGCAGATCCGCCGCTCAAATCTCCCGGAACACCCTGCTGCCGTGGTCGAGGATCGACAGCATGCCGGCGCCGATGTCGAAGTGCGCGCCGTGCAATTCGAGGCGGCCCTTTTCTTCGAGCGATTTCACGCACGGGAACGTGCGCAAATTGTCGATCGACGTCTTGATGCCGGCGTACTCCATTTCCTTTTGCAGCAGGCGTTTATCGGCAACGCCGGGATGCGCCATTTTCAGCCGGCTCTTGGCTTCGTCCAGCATCGACATCCACTTCGAGATGAAGCGGTCCTCGGTTTCCTCGGCCGCGCTGCCGTGCAGGGCGGCCGTGATGCCGCCGCAACTCGAATGCCCCATCACCACGATATGCTTGACCTTCAGGTTCAGAACCGCGAATTCGAGTGCGGCACTGACGCCGTGATATTGGCCGCCGGTTTCGAACGGCGGCACCAGGTTCGCCACGTTGCGCACCACGAACAGTTCGCCCGGCATCGCCGAGAAGATCGTCTCCGGGTCGACCCTGCTGTCCGAACACGAAACGATCATCACGTCCGGGCTCTGACCATGCTCCGCTAGATTCTGGTAATGCTCGGTGTTCTGGGCGAAGTGCCGGAACTTGAACCGCTGGTAGCGATCGAAAAGGTGCTCGGGAAGGCTCATTGCACGGTGGTCCTTCGAAATTTAGGCGATGCGGCACTGTATTTAGGCGCAAATTCCGAAGCCTCAAAGCGATTTACAAACTTCAGTGCCCTTTTTTGGTCCGCGAGACGCGAACCGGCGTACCTACCTTCGGGTAGGTATTGCGAAATTCGAAGGGGCCAGAAGATGTTCCGATCACGATTGCTGATGGCGGTTTCGCTGATGTTCTGGAGCACGACCGCAGCCTTGGCGCAGCAGTTGAGCGGCAGTGACTTGCGGACCCTGCTGTCCGGCCAGACCATCCACCTTTCTGCGCCATTCGGATCGCTGCCGATTGAGTATTCGCAGGACGGCAGCATGGTCGCGCGGTCGGCTGTCATGGCAATTTTTTCCGGAATTTACGAGGATAGAGGGCTTTGGCGCATCGAAGGCGATAGGTTCTGTCAGCAGTGGACCACGTGGAACGAGGGACACGAACAGTGCTTCACGGTCCATCGGCGCAACGACACATTGCTTTGGGAAAGTAACGACGGCATGACCGGAACCGCACAAGCCAGCAATTGACTGCACGATGTCGTCGCGGTCCGCAAAGCCGCTCGGCCGCTGATCGTGAAGTTCAAACTCTCGCGTCTGTCCGTGCATCTACCGCAAGCGCCACGCGGCAACCGCGGCGATACCCGCAGCAATTCAGGAATGACCGTTGGCCTTTTTCACTCCTCGTTGCCGCGAATGATGTCGGAAAGCAGGCCTGCGAGCAGCAACTCGTCGCGGCCGAGGCTGGCTTCGATCACTTCGTCGACGACCCCGGTCGATTTCGCCAGCGAATCGGATTCCGCGTACCCATCGAGCAGATAGCCCAAGTACAGCGCCGCGAGGAGATCGCCGGTCCCGTGCGGCACGCCTGAGCGCTCGTTGACGACGATGACGTCGTCCTCCTGCCAGCCGCACAGCACGTTCTCAAGCAGGCCGTCGCCGGCCGGCACAGCCGTCGTGACGACGCTGACATCCTCGCCGAGCAGCCGCGCAGCCGAACTCGCATCCGCCGCGGTTGTCACATCCGTGCCGGTCAGCCAGCTGAGCTCGAACCGGTTCGGCGTAACGATGTCGGCCAGCGGCACCAAAATACCGCGCACCGATGCTGCAAGTTCTTCCGGCACGTAGAGCCCGCCGGGGTCGTCGCCGAAAACCGGGTCGCACAGGTAAAGCACCTCCGGCCGTTTGTCAGCGATGCGCTCCAGCACGGTTGCGATCGCTGAAACATGCTGGTCGCTGGGCAGAAAGCCCGTCAGGATCGCATCGGTGGTATCCAGCCAGCCATTCGACCTGAGACCGTCCAGGATCGATACCATTTGGCCGGCCTCGACATCGAAACCCGTTACGGTTTTGTAGCCATAGTGGCTCGACAGCACGACGCTGGGCACCGCCATGACCTCGTGGCCCATCGCCTGTAGCGCCGGCAGAATGGCGCCGAGCCCGACATGGCCACGGGCTACAAATGAGGAGATCGCAAGAACACGAGCCATCGGCGTTGAGCCTTCCGGATGCATAATGATGCAGGTTGAACCGTTACACCTCACAAGCTTGGCCCAAAGCTGGCGGATCGCCAAGCCTCCACCGTTTGGCCTCCACCGTTTGGCGGTTTGCGTTTCTGCGCTGCTCGATTAATGTCGCGCCGCAAAAATCGAATTTTTCGCCAACGAAGCCTCATCGAACGAGAAGGATCTTTCGCATGCTCGTCCGCCCGCGCCGCAGCGTCCTTTACATGCCTGGTTCGAATGACCGGGCGCTCGAAAAGGCCAAGACTATCCCGGCTGATGCGCTGATCCTCGATCTGGAGGACGCGGTCGCCCCCGACGCCAAGGTCGAAGCTCGCGAAAAAGTCTGCGCGGCGGTTCGCAACGGCGGCTACGGCAAGCGGGAGTTGATCATCCGCGTCAACGCACTTGAGACGCCGTGGGGGGCCGACGACCTCAAGGCTGCTTCCGAGGCCGGCCCCGATGCCATCCTGGTCCCGAAGGTCGGCCGTCCCGGCGACATCATCTCTGCTGCGAAGGTCGTTACCGCATACGATGCGCCCGACAAGACGATGCTCTGGGCGATGATGGAAACGCCGATGTCGATCCTCAACGTCCGCGAGATTGCGATGGCGGGCATCGAGCGCGAACACCGTCTGACATGCCTTGTCATGGGCACCAACGACCTTATCAAGGAATCGCATGCCCGCGCCTACCAGGACCGCTTCGCCGTCGTCCCCTGGCTTTCGATGAGCATCGTCGCCGCGCGCGCCTACGGGCTCGATGTCCTCGACGGCGTCTACAACGATTTCCGCGACGAAGACGGCCTGCGCCGCGAGGCCGAGCACGGCCGCACTCTAGGGATGGATGGCAAGACGCTGATCCACCCCGGCCAGGTGGCGACAGCCAACGAGATCTTCTCGCCATCCGAAGACGAGGTTGCCTGGTCGCGCAAGATCATCGCCGAATTCGCCAAGCCGGAGAACGCCGCCAGGGGCGTGATCACGCTCGAAGGCAAGATGGTCGAGCGCCTGCATGCAGTCATGTCGGAACGCACGGTCGCCATTGCCGAGGCCATCGCGGACATGGGCACCTGACCCCGGAATGCGGACCGCGAACAACGCCCCGCATGGCGCTGCGTGCACCGCTGCGGCTTACGCGTAACATCGAGAGTTGAAGAAGCACGCTCCAACACGCGCCTGCGCAGTGTTGGGCAAAGTAGAGTCCTCCAACACGCGCCTGCGCAGTGTTGGGCAACGTAGAGTCCCCCAACACGCGCCTGCGCAGTGTTGGGCAATCCTGACAAAAAGGAACAACCATGGCGGTCACCAAGACGAACCCCGGCAACTATTTCGAAGACTTCCAGCTGGGCCAGATCATCCGTCATGCCACACCGCGCACCGTGACGAGGGGTGACGCCGCGCTCTATATGGGTCTTTACGGCCCGCGCTTCGCGGTGCAGTCGTCAAACGCTTTCGCCCGTGCGCTGGGCTATCCCGACAGCCCGCTCGATGACATGCTGGTTTTTCACACCGTTTTCGGCAAGACGGTCCCCGACGTTTCGCTCAACGCCATTGCCAATCTGGGTTACGCCAATGGCCGGTTCCTCAAGCCCGTCTACCCCGGCGCAACGCTGTCGACGGTCTCCGAGGTCATCGGGCTGAAGGAGAACTCCAACGGCAAGACCGGCACCGTTTATGTGCGTTCGACAGGCACCGACGAGTCTGGCGACAAGGTGCTCGAATACACCCGCTGGGTAATGGTCCGTAAACGCGAAGCCGGATCTCCCGCCCCCGAAGCGATGGTTCCCGAACTCCCCGACCGGGTCGATCCGGCTTCGCTTGGCAACGCCGTGCCGAGTCTTGACGCATCCAGGTACGATTTCGACCTTGCCGGCAGTCCGCACCGATGGGCCGACTATGAGGTCGGCGAGCAGATCGACCACGTCGACGGCATGACGGTCGAAGAGGCCGAACATCAGATCGCGACGCGGCTTTACCAGAACACGGCCAAGGTCCACTTCAATCAGCACACCGAGTCCCAAGGGCGGTTCGGGCGGCGTTTGATCTATGGCGGCGTCGTGATTTCACTGGCGCGCGCATTGTCGTTCAACGGCCTCGGCAACGCATTCCACGTTGCTGCGATCAACGGCGGCCGCCACGTCGCGCCGATGTTCGCGGGAGATACCGTTTATGCGTGGTCGCAAATACTGGAGAGGGCGGAGATTCCAGGTCGCTCGGACATCGGCGCATTGCGCGTTCGCCAGATAGCTGTGAAAAATCAGGATTGTTCCGATTTTCCGCTGCAGGACGCCGCAGGCAAATATCAGGAAAACGTGATCCTCGATCTCGATGTGTGGCTCGCTGTTTTGCGATAGCCGAGCCATTTCGACATAACGCGTTGTCGCAAATCGTTTTTTTACCGTGCACGCCGCCGTTGAATCGACGGGAACGATATGTTCCGAGCAAATATCATATGCCAAAAATTGTTAACCATTTGACGTGAAATTACACTAACGTCGTCTGCCATGAACGCCACAGCATTCTCGCGCTGCCGGGATAATTCCGGACTCCCCGATCGACCGTTATCCATTGCTTAAATTCCGGAGGTTATGCAGTGGACGGAGCAAGGCAGATGTGCGTCTCAGAGGGTTTTGATAGGTGACGAGCCGGACAGCGGTCATTGGAGCAGGTCTCGCCGGGCTTTCGTGCGCCCGAGTGCTGCGCCGTGCCGGTCATTTCGTCGAGGTGTTCGAGGCCGACCGCATCATCGGCGGCCGCATGGGGACCATGCGCATCGGCGTTGTTCCCTACGACCACGGCGCCCAATACATCACCAGCCGCTCGACGAGATTCCGCGATTTCATCCAGGAACTGACCACCTCGGGTTACGCTGCACCCTGGGCGCCGAAGGTCAAGATTGGCGATAGCGAAAGTTATCGGACGGCCAACGACTGGTTTGTCGGCATTCCCGGCATGTCTTCCATTGTCCGCCCGCTGGCCGAAAGCGTCCGCATCCATACCGGCCGGGCAGTCCACACCATTTCGCGCGATGCGAAGGGTTGGCACATTTGGTTCGAGGACCAATCGAACGTCGGCCCGTTCGCCGCGGTGGCCATCTGCGTGCCGGCGCCGAGCGCGCAGCTGCTGCTCGGCCCTCTGGCGGAAATATCCGATCGGCTCACACGCGTTCGGATGTCGCCGTGCTGGGCCATGATGGTGCACCTTGAGGATCAACTGCTTCCCGAACAGGATGTGTTTTCTGATATGTCCGAGGTTGTGCGTTGGATCGCGCGCAATAATACCAAACCCGGACGCGGCACGCGCGGCGAAACCGTCGTGGCTCACGCATCACCTGCCTGGACGCGTGAGACGGAAGACGCGGATGCCGATTCCGTGGCCGAGGAAATGTGGGGGGAAATCAGCCACATCTTTGGCCTGCCGCCGGTGCGCCCCAGCCAGATGACGGCTCATCTTTGGAAGCACGGGCTGGTTGATAGTTCACTGGGCGAAACCTTCGTATTTTCCACCGACGACCTTGTCGGCGTTGCCGGCGACTGGTGCCTTGGCCGCTTGGCTGAGCACGCCTTCGAAAGCGGCTTCGGACTTGGCCGCGCCATCGTGCAGGCCTTGGATTGACGGCGGCCAAGCAAGGTTTACACGCTGGGCTCAAGGTTTTCCGCCCGGCTCCGCCCGCCCGGCTCCGCCCGCCCGGCAACTATGCCGTTAGGTGAATTGCCGCAGCGCAACAAGCAGGCTAAACATCCCCTCGAACATAACCGCATACCTTTTGATTGTGGAGACGCGAATGTCCCAGGCGAGATCCTCGAGCGGGGCCACCGGCAGGCCGCTCTCGCCGCACCTCCAGATCTACCGGCCCTTGATCAATATGGTGATGTCGATCCTGCACCGTATCACCGGGGTCGCGCTCTATTTCGGCACCGTGCTGCTCGCGTGGTGGCTGACGGCTGCCGCGATCGGTCCTGAATACTTCAATTTCGTCAGCGGGATTTTCGGCAGCGTTCCGGGAAAAATCGTTCTGTTCGGTTTTACCTGGGCGCTGCTGCACCACATGATGGGCGGCATCCGCCATTTCATCTGGGACACTTGCCGGGGTCTCGACATCGAAAACGTGAAACTTCTGTCGATGTTGACCGGCATCGTTTCGGTGGTCGCGACCATCCTGATCTGGGCCGCGGTCCATCTCGCCGGCTGATATCCTGCTTGATCCATCACGTCATCTGGCCCGGAGGCTGACGCTAAATGAATATGAGGACACCGCTCAAGAATGTCCGCAGCCTTGGCTCCGCCAAGGAAGGCGCGGATCACTTCTGGATGCAACGCGTGACGGCTGTCGCAAATCTGTTCCTTGGGCTCTATCTTGTCTGGCTGATCGCCACTTTGGCCGGCGCCGAATATGCGACCGTCAAGGCAACTTTGGCGAGCCCCCTCAATGCAATCCTGTTGATCCTGCTGATCGTATCCGCTGCAATCCACATGCGGCTCGGCATGCAGGTCGTCATCGAGGATTACGTGCACGGCGAAGGCGCCAAGATCGTCTGTCTGTTGACCAACAACTTCTTCGCGATCCTGGTCGCGGCGTCCAGCATCTGGGCGATCCTCAAACTGAGCTTTGGCGGCTAGCTGAAACTTTGGAAGTGCAAAGTCGGCTTTGGTGCCGCCGCTCCACACGACCCTGGGAAGTGTGGACCATTAAAGAAACGGCGGGCAACCGAAGGGCCGCCAAAGGAGTCAGGGCCCGGTTGCCGCCGCTCCACACGACCCTGGGAAGTGTGGACCATTAAAGAAACGGCGGGCAACCGAAGGGCCGCCAAAGG
>JAHJSN010000132.1 GCA_018830445.1 Alphaproteobacteria bacterium | reverse complement strand
TGCCGATGGTGTTGAGGGCGCCGGGGTCGGTGCGTTTGCAGTCCTCAGCGACGGTACCTTCCAGCAGTTCACAGGCTTCGATTTCACCGGCGAATTCTCGTTCGGCCGGTTCATGGAGTTCAACGGCAACGTCTACCTGCTCGCCGGTAGCAGCATTGGAGCGGGCGGCACGCTGGAGAACGATGGCGGTGCCTTCCTGCTGAACCCGGATGGCACGGCGACCCGCATCACCAATGAAGCCAACGGTGAGCCGACCGATTTCAGGAATGTCCTGGATGCAACAGAGCCCGCCCCCCCAATCCTCGAAGACCAGGTCGTCACCATCGACGTTCTGGCGAACGACTTCGACGATGACGGCGACCCGCTCACCATCACCGCAGTGACAATTGACAACGTATCCGGTCCCATTGGCACGACGCTCGGCTCGGGTACGGTCTCCATCGTCAACAATCAGGTCGTGTTCGACCCGGGTACGGACTTCGCCGCGCTGAATGACGGGGAGACGGCGATTGTCACAATCGGTTACACCATCGAGGATGGCTTCGGCGGCACCTCTTCGTCGACGGCCGATGTCTTCCTGTCCGGCGTCGGCGGCGGCGCGGTCAACGCCGATCCGGTCGTGTCCGCCCCGGTCATCGCAGCTGCCAACGAAGACGATGCGACCTTCGTCGTCGACCTGTTGCAGAACGCCGCCGATCCGGACGTCGGCGATACACTGTCCATCGCCAATCTGTCGGCGCTACCGGCAGGCGTCACGCTCAATCCCGACGGGACCAGCATCACAGTCGATCCATCGCATGCAAGCTTCCAAGGTTTGGCGCAAGGCGAGCCGCTCGTCCTCAACCTGACTTACGATGTCGTCGACGGCAACGGCGGATCGGTCGCGCAGACCGCGGCCATTACTGTCACGGGCGTGAATGACGCTCCGGTTGTCGCGAATTTCCCAATCTCTGCAGGTGGAAACGAAAACACGCTGAACGGTAGCGGAGTCATCTTTCCGAGCCAGTTGGTTACCGTGACAGATGCGGAAGGCAATTTCGACGGCGGAACTTTTACAATCACGGGCCTGCTGGCAGAAGACCTATTCGGTATTTTCAGCTCTGGAGACATTGCCGTAACCGGCTCCGATATCACCTACCAGGGCGTGTCAATCGGGACGATCGATGCCACGAACAATGGTACCGGAACAGATTTGTTGATCGCCTTCAACGCGAATGCCACTTCCGCGTCGGTAGAAGCGATGATCGAACATCTCTGGTATCGCAACAATTCTGACAATCCAACACCATCACATGCCGCGACACTCACACTCACGGACAGCGAAGGTGGCAGCAGCGTTGTGCCATTTGAGATCGCGGTGACCCCGAGCAATGACGCGCCGGTCCTCAGCGGCTTGGTGAGCGCAACGACGACCGAGGGCGATGCGACGCTTATCGTCGACCTTTTGGCGAACGCCTCCGACCCAGATATCGGCGATACACTTTCAATTCAGAACCTGTCGGCGCTGCCGGCAGGCGTCACGCTCAACCCCGACGGGACCAGTGTCACCGTTGATCCGACCGACCCGTCGTTCGAGTCGCTCAACAACGGCGACCAGAACGTCATCAACCTCACCTTCGATGTGATCGACGGCAACGGCGGCGTTACCGCGCAAACCGCGACGATCACGGTCAACGGCGTATCACCCGCCAACACCGCGCCAACCGTCACCGACGTCACCGGAGCTGTCGTCGAGGACGGGCCGGCGGTGAATGTCACGCTGGCCGGTGACGATGCCGATGCCGATGACACGCCGTTGACGCTGACCTACGCCATCACCGGTGCCCCGGCGCTCGGTTCGGCATCGATCGTCGGCAACGAGCTGACCTTCGACCCGGCCGGTGCCTTCGAATTCCTCGCCGCCGGCCAGTCGACGGATGTCGTTCTCTCCTACCAGGCGACCGACAGCCATGGCGCGGTGTCAGGTACGGCGACGGTAACCGTCACGGTCACCGGAACCAACGACGATCCCGTCGTCGGCGATGTCGCCATCACCACGGCGGCAGCCGACGGACCGGTCGACATTACGCTGATTGGCGATGACGCGGACAGCGACGACGACCAGTTCACGCTTGTCTACGAGATCGTAGCGGGTCCGGCCGCCGGCACCGCCAACGTCTTCGGCAACCGGATCACCTTCGACCCGGGCACCGCCTTCGACACCCTCGGCGGCGGGCAGACGCAGGACGTGACGATTACCTACCGCGCGCTCGATCAGCACGGTGCGATTTCGAACACGAGCACGGTGACCGTCACCGTGCAGGGCGAAAACACCGCCCCAGAGTTTGATTTTGGCAACAGCATCCTCGACGGCTTTGTCGCCGAAGATGATCAGCCGCCGGTCTTCAACGGTGTTGTCGTCGGAATCGATAACGATGCGGGGGCCGTAATTGCCTATGGCGGCGATGCCGCCGGCACATACGGCACTTTCGATATCGATGAAGTGACGGGCGAATGGATCTACACGCTGGATACGGCTTCGCCACTTGTCCAGGCCCTCTCCGACGGTGAATTCGTTGAAGACAGCTTCAGCGTTTCGATCAGCGACGAGTTCGGTGCGAGCGTCACCGATACCGTGATCGTCACCATCCTCGGCGCCAGTGCCAGCCTTGCCGTGATCGGCGGGCAGGATACCGGCGGCGTCGTCGAGGACGACGATCCGACCACGCTGACGGTCGGCGGGTTGCTGACGATTACGGATGCCGATCCGGGCGAAAGCGAGTTCCAGCCCGATACGGTCGCTGGCGCGTTTGGCTCGCTGGCGATCGATACGCTCGGGGCATGGACGTATTCGGCGGACAACACGCAAACCGCGATCCAGGAACTGCCGGCCGGGCAGACGCTGACGGACACGCTGACGATCTCGAGTGTCGATGGAACGACGCACGATATCGTCATCACCATCACCGGAACCAACGATGCCGCCGTCATCAGTGGCGTCGACACCGCAACCGTGACCGAGGATGCCGACCCGGCGACCTTGTCTGTTGCCGGTTTGCTCCTGGTTTCGGACATCGACCTCGGCGAAGCGGCATTCCAGCCCGAAACCATCGCCGGCAGCATCGGTTCGCTTTCGATAGATGCGACAGGCAACTGGACCTACACCGCCGATAATACCCTCGATGCGATCCAGCGGTTGGGTGACGGCGAATCCGCGCTCGATGCATTCACGATAGCAAGCGCCGATGGCACGACCCACAACGTCGTCATCTCGATCCAAGGCGTGAACGATGCGCCTGAAGCCGATCCCGATACGATTAATGCCGACGAGGACGGGCCCGCCGTCAACGTTCCTGCTGCATCTGGTCTGCTCGCACTTGCTCGCGACAAGGATCAGACCGCCAACCTGTCTGTGTCACGGATAAATGGTGCGGTCTTCACCTTCGGCGACGCGATTGTCCTCGCTTCGGGCGCGGTCCTCATCGTCCTGGCCGATGGCGCATATTCCTATGAACCCAACGGCGCATTCGAGTCGCTGCCAGCCGGTCAGTCGTTCTCCGACAGCTTCACCTACACGGTTTCGGATGGACTGGCGGAGGCAACGGCAACTGTGACGGTGGTCGTCGCCGGTGCCAACGACGCTCCTCAGTTCATCGATCTGGTGGACGTTTCAGTCGCAGAGAACATCGCCGATGTTGTCGTCGATGCGGACGGCGCGGATGTCGATACCGGTAGCGTCCTCACTTACGCAATAGCCGGCGGCGCGGACGCGGCGCTGTTTGGGATAGATCCGCTGACAGGCGAGGTGACTTTCCTGGTGCCGCCGGATTTCGAGGCTCCTTCGGATTCGAACGGCGACAACGTCTATGAAATCGATATCAATGTATCCGATGGAACCTCGACGACGGTTCAGTCGATCACCGTGACGGTAACTGACGCGCCAGGCGTCAATCTGGTCGGAACCAATGTCGGAGAAACCCTGATCGGTACGCCGGAAGCCGATACGATCTCCGGTCTAGGCGCCAACGACACGATCCAGGGTCTTGGAGGCGACGACATACTGCTCGGAGGCGCCGGTAACGACATCATCGATGGCGGTGACGGCAACGACACGATCGACGGCGGTAGCGGCATCGATCAGATCCTTGGCGGCAGCGGTGATGACACGATAGTCATTCGCGGCTCGGAGTCGCTCGACGATACCATCGATGCCGGCAGCACCGGTGAGGTCCTCGGTGACACGATCCAAGTCGACGGCGTCGATGCGGTTCGCATTTCCAGTTTCGACGCCGCAGCCTCGGATATCGAGAACTGGGTCGGAAACAGCGCGGGCATCCTGGGTACCGCTCAAAGCGATACGGTCGACCTGTCGGGTCTGGTGACTGCCACCAACGTTGGCACGATCGACGGCGAGGGCGGGGATGACGTGATCGTCGGAACCAGTGGCGATGACGATATCCGCGGTGGAATCGGCAGCGATAACCTTTCCGGCGGCCAGGGCAGCGACACGATCGATGGTGGCTCCGGCGTCGACATAATCTTTGGCGGCGAAGGCGAAGACACGATCATCGTCCAAGGTGCCGATGCGCTTCAGGATGTGATCGATGGCGGCCTTGGTATTGCCGACACGGTCCGAGTTCTGGGCGTTGGCGATGCGCGCCTCGAAGGCTTCGATTCGGTGGCCAGCGGAATCGAGATTTGGCAAGGCAACAACGACGGCCTCATTGGGTTGTCGGGCGCCAGCACGTTGAATCTCAGTGCGTTGACGACAGTCACCGGCCTCAGCTTTGTCGATGGCGGCGGGGGAGATGACACTCTCACCGGATCGGCCTTTGCAGACGACCTGCGCGGGGACGCGGGTCTCGATATCATCGATGGCGGCGGCGGCGATGACATCATCGAAGGTGGTCGAGGCGACGACGTCACCATCGGCGGTCTTGGCAACGACACGTTCGTCATCGCCGCGACGGACGCAGTCGGCGATACCATCGATGGCGGCGGAGATACCGATACGATCGCGGCAACCGGCGATGTCACCTTCACCAATTTCGATGCGGCTGCGAGCAGCATCGAGCAGTGGGTAGGCGATGGCGGCCAGGTTCTCGGCACCGCCGCGTCGGACACCATCGATGTCAGCGCCTTGATTTCAGTCTCCGGCATGGGCGCGATCTCGACCGGCGGTGGCGATGATTTCGTGGCAGGCTCGCTTATCGACGACGTCATCGACGCTGGCCGGGGCAACGACACGATTCTAGGCGGGGACGGAAACGACCGCCTTATCGGCGGAACAGGCACCGACGTCATCGTCGGCGGTGATGGTGACGACACGATTGTCATCGGCCGGTTCGATGCGCTTCTCGATGATATCGATGCAGGCGAAACCGGCGAGGTGCTCGGCGACTCCGTCGAAGTGACGGGCACCAGCACGACGCTGCTGGCAGGCTTCGACACGACCGTCAACGGGATCGAGAATTGGGTTGGAAACAGCCAGGGGCTTCAGGGCACTTCGGCGAGTAACGTTTTCGATCTGAGCGACCTGCAGTCGATGACGGGATTGACTTTCGTCGACGGTTCGCGCGGCGATGATTTCCTTATCGGATCTCAGTTCTCCGATGACCTGCGCGGAGGCGCCGGAGCCGACTTCATCGAAGGCGGTCTCGGCGACGATCGCCTAGGCGGCGGTCAGGGAGTCGATACGTTCTTCTTCTCCAACAACTGGGGCAGCGACACCATCACCGACTTCCAATCGGGCCAGGATGTTGTCGACCTGACCGGGACGATTGCCGATCTGTCTGAACTCACAATTGCCGACGTTTCAGGTCAGGTGACGATAACCCTTACCGCTACTGGCGATTCAATCTTGCTTGAGGGTGTATCGGCAGCGCAGTTCGATCAGAACACCGACATCATCCTGTAGGGCCTGTCGACTTGGATAAGCCGTGGCGCCAGCAAGAAATCGGCGCCACGATAAGTTGCTGGAGTACCAATGGTTACGCGCCGGGGAACCAACAATACCGATAAGCTGGTTGGAACGTCCCTTTCCGATCTGTTGTTCGGATTGGGCGGCAACGACTCGTTGTTTGGCTTGGGCGGCAACGATCTGCTCCGCGGCGGCAGCGGTAATGACCGGCTTGTCGGCGCGATTGGCAACGATCGGCTTTTCGGCGATACCGGACATGACAATCTTATCGGCGGTGCTGGCAACGACCGGCTCGTCGGCGGTGGCGGCAACGATACGCTTTCCGGCGGCAGCGGCAACGACAATCACGCCGGCGGAGCAGGAAATGACCGGCTTATAGGCGCCGCCGGGAATGACCGCCTCAATGGTCAGGCGGGCCAGGATATTCTCATCGGCGGCGCAGGGCGCGATATCATCATAGGCGGCTCTGGCGACGACGTAGCATTCGGTGGGACCGGTGACGACAACATCTCGGGTGGAACCGAGAACGATGTCCTGAACGGAGATTCCGGCAACGACCGTCTCTCCGGAGATGACGGTGACGACACGCTTACCGGTGGAACCGGCGACGATGTCATCATTGGCGGGGCGGGGATCGACACCGCGAATTTCTCCGGCAGTGTCGATGAGTACGATAAGATCCAGGTTGGCTCGTCCTGGCTTATCATTCACGCTCGCGGCGCGGGGACCGACGGACAGGATCTCGTCGCAACGGACGTCGAAAACCTCGCGTTCGATAACGCAGGATCACCGGTCATTGTCAGCTTCGCCGACATCAATACGGTCCCCAATGCTGTCGATACCGCGCTCGATGTGTTGGCCGACGAGACCGACCTGATTCTGCCGGTGGGAGTCGACGACCCAGACGGCGATTCCCCGTTGCTGTTCACCGTGCTTTCGCAACCTGCGCAAGGGTCCGTGACCGCCGATGGGTCGGGCAACCTGTTATTCACGACCGCGGGACATTTCGATGAGCTGGCCCTCGGCAGCACGTCCGTCGTTACCTTTGATTTCACCGTCACGGATCCCTCTGGTGCGACGTCGGCCCCCGCGACGGCCACGATAAACGTGCAGGGCGTCAATGACGCGCCGACGGTGACCGATGTCCAGATCGATGCCGGCGAAAATTCAAGCGGACAGGTGCTGCTGGCTGGAGACGATATCGACAGCGACGATGATCAATCGACACTGACCTACACGGTGGAAGTCGCACCGCAGAAAGGTTCGCTTGCCATCCTGGCCGATGGAACGGCGGTATTCGATCCAGGCTCGGATTTTGACGACCTGCCGCAAGGCGGTAGCGATGTCCTATCCTTGACCTATTATGCCGTCGACCAGCATGGAGCAGAATCTGGCCGTGCCAGTATCAACATCGTTGTCACCGGCGAGAACGACGCTCCAACCAGCGACGCGGTCAGTGTCGCAATAGGAGAAGACGCAGGCCCGGTGGATATTCAACTCCTGGGCGACGACCCGGACTCGGACGATGGTGTAGATAGTCTGCAATATATAGTGGCTCCGGTCGGCTCGGCTTTTGATAGCCTGGCTCAGGACCCGGGTAACCTGATTGATTTTTCGCTGTTCACCTTCGATCCGACAGACGATTATCAGCATCTTGGGGCAGGACAATCCGAAGTTCTCAATCTGGAATATGTTGCCGTCGACCGGCACGGCGCGCTTTCCCAGCCCGGTACAATTTCCATAACCATCAATGGCGCCAACGATGCTCCAGTTGTTGTCGACGTCGAGAACGTCGACGATTTGTCAGCACTGTTGGACTACGACGGCGGTGCCGGTGATACGTCGGTCGGCAGTACGATAACCGCCACGGATCCGGACATGGACGATGTCCTTGTTTTTTCGGGAACCGCTGTCGGCATGTACGGCAATTTCGCAATCGATACCGCATCAGGCGATTGGACTTACACTCTTTTCGAGACCCCCGATTTCAGTTCTGCAACCGAAGGTGTCGCCACCGAACAATTCGCAATCAGCGTTTTCGATGGAACCGACGACGTTCTCTCGGCGGTCGATGTCGTCATTCTTTTGTGAGCAGGGTTTTTTAGAGCGTCTTTCTTGGCGACTGCTCCCTCCCGGTTGGGCTACGTTGACGACGGCCAAACCTTGCGTAAATGTTTGCGCGGGAGATTTCCGGACGCCGCGCCTTCATTTCGATGCGAATTATAGCCGCGGGAAACTTCGGCACCTTGAACAATTTCTCGGGGCGAATGTAGATTGTTCGGAGGGTTCGCTGCACCCCCTGTGAGAAAGCCGCCTCTAGTGGTGCGCACCTAACGTTTGGTCCCCACTTGCGGCTTGGCTCGTTGCCAAACGTTTGGTGCAAAAGCGACACCAGAATCTTAGTTTTGCTCGTGTTCCTTGTGGCTCCGACACTTGGACGACAGTGTGCTGCAACGGGAACTAAGTGTCGGAGCCGGAACACGAGCCGTATGACGGATCTGGAATTCCGCGTTGAAACCAATCTTCCCCTTCAAATTGGGGGGTGACAAGCACTGCAACGTATACGACATTAGTTGCAAACAATTAATATATAGGCTCAAGCTTGAAGAAAATTTTAGCTGAACATTTGGACGATGATTGGATATTGCCGTCCCTTCGCAGCTTGCTGATCGAGTTCACGAGAAGGGCAAAGACGGTAGAGGTTTCGCTCAATTGGAAAGACACCGAACTCGGCGTTACAGCGAACTTCAAACTTCCAGGAAACGGCCCGACTGCCAGTGATGGTAGCGAGTCGATTGCTTGGCGCAGGCCCCCTTTGAAATTGTTTGACCTTGTCCCGCATCCGCTGGAGCAGATTGTTGTTGACGATCGCATTTGCGGGTATCGCATTCGTGGCGGGTCTAAATCGGATTTCACAGTGCAGTTGGTCTTGAACCTCGCAGGTGCTACGGCATCAGATGTCCAGAGTGCGACTGACTTTTGTCAGGAATATGCTGAAAGCATCGCCCTTGTTTTGAGCCAGTCGGCGCAGCATTGGCGCCTGCATTGCATGCAACTGCGGTTCGCGGAAGCTTTGGTAGCGGAACATTGTACCAGGGTGCTCGTCGACCGCGATGGTCGGGTGTGTTTCGACGCGATCACCAGGAACGCTAAGCCCCAGTATCTGGAGAAATTCTTTTTCGTTCGAAACGGTGAGTTGCGGTGCCGCGTCCCCCGCGATACGCCAGTTTTTCGTGAAGCCATTGCGAGCTGCTTGCAGAGTGGAAGTTCGCTGGTCTTCCGTCCTTCCGCAAGTGATCATGACCTGGAGCGATACTCCATAATCATACGGCCGCATGGCCGGCAACGCGCTCGAGCCGAAGCTGGAAATCTGCGTTTCAAGAGATTGGCAGAGCTGATCTTTTCGGATGTCGGGCAAAGCCGTGTAACCGCCCAGCACTTGCGCGATCTGTTGGGTTTGACTCCCGTTGAAAGCGAGATCGCTGCAACTCTGGTCTCCGGATCAACACCGGCCTACTATGCCAGTAGGATGGGGGTCAAGATTTCGACCGTTCGCTGGCATGTTCGCAATATTTTCCGGCGAACCGATTGCAAGTCCCAAACGGAGTTCGTCGCGCTCGTCCTGCGCCGACTTTGCCAAGTTTAAGCCGTGCTGCTTGTCTCACCCACCTGCTGATCTTCGCGGCTCTGCTCGCATAAGAATACAATTTCACTGATCCGAACGGGTTTTGATGTGGCCATCGTGGCACGCTACGAATCTTTGAACAACGCATGTTTTGAATTCCCATTCATATGGATGGGGCGCGTACGAATTTTGCCTGTTAACGATGAACCAGCGTAAGGCTGGAGGGTAAGGGTGGAGCACAATTGCTCGATCCCTACTGTGTTCAGGTGGGAAACGGGGAGAGTCGTAAGCGGGTCATTTAAGTTGACGTTAGTGGCGCAATAACGACCAATTAGTTGGTCGGTTCCAACTTGGGCTGTTCAGTTCAATCTTGCGATATGTTTCGCAGGAGGCGAGTATTCGCGCGCTGATTTTTCGTCGATAAAATGCCTTTGCTTTGAATTTTCGGCCTTCAGATGTCTATGGGCTCTGATGGACGGACCGCTCTCCCAGACCTGATCACCGATTCCAGGACACGTCGTTGCGCGATGCGCGGTTGTGGCTCGTGAGCATTGATAGCTCGTGCGTCGCGGCTGCTTTCGCATCGCTGGATTTTATTATGTGATCTAGGAGGCTGTCGTGGTTAGAAGAGTTGGTTCGAGCGGTCAGGATGTTCTTCGCGGTAGCCTGCTGGACGACATTATCCTAGGACTGAGTAACGACGACATCCTCTTCGGATTGGCTGGAAATGACCGCCTTTTCGGTGGCGATGGCACCGATCGTATGTTCGGCGCGGACGGCAATGACCTGTTCCGGGGCGGGGCAGGCAACGATGTTGCCGTTGGCGGAGCCGGAAACGACCGGATCTTCGGAGACGACGGGAACGATACGCTTCGCGGCGGCGATGGGAATGACGTCGTCCGCGGCGGGGTCGGTGACGATCGGATCTTTGGTGACGCTGGCGATGATAATCTCGCGGGTGGAACCGGCGACGACTTCATACGTGGCGGAGAAGGCAATGACCGGTTGCTCGGCCAAGCCGGCGCGGACCGTCTCATCGGCGATGCTGGTGACGACACGCTATTGGGTGGAAGTGGTGCCGACCGGCTTGAGGGCGGCACGGGCAGCGATCGGCTCCTCGGCGGAACCGACAACGATACGCTATTTGGCGGAGATGACAACGATACCCTCTCCGGTCAGTCGGGTGACGATACATTGTCTGGTGGTGCCGGAATAGACTCCGCGCAATTTTCTGGGCCGATCGCTGATTACGATATCGTTCAGGTCGGGCCTGATCTTCAAGTCACGCATGCCCGCGGGACCATGTTGGATGGCACCGATCTCGTGCTTGCTGACGTTGAGCGGCTCGTCTTCCAGGATGTGACGCTCGATCTGACGTCGAACTCTCCGCCAACGGCGGCGGATGACACTGCTACGACCGACGAAGACACGGGCCTGGTGGTCGCCACCAGTGTCCTCGACAACGATTTCGATCTTGAAGCCAGCGTCAACTTGCAGACGCTCGTCGTGTCGGAAGTGAACGGCAACCCTGCGGATGTCGGTAACCAGATTACACTGACATCGGGAGCGCTACTGACCGTAAATGCGGACGGGACTTACGAATACGATCCGAACGGCGTTTTCGATTTCCTGCCGGCAGGTTCATCGGACACCGACACGTTTGTTTATACGGTAAGCGATGGTTCTGGCGGCACGTCGACCGCCACGGTGACCGTCACGGTTACCGGCGTCAACGACGGCCCCGCCGTCGCCAATGCGACCATCAATGCGCCTGGGACAGAAAACGGTCCGGTGGCTGCGGTCGATCTACTGCAAGATGTGACTGATGCCGAAGGCGACGCTCTTGCCGTTGACGCCCTCGCACAGACCGCGGGCCGAACCGGCGTGCATAGCCTGGTTGGCAACACAATCGTCGTCGACACAAGCGCATTCGACGATCTAGCGCTGGGACAGACGGAAACCCTGACATTCACCTATAATGTGATCGACGGCAACGGCGGGATACTGGCGCGCACGTTGAATCTGGAGATTACCGGCACCAACGACGCTCCGTTGGCCGGTGCGGTGATCAATGCAGCCGCGAGCGAGGACGGGCCGGCGACGGCGTTCGACCTGCTCACCGGTGCGACCGATGTCGACCTGCCGGCGGATACGCTGACGGCGACCAACCTGCAGCCGGTATCGGGCCCGGCGCTCGCGGTTCCAGCCTCGATCGTCGCCAATCAGCTCGTCATCGACATGACGCAGTCGACGTTCCAGGGCCTCGCGGCTGGTGAGACGGTTGATCTTGCGTTCACGTTCGATGTGAGCGATGGCCTTCTGACGGATGGTTCTGCGATTATCGTGACGGTGACGGGCACGAACGATGCGCCGACTGTCAACGCGGCCCTTGCGGACACGACGGCAACGGAGGATGCGCCGTTCGTCTTCACCGTCGATCCATCCACGTTCGACGATGTCGACGGCGATGCCCTGACGTTGACGGCTCAGCTTTCGGGTGGTGGCGCGCTGCCGGCTTGGCTGACGTTCGATGCCGTGAATGGTGTGTTCTCCGGCACGCCTGCGAACGGCGACGTTGGCACATTGTCCATCGACGTGACGGCCTCCGACGGGACGGCCTCGGTCACGGATACGTTCGACGTGGTCATCTCAGGCGTCAACGACGCGCCTGTTGCGGACCTCGACGCTGCGACGGTTGCGCAGGATGCGGCGCTGGTTTTGAACGTTCTCGCCAATGACAGCGACGAAGAGGACACCGGTGGTGTGCTCGGCATGACAGGCACTGTCACGACATTCACGATCGGGGCGTCGACGGCGAATGCCGGCGACACAATCACACTTGCCAATGGCGCTGTGGTGTCGATTGAGGCCAACGGCGATGTGACGCTGACGCAGAACGATGCCTTCGACGGGCTCGATGACGGCGACAGCGAGACGATTGCGTTCGCCTACACGGTCTCCGATACGGGCGGTCTGACGGCGACGTCTGCGGGCGCGATCACGGTGACGGGCACGAATGACGGCCCTGTGGTCACGACGCCTGAACTAGTCTCGGGTGCGGAGGACACGGTTCTCTCGGGCCTCATCGATGCCAGCGATGTCGACGGGGATACGCTGACGTATGTGCTCGGCGGCACGGCGGCGACAAACGGCACAGCAGTTGTGAACGCGGATGGCACGTATACCTACACGCCGAACGCGGACTTCAACGGTTCGGACACGTTCACGGTCGACGTCTCGGATGGTCTGGTAACGGAGACGGTAACGGTCAACGTCACGGTCAATGCCGTCAACGACGCGCCTGTTGCTGTTGATGATACGGCGGCTGTGAGCGAAGGCGATGCGGTCTTCAGCGGCTCGGTCGCAACCAACGACAGCGACATTGAGACGGCGGCGGCGAACCTGATCTACGCGCTTGTTGCGGCCGCGCCTGCTGGCCTGACCTTCAATGCGGACGGCACGTTCGCCTTCGCTCCTGCGGATGCGGCCTATGATGGCCTGGCGGTTGGCGAGACGCTCGATGTGGTGGCCGCCTACACGGTGACCGACGACGACGCCACGACTCCGCTTTCGGCC
>JAHJSN010000131.1 GCA_018830445.1 Alphaproteobacteria bacterium | reverse complement strand
GTTCACCGCCGGGACGGTGACTGGGACCTACGGCGATCTGACCATCGACGCGTCGGGCAACTGGAGCTATGCGGCGCTCAACGCGCAGGCGGCGATCCAGCAGCTCGGCCTCGGCGACACGCTGAGCGATACGTTCACGGTCACTTCCGCCGACGGCACGACGCATACCGTCACCATCACGATCAACGGGATCAACGACGCGGCGGCGATCGGCGGCGACGACGCCGGTTCGGTGACGGAAGATGCGACGAGTCCGAACCTGACCGACTCGGGCGTGCTGACGATTACGGATGCCGACTCGGGTGAGGCCGGGTTCAATGCCGGGACGGTCACCGGGACGTACGGCGATCTGACCATCGACGCGGCCGGCAACTGGAGCTATGCGGCGGCGAACGCGCAGACGGCGATCCAGCAGCTCGGCCTCGGCGACACCTTGACGGACACGTTCACGGTCACTTCCGCCGACGGCACGACGCATACGGTGACGATCACTATTCTTGGGATCAACGACGCGGCGGTGATCGGCGGCGACGACGCCGGTTCGGTGACGGAAGACGCATCGACTCCGAACCTGACCGACAGCGGTACGCTGACGATCACGGATGCCGACTCGGGCGAGGCCGTGTTCAATGCGGAGACGGTGACCGGGACTTATGGCGATCTGACCATCGACGCTTCGGGCAACTGGAGCTATGCGGCGGCGAACGCGCAGACGGCGATCCAGCAGCTCGGTCTCGGCGACACGCTGAGCGATACGTTCACGGTGACGTCGGCGGATGGCACGACGCACACGGTGACGATTACCATCAACGGCGTCAACGATGCGGCGGCGATCGGCGGCGACGATGTTGGCTCGGTGACGGAAGACGCTTCGGCTCCGAACCTGACCGATAGCGGCGTGCTCACCATTACGGATGCCGACTCGGGCGAGGCCGTGTTCAATGCGGAGACGGTGACCGGCACCTATGGCGATCTGACCATCGACGCTTCGGGCAACTGGAGCTATGCGGCGGCGAACGCGCAGGCGGCGATCCAGCAGCTCGGCCTCGGCGACACGCTGAGCGATACGTTCACGGTCACCTCGGCCGACGGCACGACGCATACGGTGACGATCACTATTCTTGGCATCAACGATGCGGCGGCGATCGGCGGCGACGACGCCGGTTCGGTGACGGAAGATGCGTCGAGTCCGAACCTGACCGATAGCGGCGTGCTCACCATTACGGATGCCGACTCGGGCGAGGCGACGTTCAATGCGGAGACGGTGACCGGGACCTACGGCGATCTGACCATCGACGCGTCGGGCAACTGGAGCTATGCGGCGGCGAACGGCCAGGCGGCGATCCAGCAGCTCGGTCTTGGCGATACGCTGAGCGACACGTTCACGGTCACTTCCGCCGACGGCACGACGCATACCGTCACCATCACGATCAACGGGATCAACGACGTGCCGACGGCGACGCCATCGACCAGTTCGGGTGTCGAAGATACCGACATTGTCGTTGGCTTGACCGGCAGCGACGTCGAAGGGCCGATCGCTTCGGTTTCGGTGACCTCGCTGCCACCGGTCTCCGAAGGCGTGTTGTACTATGCCGACGGCCTTACGCTAGTTTCGACAGGGACGCCGCTGACACCGGCGGAGGCCGCAGGTCTCATCTTCAGGCCGGTTGCCGAGTTTAACGGAACCGTGACGATCTCCTTCACGGTTACGGATGACGACGGCGCGACGAGTGCGCCCGCCAACGAAGTTATCACTGTCGTTCCGGTGAACGATGCGCCGACAGCCGAGAACGCCAGAAATGCAACGCGAGAAGGCGTGGCGGTTTCCGGCAATCTGACGGCAGAAGATGCCGACGGGGATCCACTGCGGTATTCGCTGCTGACTGCGCCGAACAACGGCAGCGTCAGTGTGGCGCCCGACGGCGGCTACAGGTATGTGCCGGCCAACGGCTTCTCGGGACGAGATACGTTCAGGGTTCTTGTTGACGATGGCAATGGCGGAACGGTCTCGATGCTGGTCACCATTGACGTTGAGCCTGCGCCTGAAATGCCAGCCGATCCGACGGGGACCATCTTCGAGCAACTGCTGTCTGCCGCGCCGGTGTCGGACGGCCGCGCTGAATATCAATCACTGGCAGATGGGATCGAAGGTCAAAACGGCATTATTCTGGATACTGTTGCCGAACTCGGCGATCTCGGCAGCATTGTCGATCTCAGCGAAAACGGTATTGTACTCGATACCGTGAACGGTATCGAAAATCTGGGCGGTATCGACGCCGATGGCTTCGGCACTGTCGAGATCTTCGACACTGACCGGTTAGGGAATCTTGCGAAGAATGCCTCCCTTTCGTTTGGACAGGCCGCTGGTTTCTGGGACGTCCGCAGTCTGACGGGCTTCTCGTTACGCGCCGACGTCAGCGGTGTTTCGGCGATTGGCGATGCGGAGCGTAACGGCCAGATCATTGTCGATACGCTGATCCGGGATCGTGTCATCTATATCGAATTGAGCAACTCTATTGCACCTGAGGCGCATGGTCCGGTTACCGAGTATAGCGTCAAGCAGGCCAATGGCCGGCCAATGCCGTTCTGGGTCAAGCAGGCTGAAACCGGGTTGCTGCTTGCGCAGCCGCCGCTTGATGAACGCGAACTAGAAGCCGAGATCGTTGCGCTTCTCGCGGATGGTTCGACCGTTACGCACCGCATCGTGATTCAGCTCGCAACCGGCGAAGTCAAGAATCTCGAGGACAGCGGAACGACCGATCGGCAGACTTTCGGTGAGCAAGTTGAGAAGGCATCGGAAATTCGTGAGTTTGGTGAGCCGGTGCTCGTCCCAGCCGACGAATAGGCAATCGTCGCCGGGTTTCCGCTTTCAGCAAGTGAAGCGTGCATTCAGCGGCAGAGGTGCTCGATAGCGTGGGTGATGGCGCCGTGGCAGCTGTAGTCCGGCGTGCAATAGACTCTTTCGACTCTTGAATAGGTAATGATGCCGGCTCCGTCAGGGCATTTGATGATCATTTCGACGATCAGGCCCTTGTCGATCAGCGTTTCCACAGTCGCGCCTGGATGGACGAAGGCCTGATACGCAGTGAAGGTCGACGCCATGAACGCATATGCAATCGGGTGCATGCGCATACTCCGGACAGGTTGAATACTCGTCTGTCAGGAGCATTAGACGTGCCAATCCCTTGCCATGCCGAGACGTTTATTAGGTCATCATTAATATCTGACGGGTTACAAACCCGACTGGCGCGGCTGTTGTACGGACGCCTTGTGGTTCAAAGAGCACAATCGGTTCCCAATATCCAAGTTTTGGGGATCGATTCGAAATTCGCCGGCTGTGCGAATCACGTGGATAACTTAGTCTGCGTAAGAATTATGTATTCGCGTGCCCAGGGTGGTCGATTCATTTCCCATCCGACTGAATCCTTGTGGAGATTGTGGTGCGCGCCCGGTTAATCACATTACTGTTCTGCTTTTTGACCAGTGGATGCGCCCTGCGGCCGGAAGTGCTTTCGCTTGAACAACTCTCCGCCTATTCAGACGACAAGCGCTGGCGCACGACAATCGATCAAGAACCGCTCAATGGGCCGCTCAGCCTTTACGAGGCCATGGCGCGCGCTTTGAAATACAACCTCGATCATCGGGTGGAAATGATGGAGGTCGCACTTCGCGAGCAGCAGCTGAGCGTGGCGCACTTCTCGCTGCTCCCCAATATCGTTGCAAACTCCGGCTACGACGGCCGCAACAACTATTCAGGCGGCAGCAGCGTCGAACTCCTGAACGATAACGTGACGGGCCAAGAATCTCTGCGCTCCTCGACGTCGTCAGATAAAGACATCAAGACCACGGACATCACGTTCAGCTGGCATATTCTCGATTTCGGGCTTTCGTATATCCGTGCCCGCCAGGCTTCCGATCAGGTTCTGATTTCGAACGAGCGCCGGCGCAAGGTGATCAACCGGATCATCGAAGACGTGCGGACAGCCTATTGGAAGGCGGTCGCGGCCGACCGCACGATGTCGCAGCTACGGCAGCTGAATGGCCGTGTCGAGGAGGCGCTCGCCAACAGCCGCAAGCTTTCGCAGCGCGCCGATGCATCGCCGTTGACGGCGCTGACGTATGAACGTGAACTGCGCGAAATTCAGCGCGAGATGGGCAACCTCGAAAGCGAGCTGACGACAGCAAAGGCGCAACTGGCGGCGCTCGTCAACGTGTCACCTGGCGAGTCGTTTCGGGTGGAGGTCCCGCATTGGTACAAGACCCCTCGAATTCTGGGCATGAGCGCCGACGCCATGATCGAGCAGGCGCTGGTCTCGCGGTCGGAACTGCGCGAGGTTGCCTACAATGCCCGGATCAACCGGCGTGAAGCCGAAGCCGCAATCCTGGAAATGCTGCCCGGTATCTCGCTCGATACTGCGCCAAACTTCAACAGCAATGACTTCCTGTTCAACCAGTATTGGGTGACGTGGGGGGCGAAAGCGAGCTGGAACCTTATCAAGGTGTTCAGCTATCCGGCGCGCCGCGCCGAAGTCGATGCGAAAGACGAACTGCTCGATGCGCGGGCGCTGGCCGTGACGATGGCTATCATGACCCAGGTTCATGTCAGCCGGGCCCGTCTCATTCACGCGCGCAGGAAATATCGCGTGGCGCAGGATTTCTTCGACGTTCAAAACCGCATTCTGAGGCAAATCCGGGCAGCTCTCGATGCCGGCAAGGTCAGCGAGCAAACCGCAATACGCGAAGAGATGAATACGCTCGTTGCACGCGTGAAGCTGGATCTTGCTTTCGTCGAGCTACAAAACGCGTTCGCCAACGCCTTTGCATCAGTCGGGCAAGACCCCTTCGAGGATGGACTGCTGACCGGCGAGGAAACGGTGCGGGAACTTGAAGTGCAGCTAAGAGACAAGTGGCGCGCTCTCGGGGACCGGCATGCTTACCTGGAATCGGGTGTGCGGAAACCGAGCGTACGGGCTTAACCTGCCTTACATTGCGATATTGCGGGAAGTCGCGAGCCTGCCGGTAATATCGGTTGGCGTGTTCAGTCGGGTAGCATGATCGCCACCGCGCCTCAAACTTTATTCGATTTCTTCTCCGTCTTGATTTTGGTGCGGTGCGGTGTGACTGCCGGTGCGATGCACAACCGGCTTGACTCGATTGTTTGCCGTTATTGCCTACTAAGCCTTGGCCTTACCGATCTTCACCGCTACGCTCTGGTGACACAGGGTGGCGTCAACCGTGCAATTTGCGAAGTTCCAGGAGTTCAGGATGTGCCAGATTTTTGCGGGCCAGAATCCCGCCGGTTTTCGAAGCGTAACCCGGTCTGTCCGCCTTTCCGGACATGCAACCAGCATTCGCCTCGAAGCAGCCTTCTGGGATATCCTCGATCTGATTGCAGAAGACCAGGGATTGACGACGCCGAAGTTCCTGACGGCCCTGCACGACGAAGCCGAAGAGCTTCATGGGGTGGTGCCAAATTTCACATCGATGTTGCGAACCACTTGCCTGCTTTATCTTTCGGGAGCACGGCCTGAGGCCAAGGAAATCACCACATTGAGAGCATCGGCCAGCGTGACGGCGATGTGAAAGAACGCGCGTGTAGTAGTCCAATACCACCACGACGGTGTCAGACGGTCCTACCTTTGGAACTTCAGGAGGATCAAATGGCTAAAGTTATACACTCCATGATTCGCGTTATGGATCTGGATCGTTCGATCAAATTCTACAAGGATGCACTTACGCTGGACGTCTCGGCTACGTTCGATTTCGACACCTTTACGCTCGTCTACCTGCGTAATCCGGAAGCTGACTTCGAAATCGAGCTGACCCTCAACAAGGGACGCACAGAGCCATACGATCTCGGTGACGGATATGGGCACATCGCGGTTGCCGTCGATGATGCAAGGGCCGAGCACGAACGGATCTCTGGCCTGGGGATTGCTGCCGGGGACGTCAAGGAATTCCATCGCGATGGTTCGCTGATGGCCCGCTTCTTCTTCATTCAAGACCCGGACGGATACAAAATCGAAGTGCTGGAAAAGCACGGTCGTTATCGCTAGTGCTCCGACTCTGACATATGGTTCCCTGCCGGGAACCTGAATGTCAGCCCGGAAGACTCAGCCCAGAAGACTCAGCCCAGAAGACTCAGCCCAGAAGACTAGGCAACCTTTTGATTGTGTTCTGGATTCATAAACATTTGACGACCTCCGCCCGGGACTCAAATGTTTGATCCAGAACACTAGCTAGCGGCTTGCGCCAAACGATTCATGGAGGAACCCAATATGATCTCCGAGACTAAAAAGGCAGGGCTCACGCGCCGTGATCTGCTTTCACGCAGCGCTGCGTTCGGACTGACGGCATTTGTCGTAGGTCCGGCATTCGTTGCCGGAAGCGGCGCAGCATGGGCGATGGATGTGAAGCATCTGAAGCCGGAAACCATGGCGACGCTCATTCAGATGGCGCGCGACGTCTATCCGCATGATCGGATCGCCGATGAATTCTATGCCGCCGCCGTCAAATCCTATGATGACGAAGGCAAGGCCGCCGAGGTCGAAAAGGGGATAGCCGAAGTTAATGCCGCGGCGGTTGCCGCCGGGTTTGCGAGTTATGCCGCAGCCGGATGGGAGCGCGACAGAGTCGGTATTCTTCGCAGCATCGAGAACAAGCCATTCTTCCAGATGATCCGGGGTGGTCTTGTCACCGGTCTTTACAACCAGAAAGCGGTTTGGCCGATCTTCGGCTACGAAGGTGAGAGCTACACTAAAGGTGGCTACATCGACCGCGGCTTCGACGACATCAACTGGCTCTAGGGGTGGCGAGACATGGCAGCTTCTTTCGATAAGAATGACGACAGCGTCGTGGTCGTGATCGGCACCGGCGCCGGTGGCGGAGTACTTTCCAACGAACTCGCGCAGAAGGGCGTCAAGGTCGTGGCGCTCGAGGCGGGCGGGCGCTACCTGCCCGACGATTACGTCAACGACGAATGGGACAGTTTCGGCCAGCTTGCCTGGACGGACGCGCGCACGACCTCAGGCGACTGGCGTGTGGCGAAAGACTTCTCCGGTCTGCCGGCATGGATCGTGAAAGCGGTCGGCGGCACGACGATTCACTGGGCCGGAGCTTCGCTACGATTTCAGGAGCATGAGTGGAGGGCGGCGACAACCTATGGCGCGGTGAAGGGTGCAAACCTGCTCGACTGGCCGATAGACGGGGCAGAAATGGCTCCCTGGTACGAAAAGGCCGAGGCCAAGCTCGGCGTGACGCGCACCGGAGGCCGCGCCGGATTGCCGGGGAACAATAACTACAAGGTGTTCGAGGCGGGGGCAAAGAAGCTTGGCTACAAGGACGTCCACACAGGCCGGATGGCAATCAACTCTGCCGATTACGATGAGCGGCAGATGTGCCAACAGACGGGGTTCTGCTTTCAGGGCTGCAAGTGGGGGGCCAAATGGTCGGCCGCCTACACCGATATTCCAAGAGGCGAGGCGACCGGGAATCTGGAAGTCCGCGATCGTTGCCATGTCCTGCGCATCGAGCATGACAAGAGCGGCAAGGTGACCGGCGTTGTCTACGCCGACAAGGACGGCAACCAGCACATGCAGAAGGCACGCGTCGTTTGCGTGGCGTGCAACTCGATCGAGAGCCCAAGGCTGCTGCTCAACTCGGCGTCGAGCATGTTCTCTGGCGGATTGGCGAACTCCTCGGGACAAGTCGGGCGCAACTACATGCGGCACATGACGGGGTCGGTCTATGCCGCCTTCGACAAGCCTGTCCGGATGTGGCGCGGGACGACGATGGCAGGGATCATATCCGACGAAGCACGCCACGATCCCTCGCGCGGGTTCGTTGGCGGCTATGAACTGGAAACGCTGGCGCTCGGCATTCCGTTCATGGCGGCGTTCCTCGATCCGGGTGCGTGGGGGCGGGAATTCACCTCGGCGCTCGACATGTACGAGAATATGGCCGGCATGTGGATCGTCGGCGAGGACATGCCGCAGGAGACGAACAGGGTGACGCTCAACACCGACGTCAAGGACAAGTACGGGTTGCCGGCACCGAACGTGCATTTTGACGACCATGAGAACGATAAGGCAATGCGCGCGCATGCCTACAAGCAGGGCAGCGCGGTATACGAGGCCGTGGGTGCGACGCGGGTCTTCCCGACGCCGCCTTATCCGTCGACGCACAACCTGGGGACGAACCGCATGTCGACGAAGCCTGGCGACGGCGTCGTCAACAAGTGGGGCCAGACGCACGACATCAAGAACCTGTTCATCTCCGATGGCAGCCAGTTCACGACAGGAGCGTCCGAGAACCCGACCCTGACGATCGTATCGCTTGCGATTCGTCAGGCCGATCATCTGGCCAAAGAGCTCAGCAAGGGTAACCTCTAAGCCTTTTGGCTTAGTGACGGATCGAAACACGAGTTGAACTCACCCGTGCACCGCGCGGGTGAGTTCGTTTTCAAATGACTTTTCGAACCGCTTCGGGCGGGTCGGGAAATGACTACGGGGACCTTCCAGCGGGCGGCAAAGCTGTTTCTCGTCAGTTCGCTATAGCTTGTTGGCGACACTTTCCGCCCGATCCCACCGAATTTGAATGCAGCTTCAAATCCAGCTTGCAACCGGATGCGCATTCATATTCAATGCGCCGAATGTGAGGTCGAGCCCGACGCTGACGCTGACGCTGACGCTGACGCTGACGCTGACGCTGACGGGGCCTTGAGTCCTGAGTGGGAGAACTAGATGTCGGAACTGCGCGAAGTCATTGCTACGGATGCGCCGTACTACGTGATGCTAGGCGGTCTGATTATTGGCTTCGTGTTCGGCGTTTTCGTCGTTCGAACCAACTTCTGCACCATGGGTGCAATCTCGGACTTCATGAACTTCGGAGACTTTCGGCGTTTTAGAGCATGGCTGCTGGCGAGCGCCACTGCGATCGTGGGGGCGCAACTCCTGGCCTACGAAGGGGTTCTGCCGATCTCCAAGACGATGTACGTCGGCAGCTCGCTCAATTGGTTCGGACACATCTTCGGCGGGCTTCTGTTCGGTTTTGGAATGGTGTTCGCCGGCGGCTGCGTCAGCAAGAATCTGGCCCGTTTCGGCGGCGGCGATTTGCGATCGCTGATGAATCTCGCCGTTATCGGCATTTTCGCATACATGACCATCGGCGGCGTGCTTGGTCCGGTGAGGGCCTCCATCGAAGAGGCGACCCGCGTCTCGGTGACCGGCTTCGGGGATACGCAGAGCCTTGCCTCGTTCGCCGCCAGAGCTACCGGGATGGACGCGCCGCTGATGGGGCTGGTTGTCGGTTTCGGGATCGCCGGGCTGATTGCGATGTACTGTTTCAGCGACGCTTCTTTCCGAAGGAGCCCGATCCATATCGTTTCGGGTCTCAGCATCGGTTTATGCGTGGTGGCAGGCTGGGCGTTGACGGGGCTTGCATACGACGAATTCGCAGAGGTTCCGATGGTGCCGATGTCGCTCAGCTATGTGCGCCCGGCAGGAGATTCGCTTGAATGGCTGCAGCGCTACACCGCGCTCGGACTGCCGAATTTCGGCGTCGCGTCCTTGTTCGGTGCCACAATCGGAGCGTTCCTTGCCACAGCCCTGAAGGGCTCCTTCAAGTTCACCAGCTATTCGGATGCCAACGATACCGTGAGGAATCTCATGGGTTCATCCATGATGGGCGTTGGAGGCGTGATGGCGCTTGGCTGCACGGTCGGTCAGGCTATAACCGGTGTTTCGACATTGGCACTTGGCTCATTCCTCACGTTTGCCGCCATCGTAATCGGTGGCATGGTCGGAATGAAGGTTTTCGAGCGCGCGCTGATGGCCGAGGCATGAGCGGCGCTAGTGTTCCGACTCTGACATATGGTTCCCTGCCGGGAACCTGAATGTCAGCCCGGAACACTAGTGGCCTGTCTCGCCTAAATCGCTGTGCTTGCAGCAACCGCTGACGATTTAGGCGAGACAAAAAGGCCACTAGCAAAAACAATGACATAGTGTGGCGTTCAGCGCGCCGTAATTGACGCCAACCTTGCCGCGCCCATAGGTCAATTAAGGCGCGACGCCACACTAGGCAACCTTTCGATTGTGTTCTGGATTCACAAACATTTGACGACCTCCACCCGGGAATCAAATGTTTGATCCAGAACACTAGTACCCGCTTTCAGAAGTTCGTGAGTCATTCGCGGCAACCACCTTGACGAACTTCTGAAAGCAGAGGGTACTAGTAAAATATTGAATCTAGTACCGCTTTTCGATCAGAAGTCCCTGAGAGTGGTTGACTGATGCGACACAGGGACTTCTGATCGGCGGTACTAGTCCCATCGAGGAGGAAAGCCGAGGCCGAATGATTTCGAAATGAATTGGACCTCGAATTCGAGGTTGGGCGGACGCTCGCCGGGCACTCGGTCGGTTGGCGGAAACCCTGCAAGAAAACAGCTACGGCACGAAATGCGCGATCAACTTGCCGTAGATGCAAAGTTCGGTATGCCGAGAGAGTTGCAAACTCCAAGCGTCTAGCGCTATATTCGAATATTCGGATGTTGTTGCTGCGTGGAGCCGAAGCGGGGCCGACCTGGGAAAATTCCGGGCTGTGCCCAGGCAGAGCAACTTTAACCGGCTCCGAAGGCAATGGTGCCCATGGAATTGAAGATCGATGGGCGCCTCAATTAGTCGTGACAAGGGAAGGAACGAGAAATGGCGGATAAGACGCTTGATGCCAAGGGGTTGAACTGCCCGTTGCCGATTCTGAAGGCCAAGAAGGCGATCGGAGAGGTGCCGATGGGTGGAACGCTGGAAATCCTCGCAACAGATCCAGGGTCTGTGGCCGATTTCGAAGCGTTCGCGCGCCAGACCGGCCATACGCTGATGGAGTCGACCCAGGACGGCGGCGTATACCGCTTCCTCATTCAGCGCGCAGCGTAATTCATAAAGCTCGGCGCATCCCGGAACGCAGGCTTTTGGCCTGCAAGAGGGGCTGTGAAGGGAGTCTGAAGACTGTGTTCGGCGGGACGAAGGCCATTGCCCGCCGAGCGCGAATTCGTGCAGTTCATGGAAAGGGTAGTTGAAATGCGGATCAATACCAAGACGATGTTCGTTGCGGCCGTGCTGTCTTTGGCGGTCGCCGCGCCTGCGATTGCCGATCAGTCCATGGTCGGAACCTGGAAGTGGGGAGACTACACGGTTGAATGCAAGGAAGGCGGGGATCACGGAATGTCCTGCACGGTCATGGGTGGACCGAAGAACATGGGCATGGAAATGATCCGGTCGGCGCTGGCGAAGGACGGGGAATCCTTCTCCGGTCAGATCGCGCATCCTGCAACGGCCGAAATATACAATACCAAGATGATGATGAAGGACGCCGATACGTGGACGCTTGATGGCTGCACGGATGCCGGCGTCTGCGCGAAAGGCGTATTCGTTCGACTGAAATAGTCCGAAAGCTTGAAGCCGACCGGAGGCGCGGGGGACGAGGAAGCAATGAAGCAATTCATGATCGATATGATGGCAATGATGATGCCGTACATGCGACCGGCAACGATCTTTGCCGGAGTTGCACTCGGTATCGGTCTGATTGCTGGCATCCTCGGCCGCGTCTCGGGCTCGGGTCAAGCTCTCGCTCGTTGGTGCGGGTTCATCGGTCTCGCGGTCGGGGTGTTCCTGCTGGCTTGCGAGGTCGCCGGGAGGTTGCTCGGGTTCGAGCCGACAATCCTGTTCGCGCACCCCGCCGACCGGGTCCTCTATCAAAACCAGTGGCCGTTCTGGATCGTGGGTCTAGCGCTCATGGCAGCTGGATATGTGGTCCGCGCCATAGCTGGGCGCAAATAAGCCGAACTTTCTCAGGGAAACCAAACTCAATCGGAGCAAGAAGATGGACACCGCCGGACAGCAGAAACCCAATGCGAAGAGCATGTCGATCATCGTGACGAAAGGGACTCTCGATTGGGCCTACCCTCCCTTCATCCTGGCGACGACCGCGGCAGCGATGGACGTCAAGGTGTCGATGTTTTTCACGTTCTATGGATTGCCGCTTTTGAAAAAGAAGCTCGATCTGCAAATCTCGCCGCTCGGCAAGCCGGATATGGCGATGCCGATGATGGGCATGCACATGAAGATGCCGAACCTGGTCGCGGCCATTCCGGGCGTCAACGCAGCGGCCACGACGATGATGAAAAACCTGATCAAGAAGAAGGGCGTGGCCTCGATCGAAGATCTTCGCGAAGCGGCCGTCGACAGTGATGTCGAGTTCATCGCCTGCCAGATGACGCTGGACCTGTTCGAATTCGACAAGAAGGACATGATCGACGGCATCAAGCTGGGTGGAGCGGCAACCTACATGGAGCGCGCGCTCGAGTCGGATATCAATCTCTTCATCTAGGGAATTCAGGTCCGGGGAGCCGTCAATGGCTGCCCGAAGAGTCCATTAGATCGCCGTCGTGCGAGCCATCTTACCGGTGGCTCGTACTTTTTTTGGATGGATTCCAAATCCTGATATGCGTCGTTTTTGGCGCTCCGGTTGCCACCAATCCGCTTGAATCGTGATTTTTGTGATACACGCCTTGGGTGATTCGTCCCGCATCCAGAGGAATTAGAATATCTGCATATTGCCTTTTGTTTCAGCAGTCGGCACCCTGATGGAAATTCAAGAAACCATCAAACGAGCGTCGGCAGGGGGGAAGGCCAATATGAGACAGAATGGTTCGAGTGCATCACTGGCAGCAATCGCTGTGGTGGCTGCAATGGCGGGAAGCTTCCCGGCCTGGGCGACGGACGGCTATTTCCAGCCCGGCTTCGGTGCGAGGCAGAAGGCGCTGGGCGGTGCCGGTGTGGCAGACGGCCGTGATGCAACGAGCACTTCGCTCAACCCGGCTGGTCTGGTGCATTCCCCCAGCGAATACACCACAGCGATATCACTGTTCAGTCCACAACGATATGTTGAAGGATCCGGGCAGCCCGGCTTCACCTCGACCGGCCGCGTCGAAAGCGACAGCAAGCTGTTCTTCATTCCCAACATGGCCTGGGCTCAGCGCGTCAATTCCAGCCTGGTCGATGTGATCGGCGTTTCCATGTACGCCAACGGCGGCATGAATACCGATTATCGCGGTGTGGCGCGTCCGCTACTTGAATGCGGTGGCGGCTCGGGCGTGTTCTGCGGCGGGCGCGCGGGTGTGAACCTGCAGCAGGCCCTCTTGTCGGTGAACTTCGCCAAGGAAGTCATGCCAGGTTTCGCGATTGGTATCGCGCCAATTCTGGGGCGTCAGCAGTTCGAGGCTGAAGGGGTAAGCTTGCTGACGCCAAACAGCAGCACGGACGTGTCGTGGGGCGGCGGCGTAAAGGGTGGCATCGAATGGTCTGTGATGCCGAACGTGCGTATCGGCGTCGCCGCGACCTCGCCGATCTGGATGCAGCCGTTTGACAAATATTCGAACCTTTTCGCCGAACAGGGTGATTTCGACATTCCGGCCAACGTCGTGGCGGGCATCGCGATCGATGTGATGCCGAACCTGACCTTCATGGCCGACTACAAGCACATCTGGTATTCGGAAGTTGCGGCTATCGCCAATCCTTCCGCAAATGCGTTCATAGCTCCATTCGGGGCCGACAACGGTCCTGGATTCGGCTGGGAAGATGTCGACGTGATCAAGGTCGGCCTGGAATGGCGTGCCAGCCAGCAATACACACTCAGGGCCGGGTACTCCTACAACACGAGCCCGCTGCGCAGTGAAGACGTGATGTTCAATATTTTGGCCCCGGCAGCCGTGCAGCACCACATTTCGGCCGGTGCTACCTACAAGCTGTCCGACCGCATCGATATCGAGGTTGCGGGCATGTACGTACCGGAGAGTTCGATCAGCGGTGTGGAGTTGAACCCGCCACTTGGCAATCCGAATCACAATGTCGAAATCGGCATGGAGCAGTTCGACATCACGTTCGGCTTCAAGTACCGGCTGGATTGATCGCGAAGAGTTGCCTTAATTCCCGGTTCGGGAAGGAGCAAAAAAAGCGGCTTTGATCGGTGACGGTCGAGCCGCTTTTTTCGTTGCGGCGGGATGGCTGCGATTGGAACATGTTGAAGAGGAGCTAAGGCATGGAGTGGCTCGACAAGGTTCCTTTGTGGATGGCGATCGCGGCGGCGCTGACGCTGGGGCTGGCGCCGTTCGTGCCGGAGCCGCATATCTGGGAAAAACTGAAGATGCTGGCACAGGGAACACTGACCCGGCCGGTCGACATCTTCGACCTGTTGATGCACGGGACACCGTGGGTGATCCTCATCCTGAAGATCGCAAGGATGGCGCAACGCTGACACACGGGACGCGCCGCGTGCCTGTGTCCAGTGGGTTTGCTTGCGATCAGGTGTGCTTGCGGCGGTTGCCCGTTTCTGCGGCCCGCCGACGCAGATACCGTTCGCAGGCTGCGGCATTGTGACGTGGCGCCGGTGTTTCCATATGAATGGGCTGATGCGAGACGAATAGTAACGATCACGGCAGTCTTGCGCTTGTCTTGAGGCAACGCTATCTTTTTTAAGAGAATCAAAAGGGTAGCTGCGACCGGTTGAGGCAGCGGGCAACCCCGGAGTGAAGGGGGGCGGAGCGGAGCAGAGCAGAGCGGAGCGGAGCAGGTTTAACCCTCCACTCAAGCGACACGAACGGACGCAAAATCGCCAGTGTAAACTGGCATATGGCGCCGGCAGGTACTGCGTGGGCGCCGGCATTCAACGCGATAATTGGATAGTCATGAGCCGAACCACCGACGATCAGGTTTCAGATACGGAAGCCGCAAACGAAATCGAGACGCCGGCATTCGGCGACGAATTCGCCGAACAAATGCTCGCTTCGGCTTCCCAGGCGGCGGAGTTCATTCGGTCGATCGGCAACGAGCACCGCTTGATGATCCTGTGCACGCTGATGGACCGAAGCAAGACGGTGACCGAGATCTGCGAAGACATCGGTGCGCGTCAGAGCCTTGTTTCGCAACATCTGGCCAGATTGCGTCTGGTCGGGCTCGTGACCGTGGAGCGTGAAGGCCACTTCGCCCACTATTCCATCGGCGATCCGCTGGCGCGCGAAATCGTCAAGTCGCTGCATGAACGGTTCTGCCCGAAGCCTCCCGTGGCAGTGAAGCAGTAGGCCTGTTTGGATGCACGGTGGTCGGAATCCATCGCAATAATTGCGAGCATCAATTCTCTATTCATCGCAGATCTTGCCTGGCTCGATTTTACGCCAGCCTACGTGATAGGTTCGCCAAAATTCTTTTGGAGTCGGGTTGAATGCTGGCGTTTTACGAGTTGCGCAAGTTCGCTATCGCCACTGCCTGATCCAAGCGATCTTCCAAGAACCCAGTAGCGTTGAGCAGAGGAAGTGTCGGCAAGGAGAGAGCCAGCCCAACACGACATTAGTTCATGCCTATCCCCTTAAAACCGGCGCATCGTATCTTGGCTGTCCTGCGCAATTGAACAAACGACTCCATGGCCGCCCGTCGTGGCGAAGCCGCGCCTCCGGCACGAGGGCTGCCATCCAGGGCGAAGCCGCGCCTCCGGCACGAGGGCTGCCATCCAGGGCGAAGCCGCGCCTCCGGCACGAGAGGGCTGCCATCCAGGGCGAAGCCGCGCCTCCGGCACGAGAGGGCTGCCATCCAGGGCGAAGCCGCGCCTCCGGCACGAGGGCTGCCATCCAGGGCGAATTTCGCAGGCCGTCACGGATGCCGCCCCTGGATGGCCGGTTCAAGACCGGCCATGGAGTGGGTTGGTTAGCCGTCGTTCCGGTGCTAACGGGATAGGCATGACATTAGTTCGTCAATACGAGCTTGCATCTGACACGAGCCTGCGCGGTGTCAAGAATCCAGAAGTGTCGAGCAAAGGAAGTGTCGGTAAAGAAGGAGCCAGCCCAACACCGGCTTGCCGGGTGTTGGCCATGAGGGAAACCTGACTAAGATGAGCCAAGGCGAACCGCTGTTCCTCGAAGTGTCCGGTCATGGCGCCTCCGATCCGCGCACGATCGCCTATCTCCACCAGCCGCCGGCAACCGGAGGCGGCTCCGGCCTCATATGGCTGATCGGCCTGAAGTCCGACATGGTCTCCACCAAGGCCGAGGCACTGGCCGACTGGGCCCCGAAAAACGGCTACGGCCTCACCCGTTTCGACTATTCCGGTCACGGCCGCTCGGGCGGCGACTTCCTTGAGGCAACCGTCGGCAACTGGCTGGAAGAATCCCGGGCGATTTTCGAAGAGGTCACGACCGGACCGCAAATCGTGCTCGGATCATCGACCGGAGGACACCTCGCCCTCCTCCTTCTGCGCGATCTGATGCGTAACGCTCCCGATCAGGCCGCCCGCATCAAGGGCCTCGTCCTCGTTGCCCCCGCATGGGACCTGACCGAAGAGCTGATCTGGAAGGAGATGTCGCCGGAGGCGCAGGCCGAGGTGATGGAAAAAGGCGTCACCTACCGCCCGTCGGAATATGGCGATCCGCTGCCCATCACCAGGAAGTTCATCGAGGAAGGCCGCAACCATCACTTCAAGGGGGAATTGTTCGACCCCGGCCGCCCTATCGTCATTCTGCAAGGGCAGCAGGACAATGACGTCCCCGTCGAGCACGTCCGCGCCATGAAGGACGTCATCAACGCGGAGTGGCTCGACATAACCGAAGTCCCCGACGGCGAACACCGCATGTCCCGCCCGCAGGATCTGGAACTGCTGTTTGCGGCGATCAGGAAGGTGGGGTGAAGCGAGCGAGCGCCCGCGCGAACAACCGGGCCTGGAGATTTCTGTTTGGCGCTTCGGTTGCCCACCTATTTTGATGCGCTTCAGGTGCCGACTTAGCACCCGCGCTACCAACCGGGCCCAGACGGTTCTCCGCAAGACATACCCAGACTCTCGCATCCGCAGGCCGGAGCCGGGTTTGCGGTTGCCGCGGAAGCACCTATAAGCTTTGCTACTTGAAACGTGCGCGGGCCGGACGAATTTGCGGGACGGGGAAACGAACAGAACATGAGCAACAGCAAGATCATGCTGCATAAAGGGGACTTGCCGGAGGGCCTGTCATTCGGCAATCGCGTTGCGGTCGATTCGGAAACCCTTGGGCTGAAGCCGCACCGCGACAGGCTGTGCGTGGTGCAGCTGTCTTGCGGAGACGGCACGGCACATCTCGTCCAGTTCGACGGTTCGGATTACAGTGCACCGCGCCTCAAGGCCCTGCTGGCGGACGAAAGCGTGCTCAAGATCTTCCATTTCGCGCGCTTCGACATCGCCATCCTGTCGAAGTATCTCGGTGTCATGGCGGCTCCGATCTTCTGCACAAAGATCGCCTCCAAGCTGGTGCGCACCTATACGGACCGCCACGGCCTGAAAGACGTCGTCTCGGAACTGGCGGGCGTGGAATTGTCAAAGCAGCAGCAGAGTTCGGACTGGGCCGCCAGGGAACTATCGCAGGCGCAGATCGCCTACGCCGCAAGTGACGTCCTGCATCTGCACGCCGTTCACGACCGGCTGACCGAGATGCTGGAACGCGACGGGCGAAGCGGGCTGGCAGAGGCTTGTTTCGCGTTTCTGCCATCGCGGGCAGAGCTCGACTTGAACGGATTCGACGATCTGGACATTTTTTCGCACTGATTTTGCACAGCGAGACGTCTGAAGGATTGCCATAAGTCCCAAATTCACCCCATTTGGCGGCGATTTTCACTGGAATGGCAGCGAAGCGATCATGTTCGGCGGGATGGAACCGGCAAACTCCGTCCGATCCGGACAATTTGCCTTGTCCGTATTATGTGTCGTTACCGCGATCCTTGCGACACGAGGGCCAGCCAAAGTGTCGGGAAATTCACCGCAGCAGGTTCGTTAACGGGGTCCTATAGAAAATGGCGCATGCCACATCATTCGACCCAGTGCCTCCAGCCGGCAGGGCGGCCGGCAACAGGAACGGCCGCCTCGTCGTCGTAGGTGTCGATCGATCGACACAATTCGGGAAGGCGCGCAGGCATACGTTTGTCGTCAAGTCGATGCGTCGGCTGCTACCGCTTTTGACGCTCGGATCGATGCTCGCATACGTCGGTTCGGCGCTGTTGTCCGCGGATTTCGGGACCGATGCGGGACTGAGGGCCATTGCGAGAATTCTCCCAGAAAACCTGACGATGAATAACCCCTATTACGAAGGCTTCACCGATGATGGCGGGTCCTACGTCGTGCGCGCGAAAACCGCGCAGCAGGACCTGGCGAAGCCTGACCTCATCGAGCTCAACGCCATCACCGGGGTCTTGACGGATGCAAAGAAGTCCAAGACGAACCTGACCGCGACGAAGGGTTCGTACAATTCAAAGAGCGGAGTCCTCAATCTCTTCGGAGGAATTGACGTCGCCTCCGAAGACGGCCTGACGGCGAAGCTCACCACGGCGGTCGTCCGGACCAAGCAAAGTGTGATCGTTTCAAGCGATCCCGTTCAGGTCAACATGCAGGGGGGGCAGGTCAACTCGGATTCCCTGCGCATCCAGCAGAAAGAGAAAATCATCACGTTCTTCAAGAACGTCCATACAAAATTGACACCGGAAAAACCTGGTGCCGACGGTGCGAATGGCGCGACACAACCCGCGAAAGCACGACCGGTCGGTCAGGCAGCCATGCTGGGCGCATCGGATGCTCCAATCGACATCGATTCAGCTCGCCTGCAAATCGATCGCAACAAGGGGCTCGCGGTCTTCACAGGCGACGTCAAGGCTGTGCAGGTCGACCAGACGCTGCTGACTGATACGCTTGAAGTGAAGTTTGAGCCGAAAACCGACTCCAGCGCCGCGGCGGCCGTTTCCGGCAATGCGAAGCCGGCCGCTGGCGCGTTGCCTGACAGCTCGAAGATCGAACTCATTACCGCGCCGCGACCGGTCATCATGACGCGCGGCGAACTCGAACAGATGACCGGTCTTTCGGCGGTTTTCGATGCCAAGAAGCAGACCGCGCTGATCAAGGGCAGCGTGGTCATGTCGTCGGGACCTGACCGCAAGGCGCTGGCCGAGGAAGCGGAAATCAATTCGCAGTCCGACACCATTCTGCTGACGGGAAGCGTCGTCGTGCGGCAGGGCGAAAACGAATTGCGCGGTGAGCGGCTTTTCGTCGACCGTGCAAAGGGCACAAGCCAGATGACTTCGGTCAAGGATGCGGCCGGAAAAGGCGGACGCGTTTTTGCGAAGCTGAAGCGTGAGGCTGGCGGCGCGGCATCTCCAAAGGCCGATGCGAAAGTCGCTGATGTAGCCCATAACGACGCCGGAAAGCCGGCGAGCGCGCTTACCTCTTCGCTATCGGCAACAGCTTTCAAGGGCGACCCCAAGGCGCCGATCGATATCGAGGCTGACAGGCTCGATGTGGACGATTCGAAAAAGGCGGCTGTATTTTCAGGCACGGTCCTTGTCGAACAGGGGCCCATGAGCCTGTCGGCGGCGAGCCTGACGGCGTTCTATTCGGGTGAAGCGAACCTTGTTGGAACAGAGCCTGCACCAAAGCCCGCTCCAGGTACTGCGGCGGCTGATCCGGCGTCGGGCAGCGGGACGGAACTCACTCGTATCAAGGCCAACGGCGGCGTCTTCGTGACATCGAAAGTCAACGGTCAGAACGCCAAAGGTGACTGGGCGGACATCGACATGAAGGCCAACACGGTGCTGCTCGGGGGAGACGTCGTGCTCAACCAGGGCAAGAACGTCGTGCAGGCTTCATTGCTCAAAATCGACCTGACGACCGGAAACGCGGTGGTGGAAGCCTCTCCAGAAGAACTTGCAGGACGCGGCTGGGCGTCAACAACGGTTCCCAACATCGAATCTGCAATAAAGGGGAAGAGGGGAAAGAACCGCAAGAAGGACAAGAAAGACAAGAAGGGGATGCAAATTGATAACTCACCACCCCTCAAAATCCTGCGCGGCAACCGGCCAAGCGCGGTGTTTTATCCCACTCAGCTCGGCAGCGCCAAGAAGAAAGCCGAACCGGCGGCGCCAAGCGGCGCGGCCGCGCCGCCTAAAGCCGAAACTGGTGCGCAGCGTCCTGCGGCTTCTTCAAGCTGGGAAGCTACAACCCAGGACGTACCGGTAAATTAGGCAGATCGTCATTCTCCGCCGCCAAATAGGCGGCCCCGCCGGCCGCAAGGGCTTCGGTCATGCCGCGCCGGACAAAAAATCACCCCAGAATTAGTCAATGCAATAAATGCGCCATTGCCGGGGATCGCTTTTTCCGGCAAGACTGAACCCTGTCTTTCGAGGATCCGACGTGCTCAAAATCCTGCCGTTCGGCAAAGCCAAGACCAAAGCCCCTAAACACGCCGACCGGCAGCCGCCGAGGCTCGACGAATCGCGGTTCGAGAGCGCGCCCTACGAACTCGAAGACGTATTCCAGCCGCACGAGCCTGGGGAGGGATGGTTAACGGTCACGCAGGTCAAGAAGACCTACAAGAAGCGGATGGTCGTCAAAGGCGTCAGTCTCGATGTCCGCCGCGGCGAGTCGGTCGGCCTGCTCGGACCGAACGGAGCTGGGAAAACCACCGTTTTCTACATGATCACGGGGCTGGTGCCGGCTGATGAAGGCCAGATCACCATCGATGGGCACGAAGTAACGGCGCTGCCGATGTACCAGCGGGCCCGGCTCGGCATCGGCTACCTGCCGCAGGAAGCCTCCATTTTTCGCGGCCTTACGGTCGAAGAAAACATTATGGCCGTGTTGGAACTCGTCGAACCCAACAAAAAGAAGCGCAACGAGCAGCTCGATCAGCTGCTGGAAGAATTTACCATAACCAGCCGCAGGAAATCGCCGTCAATCGCCTTATCCGGCGGTGAAAGGCGGCGCTGCGAAATCGCCCGTGCGCTGGCAACGCGGCCGGCCTTCATGCTGCTCGACGAACCGTTTGCGGGAGTCGATCCGAGGGCTGTCGCCGACATCCAGGAACTGGTGCGGCACCTGACGCACCGCGGCATCGGAGTGCTGATCACGGACCACAATGTTCGCGAAACGCTCAGTATCGTGGAGCGCGCCTACGTCATCTATGAGGGTCGAGTTCTGACAAAAGGTAACCCTCAGGAAATCATATCGAACGAAGATGTGCGGCGCGTGTACCTCGGGAATATGTTCGCTAACGAAGCATAGGTTACGTTGGGCTGAAATGAAGGGCCGTGGATCAAGGCGTTAAGGTGGGGTAATGGCGATCAACGCCAAGCTTGAGTTAAGACATAGCCAGCAGCTGGTGATGACACCGCAGCTGCAGCAGGCCATCAAGCTATTGCAGTTGTCCAATATGGAGCTGGCGGAATTCGTTGCATCCGAACTGGAGCGCAATCCGCTGCTGGAGCGCGATGAGAGCGCCGAGCGACCGCTCACTTCAGAACAGGGCGGCGGCGAAGCGTCACCGAGCAAGAGCGACGGCGATCCGAGCGCCTCAGATGAATGGGTCGACACCGGGCGGGGAACCGCCGAGGCGGCAAGCGCGCTCGATACGGACTACGACAACATCTACCCCGATACATCGCCAAGCGAGCTGGGGAATGCGGGCGGTCTTGATGGCGACAGACTGACCGGCTCAAGCTGGGCCAACGTCAAAGGCGGTTCGGGGTTCAGCAGCGAAGACAGCAATCTTGAATCCTATATCGCCGGAACCCTGTCGCTCAAGGATCACTTGAGCTCGCAGCTGCCACTCGCACTGCGCGATCCAGTCGAGCGGATGATCGGAGTGCACCTGATCGATCTGGTTGATGAGGCAGGCTACCTGAGAGAAGACCTGGGCGAACTCAGCGAAAAGCTAGGGGCGCCGCTTGAACTGATCGAGCGCGTGCTCGGCGTCCTCCAGTCGTTCGATCCGCCCGGCATTTTCGCCCGGTCGCTGGGTGAATGCCTGGCGCTGCAGCTCAAGGAGGCGAACCGATACGATCCGCAGATCGCAGCGCTGCTCGATAACCTCGACCTGCTGGCCCGGCACGAAGTCACCAAGCTGCGCAAGGTGATCGGTGTCGACATGGACGAACTGTCCGACATGATCAATGAGATCAAGGCGCTCAACCCCAAGCCCGGGCTCGAATACGGCACCGTCCAGATGCAGACCGTGGTGCCCGACGTCATCGTCAGGCCGGCCTCCGACAACAGCTGGATCGTGGAACTCAACAGCGATACGCTGCCCCGCGTCCTGGTCGACCGCAGTTATTTCGCCAGGGTGTCGCGGACGGCAAACTCGGATACCGACAAGGAATATCTGTCCGAATGCCTGCAGACCGCAAACTGGCTGGTCAAGAGCCTCGACCAGCGGGCGCGGACCATCCTCAAAGTCAGCCAGGAGATCGTGCGCCAGCAGGACGGCTTCTTCACCTACGGTATCCAACACCTGCGCCCACTCAATCTGAAGACGGTTGCGGACGCGATTTCAATGCATGAATCGACGGTTTCGCGGGTGACCTCGAACAAATACATGGCGACCAGCCGAGGCATATTCGAACTGAAATACTTCTTCACCTCGGCGATCCAGTCGTCGAGCGATGGAGAAGCACATTCCTCCGAATCGGTGCGCTATCGAATCAAGCAACTGATAGATGCGGAGAGCCCAAAACAAATTCTTTCCGACGACCAGATCGTCGACCTCTTGCGACGTGACGGTATCGACATCGCGCGGCGAACAATCGCCAAGTACCGCGAAGCCATGCGAATTCCCTCCTCGGTCCAGCGCCGTCGTGAAAAACGGGCGCATGAGCAGGTCGCACGCGCCTGATTATCGGGTATGATTGGGATTCCGAAGGAGGCCTATGATCGCTTGGCGATGCCCATAAATCAGCCTGTACGGGGGTAGAATCGTACCTCTATTGACACCACTTCCCGGTTTAAGGTTCGATTGGAACGGGGGCGACGAATGGCAGCAAATTTGCTACGCTAGAATCCGGAAGCGGAGGCTTTGAGCGCGTGATGATAGTTGTTGAGCCAAACGGGAATCGGAACTAGCTGGTTTGACCAGCTGCGTTGATACAGCCAAGTAAAGAAGCAACATAACACAAGGCGAAACTATGACACTCCAAGTCACCGGAAAGAATGTAGACGCTGGAGATGCTTACAAGACTTACATCATGGACAAAATATCAACAGTCCTGGAGAAGTATATCGGGCCGGAAATCGGTGGCCATGTCCGACTGGAAAAAGAACGCAGCCTCTTCCGTACGGATTGCTCCATCAGGTTGCGAACGGGATTACTCGTAGAATCGCATGGAACCGGCGGCGATGCCTATGCGAGTGCAGATGCCGCAGTGGAACGACTCGAAAAACGCGTGCGCCGCTACAAGCGACGGCTTAAAGACCACCACCACGGACGTCAGAATGGCGCCGCACTTCCGGCGGAACTCCCTGCACGAGACTATGTGCTGCAGGTGACCGACGACGAAGGAGAAGAGCAAGAGAAGACCGATCACCACCCGATGATCATCGCCGAGACCGAGCGCGGTATTCGTGAGTTGACAGTCGGTGAGGCGGTGATGCATCTCGACCTGGGAGAAAGCCAATTCCTGATTTTCAGGAATGCCGGCAACGGCGGCATCAATGTTGTTTACAGACGGCCGGACGGCAATGTCGGCTGGGTAGATCCGGCCAAGTCAGAGTAAACGCTAGTGTTCCGACTCTGACATATGGTTCCCTGCCGGGAACCTGAATGTCAGCCCGGAACACTCAGCCCAGAAGACTAGGCAACCTTTTGATTGTGTTCTGGATTCACAAACATTTGACGACCTCCGCCCGGGAATCAAATGTTTGATC
>JAHJSN010000130.1 GCA_018830445.1 Alphaproteobacteria bacterium | reverse complement strand
TCTGGCTCAAACATTTGATTCCCGGGTGGAGGTCGTCAAATGTTTGTGAATCCAGAACACAATCAAAAGGTTGCCTAGTGTTCCGGGCTGACATTCAGGTTCCCGGCAGGGAACCATATGTCAGAGTCGGAACACTAGTGTTGCTTTCTGCATCTGACGCTTGCCTGACAGATCGCCGGAACTGGCGGCAAGCGTCAGGTGTGCAACACGAGCGGCGACGCGCATCGGGGGAGCGAATGTCATTCAAGGCTTTGACTGCGGAATCTATTGGCACATTCGCCTACGTTGCAGTTCTTTGTGGGACCCTGCTTCTGGGACCTGCGCCGGTGAGTGGCGGACTGCCGGCGGCATTGGCCGCGGGCTTGACGTTTACCGCCATGTGCTTCGCGCTGGGCGGCGTCTCGGGCTGCCATTTCAATCCAGCCATAACGCTGGGCCTCGTCGCCGCAGGCCGCTTTGAAACCCGTCTCGCGGTACCCTACGTGATCGCGCAAACGATCGGCGCCAGTATTGCCGCCGCCGGGTTCTGGCTTATTCTCTTGACGGCCCCCGACGGGGCGGCCTCGCAGCTGTCTGCGGCAGCAAATCGGTTCGATGCTGGCGGTACCTTCCCGTTTGCTGCCGTTATGGCCGCTGAAGCCCTGGCAGCCGCGATGTTGTTGATGCTCTTCGTGGGCGCAACGACGTCGGGCGTTCCCGCCGGTTTCGCACCGATCGGGATCGGCTTTCTGATCACCGCCCTGCATCTCGTGCTTTGGCCGATATCGCATGCGGCTCTCAACCCGGCGCGGGCAACGGCATTCGCTTTGTTCTCGGATCTCCAGGCGCTGCTGCAACTTTGGGTATTCTGGGTCGCGCCGATCCTGGGGGCGGTGGCCGGAGGGCTTTTCGCGCGATGGATCAACGAAGAGTAGTTCGCGCGCGTGGCAGGTCTTTTAGGGTTTTTTTGACACAATTGCTGACAATTCCGGTGCACAACTGCGAAAAATCGGCAGTTTTGCTACATCGGACGATGACAAAACGTCCACAGGTCGCGGAAATACTTGCGGTAATACCAGTTATGTGTAATGCCGGACACGCTCGATTGCGGTGGCAGGCATATGCTTTTGTTTTCTCGCCAGGACGACGCTCCGCGTCGATGGCTTTCGAGAAGTTCCCTGCAAACCCGAGCGACACCGCGCATGAGACATGCGCGGACCTGACCGACCGTTCCGCGCAACTGAGATCCCGCGCGGGCATTATCCTGTGACGGGAGTTGACAGATATTGACCACCAAGACATTTGCTGAGCTCGACCTCAGCCCGAAAGTCGTGGCTGCCGTGGAAGCAGCCGGATACACCGATCCAACCCCAATTCAAGCCGAGGCCATCCCCGTTGCCGTGTCCGGCCGCGACGTCCTCGGCATCGCCCAGACGGGCACCGGCAAGACCGCCTCCTTCACGCTGCCTATGATTTCGCGTCTGGAAACGGGCCGGGCCAGGGCGCGCATGCCGCGCAGCCTGATCCTCGCCCCGACGCGCGAGTTGGCCGCCCAGGTGGCGCAAAGCTTCGAGAAATACGGCGTCAACCATAAGCTCACGGTGGCGCTGCTGATCGGCGGCGTCTCGATGGACGAGCAGACCAAGAAGCTCGACCGCGGCGTCGACGTGCTGATCGCCACGCCCGGCCGTCTGATCGACCACTTTCAGCGCGGCCGCGTCATGCTGATGGGGGTCGAGATCCTTGTCATCGACGAAGCCGACCGCATGCTCGACATGGGCTTCATCCCGGACATCGAGAAGATCTGCAAGCTGTTGCCGCCGAAGCGCCAGACGCTTTTCTTCTCCGCGACGATGCCGCCGGAAATCACGCGGCTCGTTGCCCAGTTCCTGCGCGATCCTGTCCGCATCGAGGTTGCCAAGCCGGCAACCACGGCGCGCACGATCACCCAGCGCTTCCGCTATTGCGAGGATGGCGAGGATTGGGCCAAGCGCGAAGCCTTGCGCGAATTGATGCGCGCTGAGGACGTGCGCAATGCGATTGTATTCTGCAACCGCAAGCGCGACGTGGCGATCCTTTTGAAATCCCTGACCAAGCATGGCTTCAACGCCGGCGCTCTGCATGGCGACATGGACCAGAAGGCGCGCACGGATACGCTCGATAAGTTCCGTTCGGGCGAGATCACCTTCCTGGCGGCCAGCGACGTGGCTGCTCGCGGCCTCGATATCCCCGACGTCAGCCATATCTTCAATTTCGACCTCCCCTGGCAGTCGGATGACTACGTGCACCGCATCGGGCGCACCGGCCGGGCCGGTCGCCAGGGATCGGCGACCTCTCTCGTCACCTTCGAGGATCTGAAGCTCTTGAAGCAGATCGAGGACATGACCGGCGACGGCACCGTCTGGATCGGCGATCCCCCGTCTGACCAGGACATCGAGGATTCCAAATCGAAAAAGCGCCGCCGCTCCTCGCGCGGTGGCGGTGCCTCGGCCGGGCGCGGCGATGATCGCCGCCCCGCCTCGCGTGGCGGTCGCTCGCGCACACGCGCTCAACCCGAGGGCGAAAAACCGCGGAACGAAACCGAGCGCGCCGACCAGCCGAAATCGGAACCAATGCTTACCGTGTCGGTGGCAGAACCGGGCGCCGAGCAACCCCACGTGCCACTCGATGAAGCATTCGCCGCAGCTGAACCGCGCTCCGCACCGCGCAACCGGCGCGAACGCGGTGGCGGGCGTCAGCGCGACGCTCGTGGCGAACGGCAGCCGCGCGAAAGCCGTCGCGACGATCAGCAGGACCGGCCCGCACGCGGGCGCGAAACGACTGAAGTGCAGCCCGCCTCCGCATCACGCGGCGATGACCGTGCCAATCGGCGCGGGCGCGGCGATCGAAATCAGGAACGCGGCCAAGCCGGCGGCAAGTCCGCCTTCGGTGCCCAGGACCAGATCCCGGACTTTCTGCGCCGCCCGGTGAAGCGCAAGCCCGAATCGAAGAGCGAACCCCAGACCGCAGACAACTGAGCGGATTGGACATTCGGAGATTGTTGGCGGCCGGGACTTCGTTCCCGGCCGTTTCTCAATCTGACGATCCATGCATGTGGCGCGCAGCCGGCGGGACGGCAGCGATCAGTCCTTCGGCTTCCAGTCACCGAGGACCGCATTGACGAGGGCCAGCGCGGCGACGGCGGCGGTATCCGCGCGCATGATCCGCGGCCCAAGCGGGATCGCGGTAGTGAATGCCTTGTCCGTGAGCTCCTGCCGCTCCTGTGGATCGAACCCGCCTTCAGGGCCGATCAGCACCGCGACCGGTCCCGGTTCGAGCCCGCCGAGAATTGCCACAGGGTCGGCCTGTTCGGCGGCTTCGTCGCAAAAGATGATGCGCCGGTCGGGATCCCAGTTTTCGAGCAAGGTTGCAAGCCCGACAGGTTCGCGAACCTCCGGGATGGAAAGTATCCCGCATTGCTCGGCGGCTTCGATGACGTTGGCTCTCATCCGCTCCATATTTACGCGGTCGGCAACCGTGCGCCGTGTGAACACCGGTTGCAGCGAGGACGCGCCCATCTCGACGGCTTTCTGCACCATGTAGTCGAGCCTCGCCCGCTTCAGCGGCGCAAACAGGTAGACGAGGTCGGCCCCATCGTCCTGCGGCCGCACCAGTTCTTCGAGGATCAGCGTGCAGCGGCGTTTTGCGACATCCGCGAGCCGCGCCCGCCACTCGCCATCGCGGCCATTGAAGATCAATATCCGGTCTCCCGCCTTGAGCCGGAGGACGTTCAACAGGTAGTGAGCCTTGTCATCGCTGCACGCAACGTCCACACCCTCTGCAAGTGGGGAATCGATATGGAGCCGCTCGGCGTTGAAGTCGTGAATGGGCATGCTACCCGTGTTATCCAAGCCGGGATCAATTGCAAGAGGCTTGAGTGAGGTGATGGATACGTCGCCGCCAGACGGCAGAATATCGCCTGTAGGTCCCGCTGCTGATGATGGTGCGGTCGCCGATGCCGCGTGCGGCAATTGGGTCGACACCTACGCCCCGCGTCCGGTGCGGCCGTATCTGCGCCTCGCCCGTGCCGACCGGCCCATAGGCGTGTGGCTGCTGGTCTTTCCATGCTGGTGGTCGTTGCTTTTGGCCCTCATCGACACGGCCATGACGGCCGGGCCTCCTGTCGCTCCTGGTACCGCTGTCTGGTACGGCGTTCTTTTTGCGGTCGGTGCGTTGGTTATGCGTGGCGCCGGGTGCGCCTATAACGATTACGTCGACCGCGATTTCGACGCCAAGGTCGCCCGTACGCGCTCCCGGCCGATACCCTCAGGCCAGGTCAGCCCGAAAGCCGCGCTCGCGCTTGTTGTTGCCTTGTCGCTCGTCGGACTTGCTGTCCTGTTGCAGTTCAACGCCTTCGCGATCGGCCTTGGCATCGCTTCCTTGGCGCTCGTTGCCGTCTATCCCTTCATGAAGCGTTTCACCTACTGGCCGCAGCTGGTCCTCGGCCTGACATTCAACTGGGGCGCGCTTGTTGGCTGGGCGGCGGTCCACGGTGAACTCTCCGCTGCCCCGGTGCTGCTATATGCCGGTTGCGTCGCCTGGACCATTGCCTACGACACGATCTACGCCCACCAGGACAAGGAAGACGATCTTTCCCTCGGTCTCAAGTCCACCGCGATACGCTTCGGCGAGCAAACGAATCGCTGGCTTGCAGGGCTGTATGGGCTGGCGCTGGTATTGTGGGGTACTGCGGTCTGGCTGGTCGGCGCCCCGCTGGCGACGTTCGTTGCGCTGGCGATGATTGCCGCACACTTCATTTGGCAGGTATCGACACTCGACAGTAATGATCCCGACAATTGCCTTGTCCGCTTCAAGTCAAATCGCTGGGTCGGCTGGCTGTTCGGCGCCGGCTTGCTCGCAGACGTCTTGTTGGCAATGGCACTGTGAGTACGGCCCTGCCCCGAAACGGCGAACGGCACGGGGAAAAGGTTTTCCTCCGTGCCGTTGCCATCAGCCTGCCTGTCGACTTAACGGGCTGTCTTTTCGCAGCCAGACATCCATTATTACAGCCGATCGATTGTCCGAGCGTTAATCAAACCTGCCGTAGTCCACTTACGCGCGCGCCGAATTGGATCAATCGCCATAAATCCCTGAGCATCTTTGCAGGAACCGATCGCTGCCGGACCCAGCCGCGCGGCCGCAGGAGGCGTCGGCAGGCGCAAGAAACAACTCCGCACTTGCCCTGCGCCTGCGCCTCGTGCAGGTAATGCACTGCGCCGCAGCAATCGCGCGGCCCCCTCCAAAGTGGCGACAGGCAGGAAGGTGTCCGACATCATGAGCCAGGAAGTCGAAACCACCGGCAAGCAGCTACTTCATCTTGTTTTCGGCGGAGAACTCAAGGATCTCGGCAAGATTGAATTCAAGGATCTGCAGCATCTCGACATCGTCGGGATCTACCCGAATTATGCCGAGGCCCATAGCGCCTGGAAGTCTGCCGCCCAGCGCAGTGTCGATAATGCTCAGATGCGTTATTTCGTCGTGCATATGCACCGGCTGCTGGAGCCAGACGACCAGGACGACTGAACCTCTTTGACTCGATATTTGGACCAGCAGAACATCAACCAAGAGACGAGCGCGTAGTGAGCGACGACGCCACAAGAAACGCCGGAGCGTCCGGCAAAGACGGCGATAGCGCCTCCACGCAGCCCGCGGCAGCCGGTGCCGAGGCGGCTGCAATCAAGAAAAAACCGAAGGGATCTGCCTTCGACGAGGCGTCACGAGAACTTCTTTGGCGGTTCATGCAGGACTGGGTTTTCCCGCGCTGGCGGGAACTCATCTGGGCGCTCGTCCTGATGACCTGCCTTGCCGCGGTAACCGGCGGCTACCCGATGATCATCAAGCTGTCGTTCGACACCTTGATGCAAAGCGCGGGTTCCAACCTCCTGGTCGTGCTCGGCGGCATCCTCTCCATCACGATGTTGCGCAGCGTCTTCCTCTACCTGCAGACGGTCACCACTCAGCGGATCGTCACCCGCATGGCCACCGACATGCAGAAGAAGGCGTTTACGCACTTGATTTCCGCCGACTTCGCGAGGCTGAGCCGCGAAACCCCGGGCCGGTTGCTGTCGCGTCTGACCAATGACATCAACTTCATCCAGACCGCGCTTCAGGCAAGTCTCAATACCGCCGTCCGCGATGTGCTGATGGTCATCGCGCTTGTTGCCTCGATGATCTATCTCGACCCGCTGATGAGCCTTTTCGTCCTTGGCGTCTATCCGGTCGCCGCGCTGCCGATCGCACTCATTTCCGAGCGCCTGCGCAAGGTGGCAAAGCAGACCCAGTCCGAGCTGGCCGACATGACATCGATGCTGTCGGAAAACCTCGGCGGGACACGGCTCATCAAGACGTTCCGCCTGGAGGACTACACTTCGCAGCGGATGCACGGCAGTTTCGAGGATGTGTTCCGGCTGAAGATGAAAGCGGTGCGCAACCGCGCCAAGCTCGATCCGATCCTCGAAGCCCTCGGCGGCCTTGCTGTCGCCGGCGTTATCGCCTTTGCCTACTGGCGGATCGCCAACGGCATATCGACGGTCGGCGATTTCATGGGCTTCGTGACCGCACTCCTGATGGCTGCCCAACCCATTCGGGCACTGGGAAATCTGACAGGCCGCGTCCAGGAAGGTCTGGCGGCCGCCGAAAGCCTTTATGGGCTGATCGACGAAGAGCCTGCCATCGTCGATCGTCCCGGCGCACGGCCGATTGCGATCACACATGGCACCATCCGGTTTGAAAACGTTTCTTTCGGCTACGAACAATCCGCCGACCGCGATGCGGTGATCGACTTCACACTCGACGTACCAGGCGGCAGCACCGTTGCCCTCGTCGGCCGCTCGGGTGCTGGAAAATCGACCATTATCAATCTGGTGCCGCGTCTTTTCGATGTAACCGGCGGCCGCATTCTCATCGACGGCCAGGACATTCGCGACGTGACGCTCGCATCCCTGCGCGGCTCGATAGCCCTGGTGAGCCAGGATGTGACGATGTTCGACGATTCGATCCGCGCCAACATCGCGCTCGGCCGCCTTGACGCGAGCGAAGACGAGATCATCGCCGCAGCCACCGCTGCCGCGGCCCACGAATTCATTCTCGAACAGCCGCAAGGCTACGACACCCGGATCGGCGCCAGCGGACTGCGCCTTTCCGGCGGGCAGCGCCAGCGGCTCGCCCTCGCCCGCGCGATCCTCAAGGATTCGCCGGTCCTGCTGCTCGACGAAGCGACCAGCGCCCTCGATACGCAATCCGAGCAGTTGGTGCAGGAAGCGTTGACGAACTTCACGGTAAACCGCACGACGCTTGTTATCGCGCACCGTCTTTCAACGATCCAGAATGCCGATCTGATCTGTGTCATGGAAGACGGCCGCCTCGTCGAGACCGGCCGCCATGCCGACCTGATCGCACGCAATGGCGCTTATGCGGGCCTCGCCCGTGGTACGGAATTCAGTCGCTCTGGCAGCGCCGATGACGAAGAAGTCAGCGAATCGAGGCAGGACGCATAGCTTTAATCGGTCACCAGGCCTACTCGCGCTGCAACACCGTTCCCACGAAGCGGGTGGCCCACCCATTCGCCTTGAAGGATTGTTCGATCTCCTCAGGATCGTAGCGCGTGTCCACCCAATCCATGAACGACATCGGCTCGATGGCATTGTCGGCGACGTAGCGGTCGAATACCGCATCGAGTATTCCCGTATCGGCCTGCCGGAAGTGCCCGAACCGCAGCGAAAGCTCGTTGCGCGCCTCTTCGATCGGCACACCCTCGCGAAAATGGCGGTAGAGCACGCTCATGATGCCAGCCCGGTCCGCACCCGACTTGCAGTGCATCAGCATCGGGTACTCGATGCGCTCGAACAGCGCCTTGGCCCGGTGAATCAATTCCGCCTCCGGAGCCGCCCGCGAGCGGACCTGGAAATTTATGAGGTTAAGCCCCAGCTCGCGGCACCTCTCTTCTTCCAGCCAGAAGCTGCCGCACATCCGTTCGCCGCGCAGGTTGACGATGGTTTTCACCCCTTCGCGCTTCAACGCCGTGAAGTGGTGGGGAGCCGGCTGTGCACTGCGCCAGGCGTCGTCGTCTAGCGCATGTTTGTTGAGATAGATAAGCCGGAAAACGCCATGGTCAATCAATAGCATATCGAGATAGATCGCGGTCGGACCGAAGATCCGGCGCATCCATTGCGGACTGTGCTCGATCAGCCCGGTCCGCCAGGCCATGCTGACACGCTTCACCGCGCGCTTGTATCTCTTGGCCAGTCCCGCCATTCGGTCCCGATCACCTTGGGTTTTCGCCTGCGAATCTGTGCTGGCGCCGGATCGGCAACATCAGCACACAGAAGGCGGTGTCTCTCAATACGCCCCGCCTTCTGCATACATGCTAACAACGAACATTGCTAACCGGCGGGTATTATGCGGTATAGGAGTCGGCGGCAAGGGGGGCACGCCGATTCCTGACATGGAAAGGGAAAATGCCTGGCAATCCGCGCTACTGGCAAAAGTCCGCGGTAACCGGCGGAATACGAAGCTTTTCACCGGCTTCGGGGGGACCTGAAGGCATATCAATAGAACGTGAGGTTGCGCTCCGCGCCTGATTCTGAGCTCGCAGATGGCTGTCTCCAACTCCTCAAAAACGAAGCTGATGCGATTCGCCGGGGCCAATCTCGCGCGCCTGATCGGCTTCGTTGCGCGTACGAGCGCGCATCGATTCGATCCGCCCGATATGCAGGAGCGCTTCGAGAGGCTGAATCCGGCGATCTGCGCCTGCTGGCACGGCCAGTTCATGATGCTTGCCACCTGCCGGCCGGAGAACCTTCGCTTCGCGGCCATGGTCGCCCGCCACGGCGATGCCGAGTTGATCGGCGAGGCCATGCAGCGGATCGGCGTCGAGTTGATTCGCGGGGCTGGCGCTGCGGGCCGGCGCAAGGACCGCGGTGGAGCCTACGCGCTGAAGGCATCGGTGACCGCCCTTAACAATGGCGCCAACATTGTCATCACCGCCGATGTCCCGCCGGGGCCGGCACGTCGCGCCGGCATTGGGATCATCACGCTGGCTCGGCTTTCGGGAAGGCCGATCCTGCCGCTCGCCGCTGCCACCTCGCGCTATCATGCCCTCAATACGTGGAGCCGGCTCACTCTCAATCTACCCTATTCGAAGCTCGGCTTTGCCATGGGCGAGCCGATCTACGTACCGCGTGAGGCCAGCGAAGCCGAACAGGAAGCGCTGCGGGCCGAACTGGAACGTTCGCTCAACGAGACCACGGCGCGCGCCTATCGGCTGGCGGGTGCCGATCCGCATCGGTCCACGCCGCCTGGAGCGCGCGATCCGGCAGCGCCGGCCATACCTGCCGGTCTCGGTCTGAAGAGCTATCGCGCAGCCACCCGCTCGCTTGAAATGCTTGCTCCCCTCGTGCTCGGCCACCGCGAGCGGCAGGGTAAGGAAAATCCCGCACGACGCTCCGAGCGATATGGAATATCGGCAAGGGATCGCCCGCCGGGAACGCTGATCTGGCTGCACGCGGCAAGCGTCGGCGAAACCAATGCCATTCTGCCTGTCATAGAAGGCATTCGAAAAAAGCGCCCGGACGTGAACTTTCTTTTGACGACGGGCACACGCACGTCGGCTCAGCTTGCGCTCGAACGCCTCGGCGACACCGCCATCCACCAGTTCGTTCCGCTCGACACGCCGAATTTCGCACGACGTTTCATTGCGCACTGGAAGCCCGATGCGGCGATTTTCACCGAATCCGAAATCTGGCCCAACCTGATCTTTGCAACATCGAGTAGCGGCGTTCCGCTGGCGCTGATCAATGGCCGCATGTCGAAACGCAGCTATCTTCGCTGGCGCAAGCGTCCCTCCGTTTCAGTTCCGTTATTCAACCGTTTCGATCTGGTCGTTGCCCAGAACACGTTGTTCGCCCGCTGGTTCAGCGAACTTGGCGCGCGACGAGTCGAGTTCGCCGGCAACCTGAAGATCGACGCCCCGCCGCTGCCGGTTGATTGGACGGCGTATGAAGAGCTCGTCGAGGCGGCGAGCGGCCGGCAGGGCTACATCGCCGCAAGCACCCACCCCGACGAAGACGAGATCGTCGCCGACGCGCACCGGCGCATCGCCAGCGTCTACAACGGCTTCTTGACCATCATCGCCCCGCGCCACCCTGAGCGCGGCACGGCGATTGCCGAGATGGCGAAAGCCAAGGGATTGCGTGTTGCCCAGCGATCTCTGCGCCAGATCCCGGAAGCCTCCACCGACGTTTACATCGCCGATACCATCGGCGAGCTCGGCACGCTTTACGCGTTGGCGCCGATGGCACTTATCGGCGGCTCGCTGGTCGACAAGGGTGGCCAGAACCCGGTCGAGGCGATCCGTCATGGCGTCGCGGTGTTGACGGGTCCCTACACCGGAAATTTCCAGGATATCTATGACAGGCTGCGCGCCGCCGGCGGCCTACGCGACGTCTCCAACGCAGACAATCTGGCAAAGTCCGTGATCGAGCTGCTGGCTGACGACGCTATTCTGTCGGGACTTCGCACCAAGGGCGCGGCAGCCGTTGAGGGGATGTCCGGCGCACTGGAAAAAACCGTTGATGCCCTGATCGCCTTGTTGCCGCCGCCAGCGCGCAGTTCCGAGGAGCTGGACCGTGCCTCTTGAGGAACCGTCCTGGTGGTACGCAGGCGCGGACAACGACGCACGCGTGCGTGCACTGAAACCCGTTTCGCGCATTTACGCCTGGGCTGCGCTGCGGCGGCTCCGCAACGCCAAGCCCTGCCACTCGCGACTGCCTGTGATCTGTGTTGGAAACTTCACCGCAGGCGGCACCGGCAAGACGCCGCTGTCCTTGCTGATCGCCCGGCTGTTGATCGAGCGCGGTGCGACGCCGGCATTCCTGACACGAGGATATTCGGGGAAGCGGACCGGTCCGCTGTGGGTCGATGCAAACCTTCATACCGCGCGCGATGTCGGCGACGAACCGTTGCTCCTTGCCGAGGTGGCCCCGACCATGCTTGCCCGCGACCGGCCGGCAGGTGCCCGAGCCATCGTCGACGACACGCGGTTCACCCACATTGTGATGGACGACGGATTGCAAAACCCGACGCTTGCAAAGTCGTTGACGATTGCCGTCGTTGACGGCACGCGCGGCATGGGCAACGGCGAGGTCATTCCCGCCGGCCCGCTGCGTGCCCCGCTCGATGTGCAGTTCGAACTTGCCGATGCGATCGTTGTCAACGGCGGCGGCGAAGATTCGAAAGTGCTGCGCGAATTGCGCGCGGTATTTCAAGGCCCGGTGCTTTCGGCCGCCGTTGTGCCGCAGCAGCACCCAGATGCACCGACACTGCACGGCGCGGCGGTGGTAGCCTATGCGGGGATCGGCAATCCGGCGCGCTTCATCGCATCATTGCAGAAAGCTGGCGCATTAGTTGCCGCCAGCCGGTTCTTCAAGGATCACCATCATTACAGCCAAACCGACGCCCGGGAACTGATCAAGCTGGCCGCCGCCAACGGTGCCCGCCTGGTGACCACGGCGAAGGATATGGTTCGGTTATCTGGTAATGATGCGGCGCTGGCCGAACTTCGGAAGCATTCGCAGCCCTTGCGCATAGCGATGCAACTAGAAGACCGCGATCTGCACAGGCTGTTGAGCCTGATCGAGACCGCGTCGCCGACGAACGGTTAATGCGAAAAACAAAAAAAAAGTGGCCTTAACGGCCCGCGCGGGCCTTGAGTTCGAGAAGGCGTCCATACGAAATTTCCGGCGTAGCGTAGGCCTCTTGATACTCGACGCTCCAGTAGCGCAATTCATCCAGGTTGATCGGTTTGCCGGTGACCGCACAACGCACGAAATCTCCCGCCGAGATGAGCTGGAACTCGCCGTCGAGGTAACGCACGGTCGCCTCGCCCTTCAGGCCGAAAAACGTCTCCAACCGATTCATCTGATTTCTTCCCCCTGACCATTCAGGCAGCTGAGAATACAACGCCGGCTATCTTGATGGCGCGTGAAGTCCAACGCGTCAAGCCGGTCGGCACGCCCTGGCCTCCGTGACGGTCGCCCCCCTGTGAGAAAGGCGGGCAGGGCGAGCTCAATTCCGCAGCAACATTAACAATAACGCTTCAAAGCAGCGTACCTTGATCCGGGTCGCGGCCCTTGCGGGTTGGTCGTCTGACTTCGCCATCTGACGTGAAGGAAGCCGGTCGGGTAGCCTGAGCCGTTTTCGCCTCGACCTTTGCAGGCCGGCCCGCCGCCGAAACCGGCCCCGCGGCGCCGCCAGAAGAACCCGTAACCTTGGCGTTGATGCGGCCATCGGAAAATTCGATTTCGAGGCCGGTGCCGGGCCCAAGCACTTCCGCCGAACGCACCATCGCCCCCCCGGCATCCCTGACAAGGGCGAACCCCCGCGCCAGCACATCGTGATGAGACAGGCTTTGCAGGAGCTTGCCGAGCGCCTGCAGCCGCTGGCGCTGGGCGGCATGGCTTGTCAGATAGGCTTGCCGGCCGCGCTGATCGAGTCCGGCCAGCCGTTCGCGCGCCTGCCGCAACTGGCCCTGCAGCGCCGACGGCCTGAGACGGCCAAGCGTACCTTCAAGGCGCACCCTGCGGCGGCTCGTCGTGCGCATCAGCGCCTGCCGGCCTCGGTTGTCGAACCCGGCCAGCGACTCGCGGCATCTGGAGAGGCGTGCCGACAATAACCCCGGCCCGAGCCGCGTGCTCACCCGCGTCAGACGCAGGCTCGACTTTGTGGTCGTGGCAAGTAGTCCCGCCCGCAGGCGATGCTCGCAGCGGTCGAGGCGCTGGCGTGGCTCGGCAAGCAGCGCGTCCCGTCTCGGCAAACCACGTGCAGCCGCCTTGAGCCGGTCGGCAACGCTTTCGAGTTTGCGGCGCAGGCTGATGCGCAGCCGGTCGGCGTTCTGCCCGAGCCGGTCGAGAAGTTCCGAATGTTTCGGCACCGCCCACTCGGCGGCTTTCGTCGGCGTCGGAGCGCGGGCGTCGGCAACCAGATCGATCAGCGTCCAGTCGGTTTCATGCCCGACGGCGGCGATCAGCGGCAATTCGCTTTCGGCGGCCGCGCGAACCACGATCTCCTCGTTGAAGCCCCACAGGTCCTCGAGGCTGCCGCCGCCGCGCGCGACGATCAGCACGTCGGGGCGCGGCACCGCGCCATCGGGGGAAAGCGCGTTGAACCCACGGATCGCGGCGGCGACTTCGCCCGCGCACGACTCGCCTTGAACACGCACCGGCCAGACGATCACCCGCGTCGGGAAGCGCTCGTCGAACCCGTGCAGCATGTCGCGGATCACGGCGCCTGTCGGACTGGTGACGATGCCGACCACACGCGGCAGGAACGGCAGCGGCTTCTTGCGGTCTTCCTCGAACAGCCCTTCGGCGGCGAATTGTTTCTTGCGTTGTTCGAGGAGCGCCATCAGCGCGCCGAGGCCCGCAGGCTCCATCGACTCGATCACCAGCTGATATTTGCTCTGGCCTGGGAAGGTGGTGATACGCCCGGTTGCGATGACCTCGAGGCCCTGCTCTGGCTTGAAGCGCAGCCGGCTGGTGGTGCCTTTCCACATGACGCCCGCCAGCACGCTGCGCTCATCCTTCAAGTCCAGATAGAGGTGGCCGGAGGCGGGCCGCGAGATGCGCCCCATCTCACCGCGCACCCGCACGTGCTCGAAGCCCGTTTCGAGGCTCCGCTTGATTGCCCCGGAAAGCTCCGACACGGTGAATTCCGGCGCATTACCGCCGCCCACCTCGTTGTCCAAGGGTAATGATGGCGCCGAATTGGAATTTTCGCTCACGAATCAGTCCCGATTTGTTTCTTACCGCCAGAATGATACATCATCGCGCTGTGGCGGACTCGTGCCGCATCGCAAGGAAAAACGCTAAGTTTTGGAAAACTCCTCGATGAACGTCCTACTTATCGGCAGCGGCGGCCGCGAGCACGCCCTCGCCTGGGCCATCGCCGCAAGCCCGCGCCTGAAGACGCTCTTTTGCGCACCGGGCAACCCCGGCATCGCCGAGGTCGCAACATGCATCAATCTCGATGTTGCCGACCATGCCGCCGTGGTCGACTTCTGCCGGATCAATGGCGTTGAGTTGGTCGTCGTCGGCCCCGAGATTCCACTGGTCGCCGGACTTGCCGATGATCTGCGCGCAAACGGCCTACGGTGCTTCGGCCCTGGCCGCGAAGCAGCCCGGCTCGAAGGCTCGAAAGCCTTCACCAAGGATCTTTGCCGGGACGCCGACATCCCGACCGCAGCTTCGGCGACGTTTTATTCCGCCGGCGAGGCACTGGTCTACGCCGCAGATCATCCTCTTCCCATCGTCATCAAGGCCGACGGTCTTGCCGCCGGCAAGGGTGTTGCCATCGCCGAAACCCATGCGGATGCGGCCGCCTTCATCACCGAATGCTTCGAAGGCAAATTCGGTCGTGCCGGCGCCGCTGTCGTCATCGAGGAATTCTTGCGAGGCGAAGAAGCGAGTTTCTTCGTCCTCTGCGATGGCAAGGAGATCCTGCCACTTGCGACCGCGCAGGACCACAAGCGCGTCGGCGATGGCGACACCGGTCCCAACACCGGCGGCATGGGGGCTTATTCCCCCGCCCCGGTGATGACGGATGCACTCATCGCCCAAACCCTGGCTACGATCGTCAAACCGACGATTGCCGAATTGGCCCGCCGCGGCACGCCCTACCAGGGTGTGCTCTACGCCGGACTGATGATTTCCCCCGATGGTCCGAAGCTGATCGAGTACAACGTCCGCTTCGGCGATCCCGAAGCGCAGGTGCTGATGATGCGTGCCGACCGCGCCGCCGTCCTCGACGTGCTCGACCGCGCCGCTTCAGGAACTCTCGCCGGCGCCAAACTCGGCTGGAGTGATGACGTCGCCCTGACGGTGGTCATGGCCGCCGAGGGCTACCCGGGCACGCCGGTCAAGGGAACCGAGATCAAGGGCGTCGATGCTGCCTGCCAGGACGACAACGTAATCGTCTTCCACGCTGGCACATCGCGCGATGCCGAAGGCCGCCTGATTGCTGCCGGCGGCCGGGTCCTCAACGTCACCGCACGCGGGGCAAATGTGGCCGAAGCCAAGGCCCGAGCCTACGCTGCGATTTCCAGGATCGACTGGCCCCGGGGCTTCTGCCGCAGCGACATCGGCTGGCGCGCAATCGCCAGGGAGCAGGCTGGCGGATGATCCAAAAGGTGTCGCTGGAGAGGCTTATCTTCGATGACACCATAAAGCCGATATCGCCTGCTGAAATCCACCGATGAGCGACGAGACCACGGATGTTTCTCCGACGACCCGGCCGAACCGGCTGCAGGATGGCGGTGCGCTGACGCGCAAGCCGACCATCGGCCTTGCGCTGGGTGGCGGCGGCGCGCGCGGGCTGGCGCACATCCTGATGCTCGAAGTGCTCGATGAAATGGGGATCAGGCCGACGGTGATCGCCGGCACTTCGATCGGCGCGATCTTCGGTGCGGCCTATGCGTCCGGCTATTCGGCCGCGCAGATTCGTGCCCACACCGAAGAGCTGCTGCGCAGCCGCTTCGAGATCCTGCGCCAGTTCTTCATGGCCCGTCAGGAACCCCTGGGCCGGGTGTTGAACGTCCTCCAGTTGCGCTCCGCACTCCTTAACGCCGAGGCGCTGCTCGACCTCGTGATGCCGCCGCGCATCGCCAGGGACTTTACCGGTTTCGAAATCCCGCTGCGTGTCGTGGCCGCCGATTTTTACACCCAGGATCAGGTTGTCCTGACCACCGGATCGACGCATCGCGCGATAGCCGCCAGTATGGCCCTGCCGGCGTTGTTCGCACCGGTCATCAGCGAAGAATTCGCGTTGATGGACGGCGGTCTCGTCAACCCGCTGCCCTTCGACGTCATCTCAGGGCAGGCCGATATCATCGTCGCGATCAATGTCTCGGGCGCCGGCAGGTTGCCCGAGGACCGCACACCGCCCAAGGCCATCGAGTCGCTTTTTGCCTCCTTGCAAATCCTCCAGCACACCATCGTTCGTGAAAAACTTCTGTCGCGGAAACCAGACGTTCTCATCGACGTCGATGTTGGGGCCTTCCACGTCCTCGACTTCCACAAGCTCGCCAAGGTGCTCAAGGCCGCCTCCCCGGCCAAACAGGAACTGCGCTTCAAACTGGAGCGAATTCTGTCCGCGGAGACGCTGGAGACGGATGATACGCCGCCTCCCGAACTCGAAGAACCCGAACCCTCCAAACGCGCCCGCCTCGCGCAACGTCTGTTGGGACAGTCGCGCTGACCACTAGTGTTCTGGATCAAACATTTGATTCCCGGGTGGAGGTCGTCAAATGTTTGTGAATCCAGAACACAATCAAAAGGTTGCCTAGTGTTCCGGGCTGACATTCAGGTTCCCGGCAGGGAACCATATGTCAGAGTTGGAACACTAGAAGATCAGTAGCCCATCGGCGAAGTGCAGCACTTCGACATCGATCAGCAGATCGACGCCCTCTGCCCCCCGCAGGTCCGTTACCCGGACATTGCCGTTGGCGAGTTCGTCGACGTCATAGCGAGACGAACCGCCGCTGAAGAACGCATGGTCGCGCCCGCCGCCGCCGTCGATCCTGTCATCGCCCCGGTCGCCGAACAGGCGGTCGGTGCCGGCATTGCCGAACAGGCGATCGTTGCCGTTGTCTCCGTGCAGCAGATCGTTGTGGCCGCCGCCGATCAGGACATCGTCGTCGTTGCCGCCATAAATGCGGTCCACACCGCTGCCGCCGTTGGCGCGGTCACGACCGTTGCCGCCGAAGATGAAATCGCCATCAGCGTTACCGAACAGCTGGTCGTCACCGTCGCCGCCATAAAGCCGGTCGAGGCCGGCATCGCCAAACAGGCGATCGGCTCCGAACAGACCGGAAATGACATCGTTTCCGAAGCCGCCGCGAACGATATCGCTGCCTGCTCCTCCACTAACATTGTCGTTGCCACCGAGTGCATTGACGCTGCCACCCGCGTCGGAAAGTGCGATCACATCGTCGCCCTCGCTGGGGCCGTTCGCCGGCGGCAGAGGTTCCGGCTCAGGTTCCGGACCTTGCCCTGGCTGAGGTTCCGGCTCAGGCTCCGGAGGTGGAGACGTGCCGATCACGACCGTGTCGCCGCTACCATCGAAGCGCAGGAACTCAGTCCCGCGGATCGTATCGCGGCCTTCGTTGATCCCGTCGCCCAGATTATTGTCGACGACCGTATATGAGCCGTCCGCATTCTCGGTAATCGTGAAATCCGCGCGTCGCCCCAGGTAGCCGACGGTATCGCTACCCGCCCCGCCAACGATGGTATCGTTGCCGGCAAGCCCGTAGATCGTGTCGTTGCCGCCGAGCCCGTCGAGCGTGTTGGCGCCCTTGTTGCCACGCAGCGTATTGTCGAGACCGTTACCGGTTCCATCGAGCGCGGCGACGCCGAGCAGGCTCAGGTGCCTCGCTCCCGCACCGAGCGAAGTATCGGCTGACGACAGAATTTTGTTGGAGCCGGCCAGGTCGACCTTGGCGTTGGCCGCCCCCGCTGCCACCGTCACGGTTACCGCTGCAGCCAGCCCTCCACCGGAAAAAGTCACCGAATGCGTTCCGGAACTGACGGCGACCTTGTAGCCGCCCGCCGTCTCGGTCGTGTCGCTGCCTTGCCCGTTGACGGAAACGGAAATGCCGCTGCGCCCTTCGCCGATGTCATAGAATTCGTCGCCATCGGCATCGCTGATGGCAACGCCGGTGATGAAATAGGCCGAACCGGAACGCGCGAAGTTTTCCGTCACGATTGCCGCGTTGTAGCCGTTGAAATTGCCTGTGAGCTCGCCGACCCCGATCTCGCGGAATCCCTCGTTCAGGATATTGAGGCGGTGTCCGGCGCTCTTGAACAGGTTGTCGTGCAGCCGCTGGGTATAGGCTGCCAAATTGACCGATCCCGTGGTTCCCGCCCAGGCGATGTTTTCCCCCGTCGACCAACTCCCCGAGAGCGTATATCCCGCCGCACTCATCCGCTGCGTCGGCGAACTTCCCCCGGAGCCGCTATGCGAGAATGTGTCGGTTGCCAGCATCCACTGGCTATGCCCCAGCGCCGCATCGACAAGGAACGGGTTCGCGGCCAGCACCTGTTTGGCAGAACTTGAAATGGACCCACCCGAGATACCCTCGTTGAGGCCGATCCCGAGCCGGGCGGCTTCAGCGGCAGGATCGAGCCGGGCGCGGTTGATGAGTTCCACGATAAGTTGCTCGAAAGCCGAGTTTGTAGCCATGCACAATTCCTTCGGTGTCGATGCAGGACTTTGCCCGTCGACGAAAGCTTGCCTCCAACTCCCGGCAATTGCCCCTCCGCCAACGCCGTGCCCTGGTGGGGGGCAGGATAGCCGGACGGGCACATCGTGATGCAGTGCACCATTGGCGCGGGCATCTGCAACATGAAAACCAGCAAGTAATTACAACATGGCGAAATTTGGAGGTCATCCATGGCCTGAAGTCGCGGTGTTCAGATCGTGTCTTTGTTGTCCAGATTGAAACAAATCGCGAGGAAACAGAGGGACGACATTAAGATCAGCACAATCAAGACCGCCGGCATTGCGCAAATCCATGGCATGCTGAGTTGCATCCAAGAATGCTGCTAAGACCTAGTGTGGCGTCGCGCCTTGATTGACCTGTTGGTGCCGCACAGGAGTTGTCAATTGAGGCGCGCTGAACGCCACACGAAACCATTGTTTTTGCGAGTGGCCTTCATGTCTCTCCGAAATCGTCAGCGGTTGCGGCCAGCACAACGAATTAGGCGAGACAGGCCACGAGCTGGATAGGGACCTATGCTGTGGTGTCGGCCCGTCGACTGGAAATCTCAATGCCATGAACGCGAACGCTTATGATGTCCTGGCCGATATCGAACCCTTCTCCGGGCTCGGCCTGGATGCACGCTCGGCCATCGCCGCGCGACTCCAAATGCTGAGCGTTCCTCGAGGCCAGACTCTCGTTGCTCAGGGCGACCCCAGCGACCACCTCTATGTCGTCATAACGGGACGCTTCTCGGTTTCCGTTGCCGGCGCCGAACGCCCCGTCGCGGAGATTTCCGCCGGCCAGCCGGTCGGCGAAATAGCCTTCTTCGCCGGCGGCAACCGTACCGCGACGGTGCGCGCCGAGCGTGACAGCGTCGTATTCGCTCTCTCGCGCGCTGATTTCGATGCCCTCGCCCTTGAGATCCCGAGCCTGTGGCCCAGCGTAACACGGACGCTTGCCACAAGGCTTGCCGAGACCACGGCACGGCACTCTCGCGGCAATCCGGCAAGCGCCCATCCGGTTCCGAAGACGATCGCCATCTGCCGCGCCGGCGCACGACCGCTCAACCCGGCTTTTCTGCAAGGCTTCAAGCGCCAGCTCTCCGGCGGTTCGAGCTTGGTCCTCGATTCGGCGAGCGACGTTGCCCGCACCAATGGTGCGGGTGCCGAGGCCGAACTCTGCCGGCTCACCGCCCACTTCAACGATCTCGAAAAGCGTCATTCGCTGATCGTCTACATCTGCGATGACACGGTGACCCCATGGACCGAGAAGGCGCTGCATCAGGCCGATCACGTCGTTTTGGTCGCCGATGCTTCCGAACGGCTGCCGAGAAGCGGATTTGCGGTCAACGAGCTGGAACGTCTGGCCGCGTCCCTGCAAGAGCCCCACAACATTCGCCTCGCCATCCTGCACCGGAAACGTCTCGCGGCCGTCGAGCGAACCGCGGACTGGCTCGACCCTCGATCCTTCGTCGGCATGCACCATCATCTGGCTGTCGCAGAAGACCGCGATGCGGCCCGCCTGTTGCGTTTCATCACGGGGCAGGCGCTGGGGGTGGTGGCGTCCGGCGGCGGCGCCTTCACGGCCGCTCACGTCGGCATGATCGAGGCACTGATCGAGCAGGGCTACGAAATCGATGCCTATGGCGGCACCAGCGGCGGCGCGGCGATGACGGCGGCCTTCGCCGGCGGGGTCGATGCCGAGGCGGTCGCGCGCCATACCCATGAAATGTTCGTCGAGCGCAAGGCGATGGCGCGCTGGAACTGGCCGCGTTATTCGCTGCTCGACCACACGGTGTTCGACGCCTGTCTGGCCGAACTCTATCCGGTTTCCGATATCGCCGACCTGTGGCTGCCCTACTTCGCCGTGGCGACCAATCTCTCGCGCAACGCGTTGCAGGTGATCAGGCGCGGGCCGGTCTGGAAGGCAATCCGCGCGTCCGCCGCCATCCCGGCACTTTTCCCGCCTGTCTTTGCCGGCGGTGAAATGCTCGTCGACGGTTGCCTGATCGACAACGTGCCGCTCCTGCCCATGCGTCAGTTGAAGCGCGGCCCGAATATCATTCTGGACCTCGATGTACCAGACAGCGGTCTTTGCGAGATCGACACCGCCACTTTGCCTTCGCGCTCATCGCTGATGCGCCGCCTGTTCATGAGTGGCGGCAAACCGCCACCTGCTGCGCCTGGGCCGCAGACGGTGCTGCTCCGCAGCCTGTTGCGCGAAACCCGCAATGTCGAGGAATTGCTGGAACCGGGCGATATGTTGCTGTCGTTCCCCGTCCCCGAAGGCGCCAACGTCCTCGATTGGACCAACCATCGCGAACTGCGCTGGTCGGCCTACGATTTTGCTCGTGAGAAGCTGGCGAACGTGGCTGGACCGAAATTTGACGCTTAAAGCAGGAAATCCCCCGCCGTCAGGTTCGCGCCGCCGACGACGTCGATGGTGAAATCGGCGCGCCCGTCGCCGTTGACGTCGCCTTCGACCTTGGTGATGTTGCCGCCGACGTCGCGCGTGCGCACCTCACCTGCCGTTCGCGAGAACCCATCGTCTCCGACGAACTTGAACCGTTGGTTGCCGCCCACCGTCGTGTTGGCGTCGATGGTGCGCAGGTCGATGTCATCCTGGTTGTGACGGAACCCGTCGATCTTGTCGCGCGCAGCACCGCGCGATTCCTGGATGCGATTATAGTCGAATTTATCGCGGCCCGCCCCGCCGTTGACGATATCGCGGCCCAGGCCGCCGGTCAGCACGTCGTTACCGCCATCCCCGAACATCCGGTCGTTGCCGTTGTCACCGAACAAGAAGTCGTTCTGGTTGCCACCCCTGATGACGTCGTTTTGATTGCCGCCGAACAAGCGGTCAACGCCATTGTCGCCGAACAGCCTGTCGCTGCCGTTTTGGCCGCGTACGATATCGTTCCCAATACCCGCTCTGATGGTGTCGGCCGCATTGGTGCCGTTGAACAGGTCGTTGGAATCTATGCCGGTGATGGTGATCGAGACGGTCGCCGTATCGGCAGCGCCATCGGCGTCTTCAATCGTGTAGGTGAAGGTTTCGGTGCGGGTTTCGCCAACCGGCAGGAAATCGTAGGCGTCATCGATGAGAAAGGCAAAAGTTCCGGTGTCTGGAATAATGGCGAGCGCAGTAGAACTCAGAAAGCCGCCAGCGGCCACATCAATTATAGCGATCCCCCCCGCGTCCACGATCAAGTCCTCGCCGTTGACTTGCGTAATCGTGAATGTTTCGCCTTGAGGATGGCTATCGGTTCCAAATCCATTTTCAGCAAACAGGTTCCCAGTTATTCCTTTGAAATCACCATCAAGACTGTTTTCGAACGCAGCGAAAACATCATCGTTCGCATTTGGCGGCAAGTTTGCAGAGAGGCGGAAGGCACCTGTCTCCGTGTCGGCAAAACCACCGACTTCGACGAAGTGTGTCCCGCTGGAGGTTGCCGTAAAAGTCAGCCTCGAATTCAGCCCGTCACCGCCGTCGTCGTCGATGTCGAGCAAGTCGCCTGCGCTATCGTAGAGGGTCAAGATAGGGTCACTGAGCGGCGCCACCGCGCCCGATTGCCGCCCAACCAGATTGAACTGCACGGTCTGTCCGGCGATCAGATTGACCTCGAACCAGTCCCGGTCGCCGATGACCTCCAAATTCCCGCTGACCGCCCCTTCTACACTGAGTTGTCCGAACGGATTGGATACATCGCCGAAACTATCCGCGAAGTCGTCAGGAACAACGGGCTGTGTGACGGTGAGCTCAAAGATCACATTGTCATCCGGGGCGCCAAGGATGGAACCGTCGTCGACCCAAACCTGAACCGAAAGCTGAGAGGTATTGATATTCGATAAGTTCACACCTGCCTTAAGAAAAAGACTTCCGTCGAAAATTTCAAAAAGTGATGAGTCGGTACCGGCAAGCGTCAGGATATTGAATCCTTGGAGATCATCTGTGACAACGATGTCCGCCACTTTTATTCGATTGCTCGTATCCTGAATGCTCTCAATACTGCTGATTGCGTTGGAGAGCGCCACCGTCGGCGAGTTATTTCCCACTCCGTTGAAAGCAACGTAGATCTGGTCATCGTTGCTGGCGCGATTATCTACCGCAACAACAGATGCGTCGTAGGAAAGACTGGGGGAAACTCCAGAAAAAGGTACGTCGAGCGCAGACACGCTTTGCGTATTGCGACTATAGAGATAGACCGTGTCGCCGAAGCCATTAACAAGGTTATCGGCTAACCTCGTGGCGAACGCGACGGTCTGTCCATCGCCAGATATCGAAATCGGTGCGCTATCGCCGCGACTGTCGCTGGTAGGCAAGCCGTCCATCGGACCGCCGGTTGTTGAAACGGAAGCTAATTCGAGTTGATTTGCTGTTCGATCGTACACGAAGACTTGGGCGGTGGTAGAAGATGAGTTTGGTGTCAGTGTGGCTTGAGAAGCAAAAGCAACAACTTGACCATCGTGGCTCAAGCTCGGATCACGGCCCTGATCGGCAATGAATTCTACGGTGCCATTCAAGCGATCGTAGAGGTACAGATCACCGTCGTTTCCTTGGTCGAATGCAATGTATCGACCGTCCCCAGAAATATCTGCCGAAAAACTCGACAGTGACGTTTGAGCTCCAGCAGTCGTCAGGGATACTCGTTGGGTATCACCGGTAACGCGGTCCCACAAAAATACATCACTCCGCCCGTTGGTATCCCCAACAACGAGGTCCGATGCATTAGATAAAAAGGCAACAAATCGACCATCCGCTGAGATGCTCGCACTCTCTGAATTGCCGTTTGCTTCTCCGCCGGCCAGATTCTCCGATACGCGTTGCATTGAACCGGTCTGTCGATCGTAAAGGAAAATATCCGAGCGGTTCGTTAAATCGCCAGATACGAGGTTTGTCGAATCGGACTCGAAAACAACATATCGACCGTCATCTGAGACCTCCGCGCGTATTGATGTTCCAATCGAATTTGCGCCGCTCAGGCCCACTGAGATCAGCTCGGTCGTATCGAGAAGTCGGTCATAAAGATAAACGTCGAAACCACCGTCGGAAGGACTGGACAGATTTGTTGCCCAGCTGTGATAAACGACATAGCGACCGTCACCTGAAATATTAGGATCAAATGACTCGTCGTTGGCAAAAGCGCCTGCAGAATTCACAGATACAATTTCATTGGCCACTACAGTAACCCCCTACAACTTGCACTTATACAGACCATGAACGATTAGGACATTGGAGATCGAAGCGGTAGCTGTCAATCAGCCGGCAGAGAAAAACGCCCTTCCGCCATCGCTGGCCCCACGCTTCAAACATCGAGATCCGTCGCGAAGGCGGCGTTATCCTGGATGAACTTGAAGCGGGCTTCCGGCTTGGAACCCATCAGCGCGTTGATCGCGTCGGTGACTTCGGCGCGCTCGTCTTCGGCGATCTCGACGCGCAATAATGTGCGCGTGTCGGGGTTCATCGTCGTTTCCTTGAGCTGGGCTGCACTCATTTCGCCAAGGCCCTTGAAGCGGCTGACTTCGATTTTGGCGTTGGGCTTGAATTCCGACTTCTCCAGCTCCGCGCGATGGACTTCATCACGCGCATAAACCGACTTCGCGCCATGCGTCAGCTTGAACAGCGGCGGCACGGCGAGGAACAAATGGCCATTGTCGATCAGCTGCGGTGTTTGCTGATAGAAGAACGTGATCAGCAGCGACGCGATGTGCGCACCGTCGACGTCGGCGTCCGTCATAATGATAACCCGCTCGTAGCGCAGGTCGCTGTCCGTGTAGTGTTTGCCAAGGCCGACCCCGAGCGCCTGCACAAGATCGCTCAACTGCTGGTTTGCCGACAGCTTCGCCGCCGTCGCGTTGGCGACGTTGAGGATCTTGCCGCGTAGCGGCAGCACGGCTTGCGTCTCGCGCCGTCGCGCGCTCTTTGCTGACCCGCCGGCCGAGTCGCCTTCGACGATGAAGATTTCCGTGCCCTGTGCCGAACGGATCGTGCAGTCAGACAATTTTCCGGGAAGCCTGAGCTTGCGCGTCGCCGATTGCCGGCTGACTTCCTTTTCGCGGCGGCGGCGCAGCCGGTCTTCGGCTTGTTGGATCGTCCATTCGAGAAGCTTGTTGGCTTGCTGCGGCCGGTCGGCAAGCCAGTGGTCGAAAGCGTCCCTGACCGTGTTCTCGACGATGCGCTGGGCTTCGACGGTTGCTAGCTTGTCCTTCGTCTGCCCCTGGAATTCCGGTTCGCGGATGAACACCGACAGCATCGAAGCCGCCGTCGACATGGTGTCTTCCGCGGTGATCTGGGAAGCTTTCTTGTTGCCGGTCAGTTCGCCGTAATTGCGCAGACCCTTGGTCAGCGCTTGCCGCAAACCGTTCTCATGGGTGCCGCCTTCGCCGGTCGGGATCGTGTTGCAGTACGAGCGCGAAAACCCGTCAGCATTGCTGATCCACGCGACCGCCCACTCGACGGAACCGTGCCCGCCGTCTTTCTCGACTCGCCCCGCGAACGGTTCGCTGGCAACCTGCGTCGAGCCGTTGATCGTCTCGGCGAGATATTCCTTCAGCCCGCCGGGGAAGTGGAACACCGCTTCGGCCGGCGTGTCGCCGGTGATGATCGAGGGGTCGCACGACCAGCGGATTTCGACGCCGCCGAACAGGTAGGCTTTCGAGCGCGCCATCGTGAACAGGCGCGCCGGCTTGAACGCCGCGCCCTTGCCGAAAATCTGCTCGTCGGGATGAAATCGGACTTTCGTGCCGCGCCGGTTCTTGATCGCGCCGAGTTTTTCCAGCTTGCCCTGCGGCACGCCGCGCGAAAAACGCATGCGGTAGAGCTGCTGGCCGCGCGCCACTTCGACTTCGACATCGTCCGACAACGCATTGACGACGGACACGCCGACGCCGTGCAGGCCGCCCGAGGTCTGGTAGGCCTTGCCGTCGAATTTGCCGCCCGAGTGCAAGGTCGTCATGATGACTTCGAGCGCCGACTTGGTCTTGAATTTCGGGTGCAGGTCGACTGGGATGCCGCGACCGTTATCTGTCACTGTCAGGTAGCCGTCGGCGCCCACGTGGACCTCGATCCAGTCGGCATGCCCGGCCACCGCCTCGTCCATTGAGTTGTCGATGACTTCGGCGAACAGATGATGCAGCGCCTTTTCATCGGTGCCGCCGATATACATGCCAGGGCGCCGCCGGACGGGCTCAAGACCCTCCAGCACTTCGATGTCGACGGCGTTGTAGTCGTCTTCCGCGCCGACAGGCTTGCGGCTCCGGGGAGGTGTTTTTGTGCTCAATTTGGTATCAGGGGCTGCGAAGAGATCGCTGGATTGCGGTTTTGCCATTCGCTTGTCGTCCCGCTTCGGTTCTTCTGGGCATTTGGCTCCAGGGTCGACGCGGGACAATCGGCTTGGGGCCAATGCGAATCTGTCGTTTGTGTTTTCAGAAGCCTGGGTGCCACGTGCCGAGCCGACTTGGCAAGGACTTGACGGCCACGGGCGCGACTCATTCCGACGTCTTGTTGCTTTGATCTGGTATAATGCTGTGGTGTTGACCCGCATTTCACACAGGCATGCGCGTCGTCATCGCGCCAGCGCGGGTTAAGGTCACAGTTCAACAGGAACGTTGTCGATAAGCCGCGTGCTTCCAAGCCACGCCGCTCCGAGCACCCGTCCGGGACGCCCCGAATCGACATCATACGGCCCCAGCGTCTCCGCATCGCGCACTTCGACATAATCGACCTTGGCGAAACCAAGAGTCAGCAGCCGCATCTGCGCGGCAGCCTTGAGGTGCGCGACGCTTGCCCCGCCGGCTGCGGCATTTGCCACCTCGCTGAGGACCAGATTGAGGTTCGGCGCGACCGCTCTTTCCGTCTCGCTGAGGTAGGCGTTGCGTGACGATAGCGCCAGCCCGTCCTTCTCGCGCACGGTTGCGACCGGAACGATTTCGAGGTTCATGTCGAGGTCGCGCGCCAGCTGGCTGACGACGATCAGCTGCTGATAATCCTTCTCTCCGAACACCGCGAAGTCGGGCCGCACCTGGTTGAACAGCTTCGCGACGACGGTTGCCACGCCGCCGAAGAAGTGCGGCCGGAAATCGGTTTCGAGGCCCGCCGCGGCGCGACCGGGTTTGACGCCGGTTGAAAAACCGCCTGGATACATTTCCTCGACCGTTGGCGCCCACACCAGATCGACACCGAGCGCGCCCAGTTTCTTCAGGTCGTCGTCTTCTTTTCGCGGATAGCGTTCGAGATCCTCGTTCGGGGCGAATTGCGCAGGGTTGACGAAAATCGATACCACCGTGCGTTCGGCGATCCTGCCGGCTTTTTCCACAAGCGCGATGTGGCCTTCGTGCAGCGCCCCCATCGTCGGCACCAGGGCGATTTTCTGCCCGGATTTGCGCCACGCTGCGGTTGCCTGTCGCAACTCTTCCCCAGAGCGGACAACGGCGGGTTTGCCTGCGTCCGCTTTTGCAGAGCCGGATTTCGCGGGCTTTTTCGCTACCGGCTTGGCAGTGGGCTTGGCCTTGCCGGCCTTCTTCGGCTTGGCTTGCACCGATGCCTCGTCTGTCGCAGCCGCCTTCGTGGCGCGCTTTGCTGCCGGTTTTTTGCGCGCCGGCGTCTTTCGGTCCGGGCTCTTGGGCGTTTCGGCCACGTCAAAATCTCCTTCGTCGGCGACTCGCCATGCTCTTGTTGCAGCCTAATATGATATTGAGAAGCGTGTCTTTGAGTCGTCTGAGTAGAAAGAGTTAGCCAAAGGGACGACATGGCCGCCGTTGATGACACAGACCTGGACGATTTCGAGCCGTTCGTGCGCGGCCTCGATGCCGGTCCGCCGCGCGACGAATTCGCCGGCTACCACCTCATCGACGAAGGCCGCCTCGTCGCAGGCCTAACCGAGCGCGCAGTATATACCGAAGCCGAACGCCGCCGCACCGGTGAAATCGCCCGCCAGTTGATCCACGCCGCCCGCTCCAGCCGCCACGAATACGCCGGCGTCGACGCCTTCATGCGCGAATATGACCTTTCCAGCGAGGAAGGCGTCATTTTGATGTGCCTCGCCGAATCGCTGCTGCGCATTCCCGATTCGGAAACCGCCGACCAGTTGATCGCCGAGCGCATCAGCCAGGGCGCCTGGGACCGCCACCTCGGCCATTCCGATAGCATGTTCGTCAATGCGTCGACATGGGGCCTTCTGCTCACCGGCCGCATTGTCAAGTTGAACGCCCCCGGCAAGACCGCCGCCCTCGATTCATTGAAGCGGCTTGTGGTGCGCTCCGGCGAGCCGGTCATCCGCCAAGCCATGAAGCAGGCCGTCCGTCTGCTCGGCGATCAGTTCGTCTTCGGCCGCACCATACAAGATGCTCTCAAGCGTGCTCACAACTACGAGAAGCGCGGTTATCTCTTCTCGTACGACATGCTTGGAGAATCCGCCCGCACGCACGCCGACGCCGACCGCTATGCCACCCGCTACATGGATGCGTTGATGGCGATTGCGCGGTCGGCCGGTCCGCTGATGACCAAGCATCCCGATGCGTTGATGCGCCGCCCGGGCCTGTCGATCAAATTGTCCGCTCTGCATCCGCGATTCGAACCGGGCAAGGAATACCGCCTCGCCAGCGAGTTGATGCCGACCTTGACGAAGCTGCTGCGTGCCGCCTGCGCGCAGGGCATTCCGGTCACGCTCGATGCCGAAGAGCAGGACCGGATGGACCTGCTGGCGGCCGTTTTCGCGCACGCCTACATGAACCCTGCGCTGAATGACTGGCATGGGCTCGGTATCGCCGTGCAGGCGTATTCGAAGCGTGCCATCCCGATGCTGCGCTGGCTCCGCCAGCTTTCGGAGCGCAAAGGCAAGCGCATACCCGTTCGCCTCGTCAAGGGCGCCTATTGGGACAACGAAATCAAATGGGCGCAGGAGCGCGGCCTCGAAAACTACCCCGTCTTCACCCGCAAGCTGCACACCGACGTCTCCTACCTCGCCTGCGTGCGCATGCTGCAATCCGACCGCAAGGCGTTTTTCCCCAGCTACGCCACCCACAACGCCCATACGCTCGCCGCCGCCTACGTCGCAACCGGCAACCATCCTTACGAATTCCAGCGCCTGCACGGTATGGGCGAAGCCCTGTATGACGCGGTCGTCGGGCCCGATAAGCTCGGCATTCCCTGCCGCGTCTACGCACCCGTCGGCGGCCATGAAGATCTATTGCCCTATCTCGTTCGCCGGCTATTGGAGAACGGCGCGAACACGTCCTTCGTCAACCGCTTGGCCCATGACGACGGTCCGGTTTCCGAACTCGTCCGCGACCCGATCCTCGCCGTCGAGCAGCAGCGCGCGAGCGGCGTCAACGCCATCACGATCCCCCGCCCGCGTGACATTTTCCTGCCCGAGCGTCAGGCCAGCGCCGGTCTTGCGCTCTCCGAGCCCGACGTGAGGAACGTCCTCTACACGGCGATGGATGAAGCCTTGGCTGAGCCCTTGGTTGCCGGCCCGATCGTTTCCGGCGAAGCCCGCATCGGACCCGGCGGCGGCGAGTTCCAGTTCCTGCCGCATGACCGCCGCCAGCGTCTTGGCAAGGTTACCGAAAGCACCAGCGAGGATATTGCCGGCGCACTCAAGGCAGCCGCGAGCTACGCCCACTCCTGGGAGACGACGCCCGCCACCGAACGTGCCGCCCTTCTCGAACGCACCGCCAACCTCTTCGAGCGCGACCGCGCCCGTCTGATGGCGCTGATCATCCGCGAAAGCGGCAAGACGCTGACCGCCGCCCATGACGAAATTCGCGAGGCGGTCGACTTCCTGCGCTATTATGCCAGCGAGGCACGCCGGCTGTTCTCAGGCTCGGTGAAACTGCCAAGCCCGACCGGCGAGACCAACACGATCACCCTGCGCGGCAGAGGTGTCTTCGCCTCGATCTGCCCGTGGAATTTCCCCGTAGCGATTTTCACCGGCCAGGCCGCCGCCGCGATTGCCGCCGGAAACCCGGTCATCGCCAAGCCCGCCGAGCAGACCCCGCTGACCGCCTTTGCCGCCGCCGAGCTGTTCATCGAAGCAGGCATTCCCGCGCCCGTGATCCAGCTGCTGCCTGGAGACGGCAGCGTTGGAGAAGCGCTTGTCCGCGACCCGCGCATTGCTGGCGTCGTCTTCACCGGTTCGACCGAAACCGCCTGGGCGATCCAGCGCACGCTTGCCGAGCGCCGCGGGCCGATTGTGCCGTTCATTGCCGAGACCGCCGGTCTTAATGCGATGATCGCCGATTCGACCTCGCTGCCAGAGCAGGTCGTCCGCGATGTCGTCCGCTCGGCTTTCGACAGCGCCGGGCAGAGATGCTCGGCGACGCGGGTCCTCTTCCTCCAGGACGACATCGCCCAGCAGACGATTTCGATGCTGGCTGGCGCCGTCACCGCGTTGGAGATCGGCGACCCCATGGATTTCGCCACCGACATCGGCCCGGTGATCGACGAAGTCTCCCAGGATCAGCTCGACGGCCACAAGCTGGCGATGAACCGCACCGCCTTCGAGATCGTCGATTGTCCGCTGCCGGAAGCCTGCCGCAACGGCTCCTACGTCACGCCTGCCGCCTACGAGATCGAATCCCTCGACGTGCTGGGCCGCGAGATGTTCGGTCCCATTCTGCACGTCATCCGCTATGGCAACGGCCGGCTTGGTCAGGTGATCGAGGCAATCAACGCCAAGGGCTACGGGCTGACGCTCGGCCTGCACAGCCGCATTCTCGGTGTCGCCGATTTCGTCGCCAAGAATGCACGCGTCGGCAATCTCTACGTCAACCGCAACCAGGTCGGCGCCATGGTCGGCGTGCAACCATTCGGCGGCGAAGGCCTGTCGGGCACTGGCCCCAAGGCGGGCGGCCCGAACTATCTCATTCGTTTTGCAACCGAGCGCGTGCGCACCACCGACATCACCGCGACCGGCGGCAACCTCGATCTCCTGCGTGCTGCCGTCGCGGACCCTGCCGCGCCGGAGACCGATTAGACGGGTTTCTTGAAGGCGCCGCGATATCTCGCGTTGGGCGATTCATGCTTGTGCAGCCTTGCCGCCGTCGCCATCTCCTGAGCATGATGCTGCAAAGGTACGTGCCTGGGATAATTGATGTCTTCGCAAAAGGACGATCGCGATAAGGGCAAGGTGGCGGATGCGGAAGCGCCCGTCCGCCGCAATGTGTCCGATGGAGCCTATCAGTCCCCGGCAAACCGGACGGATGCTCCTCCGGCTGTGCAGCGTTCCAGCAGCGACGAAATCGCAGATTTCCTCTCCAAGGTGAAGTCGCTGGGGCCCCGCACCGGCCCCGGTTCCGGCCGGCTCATCTTCGCCATGGACGCAACCATGAGCCGCCAGCCCACCTGGGACATGGCGCTGTCCCTCCAGTCCGAGATGTTCGCCGCGGTCCGCGATGTCGGCGGCCTCGACGTCCAGCTCATTTATTTCCGCGGGTACAATGAATGCCGCTCCTCCAAGTGGGTATCCGAGCCGATGGCCTTGCAGCGCCTGATGACCTCGATCACCTGCCAGGGCGGGCGCACCCAGATCGGCAAGGTTCTCACCCATGCCCGCCGTGAAGCCGGCAACGGCAGGGTTGACGCCGTGGTTTTCGTCGGCGATGCGATGGAAGAGGAGATCGACGAACTGTGCGGGCGCGCTGGTGAACTGGGTCTGCTCGGCGTCCCGGTGTTTCTTTTCCAGGAAGGTTACGACTTCACCGTCGAGCGCGCCTTCAAGGAACTGGCCCGTCTCACCAAGGGCGCATGGTGCCGCTTCGACAAAGGCTCCGCTGCGCAGCTCAAGGAGTTGCTGACGGCGGTCGCCGTTTATGCCTCCGGCGGCCGCGAAGCCTTACGGCGGCTGGCCGGCGGTCGCGGCAAGGGTGCGCGCCTGCTGCTGGAACAGCTCGAAAAAAAGGGTTGAAGCCGACAACGCCCATGGGCTGGCAAGGCGTAAGGGAGTTTGGGTAAGCTCGGCATGCGCCCCAAAACTCAAACGATGGCGCATGTCTGAGGCTGAGTCGACGATGTTGACGCGACGAAACCGCTACGGAAAGCCCATGAGCTGACATGCAATACCTTTTGATCGGTTTGGTGCTGCTCGCACTTGTGATCCTCCTCGTGCATGGCCTCCGGGGCGCAAATTCACTACGCGTTGCGCGCTATCTGCAACTCGCCGGTGGCGGCGTACTGATGCTTGCCTCGGTCGCCTTGATGGCGCGCGGCGGCGCGGTTGCGGCAATTCCCGTCGCCATGCTCGCCATGTACCTGTTGTCTGGCGCTTCGCTTGGCGGGGCTGCGCCGACACCGGGCCAGAGCTCCGAAGTCAAGACCGCCTACCTTGAGATGCAACTCGATCACGAGACCGGCGTCATCCGCGGGCGCGTCATCAAGGGAATTTTCGAGGGCCGCCGCATCGAGCGCTTGAAGCCCGCCGAACTGGCGCTGTTGTGGCAGGACGTGCGCGTCGACGATGCGCAATCCGCGCAGCTCATCGAAGCCTACCTCGACCGCGTCCATCCGACCTGGCGCGAGGATATCGAGCGCGGCGAGAAGGAGATGGCCGGTCCCGACGGACGCATGACGAAGCAGGAAGCCTACGAGATCCTGGGGCTGCGGCCCGGGGCCGGCGCCGACGAGATCCGCCGCGCGCACAAGGAACTGATGCTGAAACTCCACCCCGACCGCGGCGGCTCCACCTACCTGGCCGCCAAGATCAACGAAGCCAAGACGGTTTTGCTGAGCGGCCGGAGTTGAAGCCGGGCCGAATAGCCACGGTTACAGTTGTCATAGGCCGATCAGGTCTCCACTTGCTCAGTTCCCGGCGGGCCGGCGTTGATGTAACCTAATCCACCCTGCACTCGGCAGCCTGCGCAGAATTGTCAGCCGCGAATGCCGTGCAGCTCCACACGACTTTGCCAAGCGCGATCAAAACGTTGCGTAGATCGAGCCTGACCCGCCACCACGCGCGCCGAGACACCCCCGCAACGTCATCCCGCCGAAGGGCGGGATCTGTCCAAGCTTCAAGAGGCGAACCTGCTTGCCGTTACTCACCAGCCGCTCCGGCTCCAAAATTCGAGCCGCCTGCCGCTTCCCAAACGGTAACGGTGGCGCTCCCGGATCGGTGGACCGATCCCCGCCTTCGCGGGGATGACGGTGGCGCCGAGACACCCCCGCAACGTCATCCCGCTCCACACGACCTTGGGAAGTGTGGACTAGAAAGCGCTCCACACGACCTTGGGAAGTGTGGACCAGAAAGCGCTCCACACGACTTTAGGAAGTTGTTGGCAATAAAGAGCCGACCCCTTTGGACCGCAGGTCCAGGGAGCAAGGCGACCCGCGGCAAGCTGCACCCATTCCGAGCAGCATCGAAGAATTGTCAGGCGCCGGATGCGCCGCTCCACACGACTTTAGGAAGTGTGGACGAACAACGAAAGCGGTCGGCATCCGAAGGCGCAAAAAAAAGACTTTTCCTACTGCGCTCTGGTCACGAAGCAGTCGATCGAGCGCCGCCGCAGTTCCGTGCAGGCAGCGGTTGCGGCTCCCGATTCGAAACCGGCAAACCGCGCCCGGTAGATCGTCCGCGTTCCCTTTTCGACCATCTCGGTGCGCCGGTCGTAGCCGTTGAGGATCGTGTCGGCGCGCTGGGAAACGGCTCGCAACTGCGCTTCGGCCTCGTTCTGGCTTGCGAACGCGCCAACCTGGATGATGAATGTGCCGCGCAGCTTGCCGGGCTGTTCTCCGCCGCCATTGTCCTCCGCCGAACCCTGGTCGCTTGCTTCGTCGTTATCGACCACGCCGCTCCTGGCAAGCAGCATCGCCAGCTGATCCTGTAGCGTGCCAGGGTCACGGCCGCGATCCGTTGCAACCGGCTGCGGGGCTGGCGCAGCATACGGGTCTTCGATCGTCTTGATCGCCTCCTGTTCAGGCGAGCGCAGGAATTCGTGCCGCCTGTCCTTGGCGATCCTGACCGTCTTGCGCGGTTGCGGCGGCGGATCGGCGCGCCCGACTTCGATGCTGCGCTCCAACGCCGGCTTCTGCGCTGGCAGCGAGGGGCGCAGTACCGGCTGTGGCTTGGCCACCAGCATCGGCTTGCGCGACTTGTTCGTCGAGGCTTGCTTCAGCGCCCTGGAAATTATGGAGCGCATGTGCGTATTGCGCGAGCGCGCCGTCTTACCGCCGAATACGACGGCGATGACGTGCTTGCCGTCGCGTTTGACTGAGCTGACGAGGTTGAAGCCCGACGCCCGGATATATCCGGTCTTGATCCCGTCGATCCCCTTCACCGTGCCCAGAAGCGTGTTGTGGTTCTTGTAGGTCTTGCCCCGGTAGGAGAAGTGGCGGGTGGCGAACAGCTTGTAGAGTTCCGGAAAGTCGTCCTGGATGCGCACCGCCAGCTTCACCATGTCATGTGCTGTCGTGTACTGGTTATCGTCCGGCAGCCCCGAGGCGTTCTTGAAGACCGTGTTTTTCATGCCGAGTTCGCGTGCCTTTTTCGTCATCAGCCGGGCGAAACCGGCTTCCGAACCGCCGATCTTTTCCGCGACCGCGACGGCGACGTCATTGGCGCTCTTGGTGACGAGCGACTTGATGGCATCGATGAGCGTGATCGTGTCGCCGACTTCGAAGCCGAGTTTGGAAGGTGGCTGCGAGGCGGCTTGTGCGCTGATCGGTATCGTGGAGTTGAGGCTCAGCCGGTCCTTCTCGATGAGATCGAACGCCATGTAGAGCGTCATGATCTTTGTCAGCGAGGCCGGATAGCGCTTGTCGCTGCCGAATGTCTCAAACAGCGTATCGCCGGTGTTGGCGTCGTAGGCGATCGAAGCATATTTCGCCGGCTCGGCGGCCACGGGAACGACAAAGCCCGCTGCCACGGCGGCAAATCCCATGAGACAGCCGACGACCGACATCAGCGTTTTGCCGATGCGCACGGCTTTGGTCCGATGCTGGTAGATCTTCGTCGCCATGGCTGAGTGATGGATGTTCAAATTTGGCTCTGCCCGCCCAAAGCGCCCCCGCGCTCCCTGTCGTCCCTTGAGATCATTCTTTCGTGACGTCTTTGCGGCGTAGCCTTCGGTTCCTGTCGCAGCCGCACAAAATAACCTCTTCTTGAAACATGTGGGTGGTTAAGAATTCGCGTACCTGCGCCATTTTGGGCCTATTGTGCAATGCAACAAAATCTGCTTGGATGCGTTCAGTTCATCTTAGGTTGACGTTAGAGTCGTGATGACCTCGAGGACGTCGCCGTTAGGCGCCCGCCTCGTCAGATAACGTGATATCAGGAGACATAACCATGGAATTTGATCCCATGAAAGGTTTTGAGCCGGCCAAAGGTTTCGAGGAATTCCAGAAGCTTGGCCAGCAGAACGTCGAAGCTTCCATGAAGCTGATGGGCGAGTGGAGCAAGGGCTGGCAGGCGATCGCAGCCGAGATGACCGATTACACCCGCCGCGCGTTTGAAGAATCCACCGCGACCTTCGAAAAGCTCATGTCGGCCAAGTCGCTCGATCAGGCGTTTGAAATCCAGTCGAGCTTCGCCAAGCGCTCCTATGACGAATACATGCACCAGATGACCAAAGTCGGCGGCATGTATGCAAACCTTGCCAAGGACGCCACCAAACCGATCGAAAAGGCGTTTCAGTTCAACAATTGATCTGCTGGCGGTCAATGAATGCGACCGCTTGGCATGGCAGGTATGGTCGTCTGTGGCGCGTGCCAGGCGACAAACCTTAAGAAATGGTAAAGGCCCGGCTATTGCCGGGCCTTTTTTGCGTCCTTATCTAACCCCATCTAGGGCATCGGGCGCGGTTGACAGGTTCGATTCCGAAACCTTGAAGCCGCCATTGCCCGCGACCGCGACTTGAGTGAGTATATGAACGGAAGTCGAAGGCAATCTGAGGGACCGGAAAGAGTGCACGCGAACCGCGCGCAAATCGAAGACGAACTGACTGGGCTCGACCGGTTGCCGTTTGCGCTCACCATGGCCGGCAATCCTGGCGATGGCTCGGGCAATGGCGATTCCGACGACGAAAGCCAGAGCGGGATTGTTACCAAGACCCGACCCAAGACTAAAAAGCCAAGCCTTTATAAGGTATTGCTGTTGAACGACGACTATACGCCGATGGAGTTCGTCGTTCACGTCCTCGAACGCTTCTTCAGCAAGGGCCGCGAAGAAGCCACTCGCATAATGCTGCACGTTCACCAGAAGGGCGTCGGGATCTGCGGGGTCTACACCTATGAGGTTGCCGAGACGAAGGTGACGCAAGTCATGGACTTCGCCCGGCAGCATCAGCACCCACTGCAATGCACCATGGAGAAAGAGTAGGTTCCCGTGCCATCGTTCTCAAAAAGCCTCGAATCCGCCCTTCACCGCGCGCTCGAATATGCCAACGAGCGCAAGCATGAATATGCGACCCTCGAACATCTGCTTCTTGCTCTCGTCGACGACCGCGATGCGGTCGGCGTCATGCGCGCCTGCAATGTCGATCTCGACTCCCTGCGCGAGCGCGTCACCGACTATCTCGACGCCGAACTCGAGGGGTTGGTCTCCGAAACGAGTGACGAAGCGACCCCGACCAACGGTTTCCAGCGCGTCATTCACCGCGCGGTCGTACACGTCCAGTCGTCGGGTCGCGAGGAGGTGACCGGCGCCAACGTGCTCGTCGCGATCTTCGCCGAACGTGAAAGCCATGCCGCATTCTTCCTGCAGGAGCAGGAGATGACCCGCTTCGATGCGGTTCAGTACATTTCGCACGGCATTGCCAAGCGGCCCGGAATGACCGAGGCCCGCCCCCCGCACGGCGCCGATGACGAGGCCGAGACAAGCGAGGAGCGCAAGGGCGGTCAGGACGCGCTCAACTCTTACTGCGTCAACCTCAACAAGAAGGCGCGCGACGGCAAGATCGACCCGCTGATCGGCCGCGAACCCGAAGTGCTGCGCACCATCCAGGTTCTCTGCCGCCGCCAGAAGAACAACCCGCTGCTCGTCGGCGACCCCGGCGTCGGCAAGACCGCGATCGCCGAAGGACTGGCGCGCAAGATCATCAAGTCCGACGTGCCTGAGGTTCTGCGCAGCGCCACGATCTTCTCGCTCGACATGGGCGCGTTGCTCGCCGGCACCCGCTACCGCGGCGATTTCGAGGAACGGCTCAAGGCGGTGATGAAGGAGATCGAGAATTACCCCGGCGCGATCCTGTTCATCGACGAGATCCACACGGTTATCGGCGCCGGCGCCACCTCCGGCGGCGCGATGGATGCCTCCAACCTGCTGAAGCCCGCGCTTCAGGCAGGCGTTCTGCGCTGCATCGGTTCGACCACTTATAAGGAGTACCGCCAGCACTTCGAAAAGGATCGCGCGCTGGTGCGCCGCTTCCAGAAGATCGACGTCAAGGAACCTTCCGTCGAGGACACCGTCGAGATCCTCAAGGGCCTCAAGCCCTACTTCGAGGAATTCCACAAGATCAAGTATACCAACGAAGCCGTCCGCGCGGCCGTCGAGCTTTCGGCCAAGTACATCAACGACCGCAAGCTGCCCGACAAGGCGATCGACGTTATCGACGAGACGGGTGCTTCGCAGATGCTGCTGCCTGAGGACAAGCGCAAGAAGAAGATCACCACCAAGGAGGTCGAAGCGACCGTGGCCACCATGGCCCGCATCCCGCCGAAGACCGTCACCAAGTCGGACGCCGAAGTCCTTTCCAACCTTCAGAAGGACTTGAAGCGTCTGGTGTTCGGCCAGGATCATGCCATCACCGCGCTCTCCAGTGCGATCAAGCTGTCGCGCGCCGGCCTGCGTGAACCCGAAAAGCCGATCGGCTGCTATCTGTTCACCGGCCCCACCGGCGTTGGCAAGACCGAGGTCGCAAAACAGCTTGCAAGCCTGATGGGCGTCGAGCTGCTGCGCTTCGACATGTCCGAGTACATGGAGAAACATACCGTCTCCCGCCTCATCGGCGCACCTCCCGGCTACGTCGGTTTCGACCAGGGCGGCCTGCTGACCGATGGCATCGACCAGCATCCCCACAGCGTCCTTCTCCTCGACGAGATCGAGAAGGCGCACCCGGATCTGTTCAACATCCTCCTGCAGGTGATGGACCACGGCAAGCTCACCGACCACAACGGCAAGTCGGTCGACTTCCGCAACGTCATCCTCATCATGACGTCGAACGCGGGCGCTTCCGAAATGGCGAAAGCCCCGATGGGCTTCAACCGCTCGAAGCGGGAAGGCGACGATACCGAGGCGGTCAACAAGCTGTTCACGCCGGAGTTCCGCAACAGGCTCGACGCGGTGATTCCGTTCGCGTCCCTGTCGCCGGAAGTGATTGCCAAGGTCGTCGAGAAGTTCGTCTTCCAGCTCGAAGCTCAGCTGGCCGACCGCGGCGTCACCATCGAACTCTCCGAGGAAGCCGCCAGGTGGCTTGCCGAGAAGGGCTACGACGAGAAGTTCGGCGCCCGGCCGCTCGCCCGCGTCATCCAGGAGAACATCAAGAAGCCGCTCGCCGAAGAACTGCTGTTCGGGGCGCTCGAAAACGGCGGCACCGTCAAGGTGGTGGTCGAGGGTGATGGCGACGACAAGAAGCTCTGCTTCGATTACATCCCGGCGGACCCGGCATTGAAAAAGGCCGAGTCTGTCGAAGGTGAGGACGACGATGATATCGATGATGACCGTGAGGACGATGAGGGCGAACCCCAGCTCGTCACCGCGGCCTCCCGCAAGGCCCTGCCAAGCCCGAAGGGCAAGAAGGACAAGCCCGGTCCGAAGTCCGGCGGCGGTGGTGGCGTTGTCCCCGGCGTGCCGAGGAAAAAGCGGGACTGATCGAGGGCATCTGGAGCCGCCACAAAAAGAACCCGCCGGCTCACCCCGGCGGGCTTTCTTGTTTCAAGCACAACGCAAACGCATGCTATCGTTGACGTAGTCGGAGCGTTTGGCGTTGGGAGTATTTTGTCGTGGGCGGTATCGATTTTGAAGCAGTCGCGAGCGCATCTGGAATTCTCGGTCTTGGAGTCGCTCTTGGGTATTTCGTTCGTCACTTGTTCAGGCGCCTTATCGACGGTGACCTCATCAAATGCAACGATGTGCGCAAAAAGCTAGAGAGCGACCTTAAGGCAGCTGCAGGTGAACGTGACGAGATCAAGCCGCAGCTTGCGAACCTGAACAAACTCAGGAATGCGCTCACGGGCGAAGAAGACGAACTCTGGCGACTGCACACTGCGGAGATGCCATCTGAAGTCGCCAGCCTCCTGGGTCAAAATCGACCCAAGATCATTACTGTAATGAATTTGAAAGGCGGTGTCGGGAAGACAACAACCGTCGCCAACCTTGCCGCTCATTTCGGCAAGCAAGGCAAGCGTGTCTTGGCAATTGATCTTGACTATCAAGGATCGCTTTCTCGCATGCTTATGTTGGCGGCCAACATTCGAAATACTGACGCTCCCCGCGCTATCGACCTTCTCTCTGGCAATCAAGATGCGGTCGCTCTCCAACGTCAAGTGATCTCGCTTCAGTCAACTCTCGATAACGTAGATCTCGTCTCATGCGGTCAGTCTTTCGACCGCTTCGAGAACCGCTTGATGCTTAGATGGTTGATCGGCGACGAGAAAGACGATGTGCGTTACCGGCTCGCCAGGGTTCTGACAAATAACGCCTTTCGATCTGCCTACGACCTAATCCTCATCGATGCGCCACCGAGGCTGAGCACTGGAGCAATCAACGCGCTGGCCTGCAGCCACGTCGTCCTCATACCTACGGTTCTTGACCGATTGTCAGCTGAGGCCGTGGGCAATTTTGTCAGTCGGCTCAACCATTTCCGGCCAATGAACACTGCGCTCCATTATGCCGGCGTGATTGGCACGCTACGTGGGCAACTTGGCGGAGCGGATGTCAAAGACGGGGCATTCGAAATTGCAGAACGGGGTGTGGCAAACTGGACCGGCACACCCTATGTATTCAAAAGTGACATCAAGTATTTCACGGACTTGGCCCGCGAAGCGGGATCAAATGTCGGGTATCTCAAACACAAAGATGTCAAAGAAGCCTATATCCTTCTCGCGGATGAAATTGAGAAGCAACTACGTCTATGAAAGTCAAACAACTCGTTGCGGTTCTTGACCAAGCTTCCCGTCTGTCTTCAGGCGAAAGAGCCTCGTTGCTCAAGCGGCTAGCCGACATTCTGGCGAAGCTTCCGCCTACTCAGACAGTCGCGGCGGCCCTTAAAAAGCGTGGGTAGGAGTAAGGTGACAACTTTCTGCCCTACGAATCAATGTTTATTGCAGACAAGGAATTGAACAGGCAGCAAGCGAGTCAGGCCATGAAGGCTACCGAATTCAAGTCTGTACTTAACGACCTCGCCCACCTCTTTCGGGCAGGTGGAGCTGGTTCGTCGGCAAAGGACTTGGACATACTTGCAGACCGGCTAGATGCGGCTGATAACCAATCGGCAGAGCAATCGTTGGACCAGCTTGAAAGCGAGTTGCAAGTATCCGCGACGACCAAGCTAACACCAGCGTTCTACATCAACGCTTTCAAGAATGCCGGTCTTAATGAAGCATCGTTTCTGAAGGTTTTCAGCACGTTTAAGAACGACAAATCCATTAAGAAGGCCGACGCCATCGAAGTAATGAACGGCTATGCCGGCCAGCATGTCCGTGCCCGTACGAAAGCCGAAGCAATCGATGAGATCGAACGCCGCTTCTCGCAGTTGGTTTACGATGATAACTCCAACCGCCAAGCCGCTGCGACAACACCATGGTGAACGTGCGTGGCACCATAGGCTCGGCCGGATCCAGCCCCGTCGGGGTCACTCGAATTCCATCTCGGCGAACACGGCTTGCGCATTGCGCCCTGCAAGCGCCTCGAATTCTTCCAGGTGCTTGAACGCCGATTGGTCGACCTTGGGCGAACCGATCATGTCTCCCCCGGTTTCAATGTGCTCGGCCATCCGCGCTCTGAGATTAACGAGATAGTCAAATGTGTCGGCTTTGGCTCGTGAAAGTGTCGTCGGCGCCCCATGACCCGGCACCACGTGCTCCGGGTTCAGTGCCGCGACAGCCTCGAAGGCCATGAGCCATGCCTTTGATTTGGAGAATGGCAGCACCCCAAGCAGCCGCTCGGTGTAGACGATATCTCCGGTAAAGACGGTACTCTTGGAAGGGACCCATACGAATGCATCACCAGGCGTGTGCGCGGCGGCAGCGAAGTGAATTTCAATACGCGTGCCGCCGATTTCAAGTTCGTGATCGGTATCGAACGTCACGTCGGCGAATTCCGGTTCCGTGCCCGAAAGCCCGTCGCTGCCGACGAACTGGCTCAGCATCGTCAGCTGCAGCGATGCCCGTTCCTTCTGGTCGGCCACCGCTGCGCTCGAAGCGATAATGGTCGCACCCAGTTTGCGCCAATACCCGTTACCGAGCCAGCGGTGATCCTGGCCGCCCGTGTTGATGACGTACCTCACCGGTTGATCCGTCACCTTGCGCACGTCCGCATGCAGCGCCTCGGCGCCCTTCCACGACCCGCCCGGATCGATCAGCACGGCGCCTTCACCGGTGACGATCAGCCCGAAAGTCGCGTTGTTCGCGAGATTGCCAGGTGAGCGCTGCTCTTTCTCCCCAACGAACGCATAGATGCCGTCGCTCACCGGAACGGGTTCGAGAGCCAGAACCGGCCATGCCGACATCCAGCCGATTAGCGACGATAGTACTGCCGTGCGCATCTGCATCCGTGTTCCCCTGTCGCGTCCCAATCGGGTAATTGCTTCCACGCAAAATGAGCCCGGCGGCAATCCGAAGTCCAAAAAGACGCATTGATTAATAAGCCGAGCACCCCATCTTCTCCACGTTAGGGGAACAAGTGACCTGAAACCACCTTTGTCGACGCGAGCCACGGTACGGGAATTGATGTCCATCACAAACTCAAGACTTGGATTGCGTTGCCTGCTGGCCGCGGTCGCCGGCATTGCCGCTGCGGCCCCGGCCCCGGCATCGGCTGCCGGGCAGAGCAGTCTTCTGGAACTGGAAAACAAGGTCGCGCGCGATTATCCCGCCGCGCCCTCCCTTCTCCCCGAGGGTTTGGAGTTGGTCAGCCGGACGGGTGAACTCCTGTTGCTGGACGTTCGGGACCGCGCCGAATATGACGTCAGCCATCTGCCCGGCGCGGTTCACGTCGATCCCGACATCGCGACAGCCGAGTTCATGCGCCGCTTTGCAGCTGACGCGAACGGCAAGCTGGTCGTTCTTTATTGCTCGGTGGGGGTGCGCAGTTCACGCCTTGCCAGCCGTGTCGACCAGTCGTTGAAGGTTGCCGGCGGCCTTGGAGCCGTCAACCTCAGAGGCGGCATCTTTGCCTGGCACAATACCGGCCGCACTCTCGGCGGACCCGAGGGCAAGGACCAGCGCGTCCACCCATATTCGAAGCATTGGTCCCAATACCTCGACTTCGACAACTACACCTCCTACGGCTCGTCCAGGTAGCGCCGGAACGGCGGCTAACCGACCCACTCCATGGCCGGTCTTGAACCGGCCATCCAGGGGCGGCATCCGTGACGGCCTGCGAAATTCGCCCTGGATGGCCGCCCTCGTGCCGGAGGCGCGGCGTCGCCACGACGGGCGGCCATGGAGTTGTTTGTTCAATTGCGCAGGACAGCCAAGATACGATGCGCCGGTTTTAAGGGGATAGGCAAGCGACGACTGGGCTTCTGTCAATTGAGCGGCAGCCGCACCGCCGCCTGACCGCTGATCGCCTGATAGTCGCTCACGCCGATACCGTCGTAGCTGCTGCTCAAGTCGAGTGACTGGCCGAATGGTGTCTGAATACTAAGGCCAAGCTCCATCCGTCCCCGCCTGTTTTGCGCCGGATCTGGCTGGTTCTGAAATTATGCACCCAGATTCCCGTTCCGCGAAGCCGTCCTCTGGAATTAGACTGCCCCGCAGATAAAGCCCGCGAAAGCCAAGGTCACAGCCATGCCGAGCAACCCCAACCTGCCTGCCCGCCGCGCCCAATCGCTTATCCTCAACCGCCGCCGGGCTCTTGGGCTGATGGGAGGCGCCGCCGCCCTGTCCCTGCCTTTCGCGCCGCTCGTGCAGGCCAAGGCGCCGCTGCTCGGTCGGCAGAACACCAGCTTCTACCGCTTCATGCTCGGCAAGTTCGAAGTTACGATCGTCCGCGATGGCGCGGCAATCCTTTCCGGCCCTTATCCGACCTTCGGCGCCGACCAGTTCGAAGAGGACGTGCATGAACTTCTCACCGCCAACCACGTTCCGCTGAAGAAGTTCGAACTTCCCTATGCTCCCGTCGTCATCAACACCGGCAACGAACTCGTACTCTTCGATTCCGGCAACGGCTCGACCCGGCGGCCCGACAGCGGTCATCTCGTCGAGGGACTGAAACTCGCCGGCTACACGCCCGAGCAGATCGACGTCGTCATCATCACCCATTGCCACCCCGACCACATCGGTGGGCTGACCGAGTCGGGCACGCCCGTATTCCCCAACGCGCGCTACGTCTGCGGTGAAGTCGAGTACGATTTCTGGTCGCCGAAGGAGCTTCTCGACGCCGATGCCGGTCTTGCCCGCCGTGCGCGCTCCATGCAGGAAAACGTCGTACCCCTCGCGGAGAAAATGAGCTTCCTCAAGGACGAGGGCGAGGCGCTTCCCGGCATCCGCGCGATAGCATCACCCGGCCACACCCCGGGCCACCTCGCCTACCACGTCGAGAGCGAGGGCCAGCGCCTGATGATCTGGGGCGACGCCATCGTGCATTACGTGATTTCCGTCCAGCGCCCCGAATGGCCGCTCGCCGCCGATATGGACAAGGACGTTGCGGGCCGGTCGCGGCGCAAGCTTCTGGAAATGGCGGCAGCCGACAAGATCGCAGTGACCGGCTACCACCTGCCGTTCCCCGCGCTTGGCTTCGTCGAACCTTACGAGGACGCCTTCCGCTTCGTTCCGGCGGGCTACCAGTTCAACCTGTAGCAGTTTTGCGCATCCGATCTGCTTGCGGCGGCATCGGCGCGGCCGGGCATTGGGTGCGTCCCTGCGCGCCATTGCCCGGAATCGCAACAGTCCCCACTCTTCATGCCACGAAGCAGATGCCGCCGGATCGGCGTGCGCAAGCAACTCAGATGTTAGATGCCGGAGACCCCGATGCTGCAATCGGATGCGACAAAGCCAGTGCCCACGCCCGCAACGACCCAGAGTACCGCCTCGCGCGCGGAGACGCTTATCGAGCGCACCATCCTGGCCAGCCGCTGGCTGCTCGTCGTCTTCTATCTCGGTCTTGCCGCCGCGCTCGCCGTTTACGCGGCGGCCTTTCTCGGCAAGATCTGGAAAATCTCGCTCAAGGTCTTCACCTACTCCGACAACGAGGTGATCCTGGCGATGCTGGGCCTCATCGATGCCTGCCTCGTCGCCAGCCTGATGGTGATGGTAATGCTGTCGGGATACGAGAACTTCGTCTCTCGCCTCGACCGTGGTGACGCCAGCGAACTGGGCTGGCTCGGCAAGATAGATACCGGCAGCCTAAAGGTGAAGGTGGCTTCCGCAATCGTCGCGATTTCCTCGATCCACCTGCTGCAGGTGTTCCTCAATGCGCCGCAGTACGAGAACGAGAAGATCATGTGGTCGACGCTTATCCATCTCGCCTTTGTCGCCAGCGCCGTCTTCCTCGCCATCGTCGACCGCATCGCCGATGGCGGCAAGTCCGCCAAGGCAGCCGCCATCGCCAAGCCCGCGAAGCCTGAAGCGTCTGCCTGAGTTAAGCTGCCGTAAACCAAGCCGTCCGGTTTCGAGGCATCCGCCCTCGACAACAACGCCGCGCATAACAATGTGCCAACGGGCGGCGGAGGTATTCGGCGGCTTAACCAATACGTTTCGACTGCTCTTTATCGTTTTCGGCAGAGCGCCACGCGGTGGTGCGATGTCTATTTAGGGGTGGTTTCAATGGCAGCTGCACGAGGCATGACCCGCAATCCTTTCGGCTATACGGGAATGCTTTTCGGCGCCGCCTCTCTTCTGTTCGTCATCGTTCATTTCTGGGCGGGCCCGATCGAGCCGCAGAAGACGATAGAGCGCACGATCGCCGAAACGGCAGTGAGCATTTCCAAGGAAGTCGTCAACGTCATCAGGAAGAAGCCCGCGGTTCTGCAGGAGCGCCACTGGAACCACGACGATCTCGTGAGGATTGCCGGTGCGGGACTGGCGGCTCTGGCACTCGTCCTTGCCGCAATCGGTTTCGTCCGGCGCGAAGACCACCGCCCGGTCATCGTCGGCGCCGGATTGGGCGGCGGCGCGATCGCCTTCGGCTTCGTCACCTGGCTTGCATTGGTTGCCGCGGGACTCGTCATAATCTGGATTGTCGTTGCCAATCTCGGCGGGATCCTGGGCGCCGGCGGTCTCGGTGGGGGAGTACGGGCATTCTACCGCTATCGCCCACCTTCGCATGCCGTATCCGCTCCTTGACACCCGCGCCCATCTGCGCGCTTGCCACCTGTGCCCACCCGCGGCGATACTGGCCGTCCAGCGGATGCGAGATACGGAGAACCAGCCCTCATGGCCATGATCGCCCTGAACTACGGAGAGAACCCGCAACAGCAGGGTTTTGTCGCCGCCGACGCCAGCAGCCAGGACCCGCTCGCGATAACGCGCTTCACGCTGCCTGATGGCGCTCCGGCGCTCTCGGACGCGGCGAATATGAGCTGGTCGACGCTGAAGGAATTCGACAATTCGCTTGAAGCGATCACCCGCATCGCCGCCGCTTTCGAGGCGAATCTCGGCGCCGTGCCGAAAATCGCGGTCCTGACCAGCCGCGGCACGCCGTTTTCGGCGGTCGCCGGCAGTTCCGACAGCGTCGTCAAGCGCGCCATCGAGAACGAGTTCCGTTCGTCCTACGGCGCGTTCCTCGTCACCAACGTCGAGATCACCGAACAGACCGCCTACAAGATCCGCCAGTGGATGGGCGAAGACCGCCCGTTCCTCGGCATCGCCGCACCCGTGATCGAGGCAAGCGCCGCCCCCTACTTTACCCGCAAGGTGCGCAAGTGCCACCTGCTCGCCAACCCGGCGCTCGGCAATCTCGGCCGTCAAAGCCTGCGCAAGGAAATCATAGCGCATGCCATTCGTGGCGCAACCGTCTCCCAGCAGCCCAACCCCTACGTGCCCACCTTCCCGGCCGACTGGGATCAAGCTTTGAAAGAAGACATGAGTCTTGCCTGGGGTATTTGCGCGGCGAGCCCGTCGAGCTGCATCACCGTTGTCAAGGACAACAACCTCATCGCCAACGCCGCCGGCCACGTACAACTCGTCACCGCGACCGAGAACGCCGTGCTGCATGCCCGCGTGAATCAACGCACCGAGATGATGAGAGGCGCTGCGGTGTGTTCCGATTCCTTCTTCTCGTTTGCCGATGCGATCGACCACCTCGCCCGCCGCAAGGTGAAGGCGATCTTCGCTCCGTCCGGCTCCATGCGCGACGACGAAGTCCGCGCTCATGCAAAAGAATTCGATGTGCTGTTCCACACCGTCCCGGCAACCGAGGGCCGCATCTTCTATGGCCACTGAGTGAACGGCGCAGAAGACAGCGGCGTCGGCGGGGAGAACAAGCCCGGCGCCAATAAGGCTCCGCGCGGAACCTACCGCACGTTCCGCGACGGTTTGCGCGTCGCCCTGTCGGTACCGGGATTGATCCTGCTTGCAAGTTCGGCGGGCTTCGGCGCGCTGGCCAACGATGCCGGCATGTCGCTGTTCAATGCGTTACTGATGATGGCGACATTCTTTGCGCTCCCCGCCCAGGTCGTCATGATGGATCAGCTCGCGCGCGGCGGCTCGATCCTTGCTGGCGCCGCGGCGGTGGCACTCACCGGAGTGCGTCTCGTGCCGATGGTGGTGACGCTTCTGCCGTGGATCAAGGAGGAGCGTCCGGCTCTGTGGCGGCGGCTGCTCGCTTTGCATGCTGTGGCCATCACCGCCTGGCTCGAAGGCCATCGCCTTCTGCCGGGAGTTCAGGAAGGCCGCCGCCTGCAGGTGTTCCTCGGCATCGGAACCGGCATGATTCTGACCACGCTGGCGGGCACGCTGCTGGGCTTCCTGTTGGCTGGTAGCGTGCCGCCGCTGATCGCAGGCGTACTGTTGTTCCTGACCCCGATCTACTTTCTTCTCTCGCTGACGGCAGCCGCCCGGTTGCCAATGGACTGGTTGGCGATCGTCATCGGCTGCATCATGGGTCCGCTGATCTACGTCCTGGTGCCCGGCTTCGATCTGCTCTTGACCGGCCTCATCGGCGGCACGGTTGCCTATCTCGCCGGTAAGCGCATCGATGCGAGGCTTTTCGGCACGGGAGAGGACGAATGAGCGACGGCTTTCTGGCCACACCCGAAGCATCGCTGGTCATCGTGCTGGTCGCCCTTTTTGCTCATGAACCGTTCCGCTGGCTCGGCGGCTATCTGGGCCGCGGCCTTGCACCCGACAGCGAGATTTTTGTCTGGGTCCGCGCCGTGGCGACCGCGCTCGTGGCGGGCCTCGTTGCGCGGCTGGTCTTGTTCCCGGCAGGTGTGCTGGAGGCAATACCGCTTGTCGTGAGGCTGTCCGCGGCCGCCGGCGGTGTCGTGATCTTCTTTATCGCAGGCCGCCATCTCGGTGCCGGCGTACTTGGCGCGGCCATCATTTTGCTGTCGCTCGGCTACCTTGCGATCTAGCGCCAGCTAGTGTGGCGTCGCGCCTTAATTGACCTGTTGGTGCCGCACAGGAGTCGTCAATTGAGGCGCGCTGAACGCCACACTAAACCATTGTTTTTACAAGTAGCCTTCATCTCTCGCCGAAATCGTCAGCGGTTGCGGCCAGCACACCGATTTAGGCGAGACAGGCCACTAGTGTTCTGGATCAAACATTTGATTCCCGGGTGGAGGTCGTCAAATGTTTGTGAATCCAGAACACAATCAAAAGGTTGCCAAGTATTCCGGGCTGACATTGTTCCGGGCTGACATTCAGGTTCCCGGCAGGGAACCATATGTC
>JAHJSN010000129.1 GCA_018830445.1 Alphaproteobacteria bacterium | reverse complement strand
TGTTGGTGCCGCACAGGAGTTGTCAATTGAGGCGCGCTGAACGCCACACTAAACCATTGTTTTCGCTAGTGGCCTTCATGTCTCGCCGAAATCGTCAGCGGTTGCGGCCAGCACACCGATTTAGGCGAGACAGGCCACTAGGAATTGGCCCCGTTACACAAGAGCGTTTCGGGGCCGGCATTCACACGAAGACGTGAGGCAGCGTCGTTTGGACCGCATCGTGTCCTTGCGGTACTTTCGAACGGTAACGTTGACGGGAAGCGCTTCGATGACCAAAGAAAATCAAAGTGCCCAGCGTTTTTTTTCAAGGCCGCCGGATTGGTTCTGTCGACGCTCGTCCTGTCTCCGCTAACCGCCATGAGCGCCCACGCCATGGGCTACGCGTCGCTGACCTGCAAGGAACTCTGGGAGCACAAGGACCGGATCTATTTCGACAACGGCTACTGCCTGTCAGACAGCGAGGCCGCCGCTCAGGGCGACAAGTCGCGCTGTACTGCTGCGAAGCTGTCGGACGTTTCGTTTTCGAATATCGATATGCAGAACTTGATGCTCATCGCCAGGAACGAAGAGCGCAAGAATTGCCCCAAGGCCTCCTCTTCTCCGATGGCGGATCCTTTTGCGAAGTGATCCAGCCGGCACCCGACCTGCGCGCCGGTTTCCCAGCCCTCGGAACGCGACCATCACGCGCGGCCTCTGAGGCTCCCCGAATCACGAAACCTGCCCGGTTCATGCCGCTTGCAAGCAAACTGGCATGAAAGATGCTCGGCATTAACTAAACCGAGAAGATAGGGAGGCGGCAGTTGAGACCAGCAAGTGACAAGTCGTTGGACGCGAAGCCGATCAAGTGCTCCGTTGTGCTGACTGAAGACGCCTATTCGCTGACGCGCCAGCAAAAGCGCGTTCTCAGGTTCTTGAGCGAGGGCTGCTCGAACAAGGTCATTGCGGCCCGCCTCGATATCTCGGAAGCGACCGTAAAAGCCCACATGTCTGAGATCTTCAAGAACCTGAATTGCCAGAATCGCACGCAGGCCGCCTTGATGGGCCTCTGCCTGAGGTTTGGCTTGCCGATCAACATTATCCGCGGTGGTTCGGAAACCGCAGAACTCGCGGACGCATCGAATAAATAGCTGGGGCTGGCTCGTGCACAATACAATTGCCGTAGCTGCCACCCGCAAGAAGCGACACATGTCGCACCGATGAGCCAGCCGCCGTGATGCTGTTCCGGCGGCACTGAAAATTTCAAACTGAATTTGTTCAGTGCATTCGCAGTTTATTGCCGAAATTCAATTGGCGCTGCCCGGCAGCAATTCTCAAGCCCTGCCATGCTATCTTGATTCCGAAGGCTGCTCGCAATGGTGGAGAACGCATGAGCCGATTGTTCGAGGAACTCGATTACCGCGAGACCGAAATCGGCCCCCTCAGTCTCCGCCGCCGCCGCGATCTGGCGACGGGCAACGATCTCCACGAAATCAAACTGGGCGACGAATTTCTCATGTCGAGCCAGTTCACCGCTTCCGAGATAGCGCTGGCGCGTCTTGGCGTAGCGGAGGTTGCGTGCAGCGAGCCGCTCGACGTCGTGGTCGGCGGACTGGGGCTGGGCTACACGGCCCTTGAGGTGCTCCAGCATGACAACGTTGCCGCTCTCCTGGTCGTCGACGCATTGGAAGCTGTAATCGACTGGCACCGCACACATCTTCTGCCGCTCGGCGAACGCCTGACCGGCGATCCGCGATGCAGGTTCGTCCATGGCGATTTCTTCAAGCTGGCCGCTTCCGACGCCGGATTTGACGAAGCCCATCCGCGCCGCTGCTTCCACGCCATCCTGGTCGACATCGATCACTCTCCCGATGCGTTGCTCAACCCCGCGAATGGCGCCTTCTATCAACCGGAAGGTTTGCGCCGGCTTGCAGTTCATTTGCATCCAGGCGGAGTTTTTGCCCTCTGGTCGAACGACCGGCCCGACCTGCGTTTTACCGACCGCCTTGCCGGCGTGTTTGCGTCAGCCCGCGCCGAGACCGTGACCTTCCCCAATCCGCTGCAGGGCAACGAATTCACACAAACCGTGTACCTGGCCAGGAAATAGGCATCCGCCTCGCCCATGCGTTGCAAACCGGCATCGCCTGGGTCCCAGATTGCCGATCTGCGGCAACTGGGCCCGGCCTCTCCCCCCAATATTGACCCAAAGGGTTTGACATCGCTCCGCGGCTGGGCAGGGTGGCGGCAACTTCACGCGAGCTAAACTGGGCGATCCAAGATAGGTATGAGCAACCCGACACTCATCGAGGTCACGCGCGGCCCCCTGGTGGAAAGCTTCCACACGGGTTCACTGGCGATCGTCAGCGCCACATCGGGCCTCGTGCTTGCCTTGGGCGACATCCGCCGCCCGGTCTACCCGCGCTCCGCCATCAAGGCGCTGCAGGCCCTCCCGCTGATCGAATCCGGTGCGGCCGACCATTATCGCTACGGTGACGCCGAAATCGCACTTGCTTGCGCTTCGCATACCGGCACGTCCCGTCATACGAAGATCGCCGATGGAATGCTGAAGGCCGCGGAACTTTCCGAGTCGGACCTCGGGTGCGGCGCGCATACGCCGCTCGGAGCCAAGGCCGCGAAGGACCTCTGGCGCTCTGGTGCGGAACCCAGCCAGCTCCACAACAACTGTTCGGGCAAGCACGCCGGCATGCTCGCCACCGCCCGCCACCTGGGCATTCCTGTTGACGGATACTGGCGCGCCGACCACCCCATGCAGCAGCGCGTCCTCGAAATCTTGAACGAGATTTCCGGCCTCGAACTTGGGTCCGGCCAGATGGGCTTCGATGGCTGTTCACTGCCCAACTGGGCCATGCCGCTGGAGACGATGGCGGCAATGTTCGCCAAGCTCGTCAGCGGACACGGTATTGACGCGCAGCATGCCAAGGCGTTTGGACGGTTGATGCAGGCCTGCTGGGCGGAACCTGAGATGGTCGCTGGCCCGGGGCGGGCCGACAGCGTCGTCATGGCCAATCTTCCCGGACGCGTCTTTATGAAAACGGGCGCCGAGGGCGTCTACTGCGGCGGCTTCCCGGAACTCGGCGTCGGCTTCGCCCTGAAGATCGACGACGGCGCCACCCGGGCATCCGCCGGCACCGCGATGACGCTTGTCGAACACGTCTTTCCGGAAGCCAGGGGCCTCATGCGCCGCAACATCCTGCGCAGCTGGCGCGGCCTCGAAGTCGGCGAAATCCGCACCGGCCCGGTATTGACGAACGCCCTCTCCGGGCTGCGGCTGCGCTGACCGATTGCCTTTACGACGCCACGTTGCCGCTGATGCGCACCCGCTCTGTCGAGGTGTCCTCGTGCGCGAGTTCGCCTCCAATGATCTTATCGTGGTCGAAGGCACGGATGGCGCCAAGCCGGCAACCCGAGAGCATGTTACCCGAAACCAGGCACGCGCCCGCCGCCGGGTTGGATGTGATCCCGATGCCGACCCCGGCGTTGCGGATGATGTTTCCGCTGGCGACCACATTGCGCATGTAGCGGCCCCAGCCGATCGCGATGCCGGTCGCCTCGACATTCTCGATGACGTTGCCGCTGACGGCGGTGTCGGCTTCGACCGTGATGCCATCGCCGCGCTTGTCGACGGGCTCGTGAAGCCGCCGCTTGAGGTTCCGCACCAGATTGCCCTGGACGCTTGCGAGCCGCCCGCCTTCGTTGAAGTTGGTCACCGCGATGCCGGTGGCGGCGCCATCGACGATGTTCTGCGCGATGACGGCTCCCTCGAAGCCGAACTCGCTGTAGATGGCGACCTCACCGAGATCGCGGCAGGTGTTGGCAATCACCTGAAGGTTGGAAGCCGCATTGCCGCGCACCGCCGAATACGCGCAGGCGCGAATGGTATTGCCCGAGACCTGCACGTCGCCCGCCCGGAAAATGTTGATCCCGTTGCCGTTTTCACCGCTGCCGCCGTTGACGGCGCGAACCTCTTCGACGCGGTTCGAAACAACCTGCGTGCCATCCCTGCCGGGCACCGAGCGCCATACCTGCACACCGTTGTTGAGGCAGTCCGAGATCCGGTTGTAGGAGATGACGAGTTCGACAGAATCGAGCGCGAAGATCCCTGCCTCCCGCGCGCCAAGTATCGTGCAGTCGGTCAAAAGCCCGCCGCAGCTCTCGAGCCTTATGAGGTATTCGGCGAAACCCTGGCCGTCCAGCGTCAGCCCTTCGAGCCGCACCGCTGCGAGCGAAGTGCCGCTGATGAGCGGTTCTGCATCGCGCGCGATGAGATGGGTCGCTCCGTGCGCGCCAACGAGCGTCGCGCTGCCGCGCAAGGTTAACGCCCCTGTGACGAACCGGCCCGGCGGCAGGATGACCGGCGCGCCATCTTCCGCGCTGCGGTCGAGGGCCTTCTGGATGGCCTCGGTCTGCGGGCGTTCCGTCCCGATTTCGAGCGGTAATGTGGTGCTGCCCAAGCTGGGAATGCTGCGCGGGCCGGCGCCGGCACTGACGGCTCCCGCACCGGCCAGTCCAAGTCCCGCGCCGGCGGCAAACAGGCTTCTGCGGTCGAGTTCCATGCTGGTTAACGTCCCGGTTGATTGGCTTTGCGCGAGCAATGCAACCAACAGACCAATGCCGGTTAATGGCGGGCGGCGGGCAGCAGGCAGGCCTCAAGTATTCGAAGCCCGCCGCGCAGCGCCTGCTCCATCGTCAGTGCAGCACCGGGTTCTCCAAGCGTAACCGGTAGATGGATGAAGCCCACCTTTACGCCCTCTTTGACCCGCAGCAGAGAGTGGAACAGCACCGCGTTGCAGAGGTACTGGCCCGCATCCTCGGATAAGCTGGCCGGCAGTCCGTCGTCTTCGAGACGTCGCAAGATGGTTTCGCACGGCAGCGTCGCTCTGAGACCGGCCGGAGCGTCAGGGTCGATCAGTTCAAGCGGCGGCAGCGCGCCGCCCGCGTCGATGCTAATATGACAGCCGTTCCGCGCCAGCGTCTCGATGACAAAACCGGTTGCCCGTTCCGAAACTCCGAAGTGCACGATGACATCCGGGTCGCATGCGTCGATCAGCGCGGCACTCGCTTGCGGCCCACCATGCCAGGTCACCGGCAGGATATCGAAGGTAATTGCGGTATCGGGAAATGCTGCCGCTGCGGCTTCCGCCAGCCGCGGAACGAGCTGCGCGGTGGCGTTGACGGGAACGCCCGGAAAAGAGCCGAATCCGGTCAACAGGACGCGCCGGGCCTTGGCAGGCTGCAAAATCAAGCTACGACATCCCCATAAGCTTCATGACGCGTTCCACCGCCACGGTTGGAATGAGCCGGCCGCAACGAACCTCGGCTTCGATGAGAGGCAGTTCGCGAGCCACTTCCGGGTTGGCCTTCAACGCAGCCATCAGCCGCGCCTGCAGCATGTCGCGCATCCATTCGACCGCCTGCGCCTGCCGCCTTGCCGCGAACTCGCCCGACGCCCTCGTCAGGTCGCGATGCTGCATCACCTTGGCCCACAGATCCTCGAGCCCCGTGTTGTGCGCACCCGAGATGGTGATCACCGGCGGCGACCACGTCGCCGACTTCGGTGCCAGGATATGCAAGGCATTGCGGTACTCGGCGGCCGCGGACTTGGCTCTGGTGACGTTTTCCCCGTCGGCCTTGTTGATCGCGATCATGTCGGCGATCTCGATGATCCCCTTCTTGATGCCTTGCAGATCGTCGCCGCCGCCGGGCAGCAGCAGCACCAGGAAGAAATCGACCATATCGGCAACGGCCACTTCCGACTGCCCGACGCCGACCGTCTCGACGATGATGACGTCGAAACCCGCAGCCTCCACAAGCGCCATCGTCTCGCGCGTCTTGCGGGTTACGCCGCCGAGCGTCCCCGAAGTCGGTGACGGCCTGATGAAGGCGTCGGGGTGGATGGCGAGCCGCGCCATGCGCGTCTTGTCGCCGAGAATCGACCCCCCGGTACGCTTCGATGTCGGATCGACCGCCAGCACGGCGACCTTGTGGCCGGCTTCGACGAGATTGACGCCAAGCTGGTCGATGGTCGTCGATTTGCCGACACCGGGTACGCCGGTGATGCCGAGGCGTATGGCCTTGCCGGTGCTGTCCATCAACAGTTGCAGGACCTGCTGCGCCAGTTGCTGATGCTGCGGACGGGTACTTTCGATCAGCGTGATCGCCCGCGCCAGCACCGCCCGGTCGCCGTTTGCGATGCCTTCGGCGTACTGCGCCGGGCTCAACCCTGGCCGCCCACCGGCGGGCGGTGCCGCTCCTTCAGTATTTGATCCGTCCACGCCCATCATCTTTTTCTGCCGGTTGAAAACGCCAGAGCATCTCCGCAAACGCCGTTTGCCGCAAGGTCCGGCAGGTGAACCCCGTGCAACGCCGGGGGCAGATCCTGGCCTACATGGCGACAGATCAATTGATCGTCACAATACCCCGGTTAGTGTCTGTCAGCGATTTGGGGTAAGTATTTTTCCCAAAGACGAATAGTCGCCCGCGGAAAACATGTAAGAGGCCAACGACGATGGATAACCTACCGGCATGGGTGATGATCGCAGGCGTGCTGCTCGCAGCGCTGATTATGTACATGGTGGCGTGGCGCATCGTCGAGGGAACCCACGTTGTGGTTCGCGCCGTGACGCGTGTTCTACTTGGTGCGCTGATTGTCGTCCCCGCGATTTTGTACGTCCTCTACGGCGAGCAAGCTGCCGTGAATGACAAGATGGCTGCCCCGCCGGCTGCTCAAAGTCAGCCCGAAGACGCTGCCAGGCCGAAGCAGAAGTCCGCCGCTCCTGTGGACGGGCGCGAGGCTGCCACCGGAAGCCGCGAACCTGAACAAGTGGATCAGGCTCAGTCCGCACCGGCTACGGAACCGGCCAGCCCAGCCCCAACCGAAAGCGCAGGGACTGTTGCGCCATCATCGCCCGGCGCGATCGAGCCGAGCTTTCCCGGCGCGCCGGAAACAACGCCGCAGCGCCGTTATTCGAAACGCGCCTACCGCCGTTCTGCACCAGCGGCCAATGGCGGCCCCGGCGCAGCAGGTTCGGATTATGGCGTCGGCGGCTATTCCGGCAGCGGCGGCGGCTATTCCGGCGGCGGCGGCCTTTCTGTCGAGCAGCCGCCCGATGCCTCCCCGGTTATCGCCGAATCGATGGAGCAGCCGCCGGTTCCAGCCGCACCGGAAATCGCGGCCATCGAGCAACCGCTGGCAGAGTCATCGAGTGGGGCCGAACCGCCCCCGGCTCCGCCCGCATCGATGCCGGACGTCTCCTCACCCGACATAGCGCCCGGCGCAGGCGCTAGCGCACCTGCCGCCACTGCCGCCGACGAAATCACCGGGGATTGGTCGGTTGTTCCTGTCTATTACGGCACTGATCGCGCCCGCGCCGACAAGGCGAAGCGCATCGATTACGACTGGCAGCGCGGACGCCGCCTTGAACTCGGCCTGGCCATGGTGACGATCCCGAAAGAGCACGTCGTCCCAATGGTCGAGCGGCCCTGGGCGATCAAGATCCCCTACGTCGACATCGTGCTCTACGAAGCCGCCGAAGATCCCAAGAAGCACTTCACCATGAAGGAGTTGAAGTCGCTGACCAGGGAAGAGTTTCTCGCCGTGGTCAAGGAGCGTCTTGCGAAATCGGCGCGCTTCAAGGATCACGCCCTCGTCTTCATCCATGGCTACAAGACGACCTTCGACAACGCTGCCTACCGCACCGCGCAGATCGCCTACGACCTTAAGTTCGACGGCGCGCCGTTCCTTTATAGCTGGCCCTCCGGCGGTACGCTCCAGGGCTATACCTACGACCGCGAGAGCGCGTCGCAGTCGGAAACCTACCTGCGGCAATTCCTGGAGATGGTCCGCGATGAGACCGGAGCCACGAAGGTCTCGATCATCGCCCACTCGATGGGCAATCAGCTCCTCTTGCGCACGCTTCAGGATATGAAACGCTCGATGCCCGAAGGCATTCTCATTTCGCAATTGATTTTGGCCGCCCCCGATGTCGACCGCGACGCATTCGGCCATATCGTGAAATCGATCGAAGGCATCGCCGAGGGAATCACGCTTTATGCGGCCGCCAATGACACGGCGCTTGCGTTTTCAAGACAGGTCAACGGCGGCGTCCCGCGCGCAGGCGACGTTCCCGAAGGCGGTCCTATCGTGATGGACGGCATCGATACCATCGACGCGACCGCCACCAGCATGGACAGCGTCGGCATCAACCATTCTGGCTACGCTGAGAACAATTCTCTGCTTGAGGATATCGGCAAGCTGGTCGCTGCCGGGGTCCGCCCGCCGGGCGTCCGCCAGCCCGCCCTGGAACGCGTCGAGACCGACAAGGGCCCCTATTGGCGCTATCGCGGTTCGGGGCAGTAGGCCCGTGGCGGATCGCCTCGAACCAGTCTAAATTCTGCCCGAAGCTTTATTTTGGGCACGATCAATTGGCAGTAGCACGCTGGCGGCTTGCGCCGCCTGGCATGTCGGGATGGGTTTGAACGGAGAGGGCAGATGAATCACCATCAACGGACGCGGGTTGTTGCGCTGGGCACGCTTGCCGCCGCACTCTTTGCCGCCGCGGCCCCTTCCCACGCCGTCGAAACCTTCGTTTGCGACGACGGTCGTGTCCTGACCCTGACCAGCGAGCAGGTCGACGTTCTCGTCCTGACCGATCCGTGCATCGCCAAGTATTACGGCCGCGAGATCGACCCGGGCCAAGCAGCCGTTGCTGTTCCCGCCCCGGTCGAAGCGGTTGTCGAACAACCCCCGGCGGTCCCAGTCGACCTGCCGCTGCCAGAGCGGCGACCCGATGAAATCGCCGCCCAGCTGCGGACCTTGGAAGTCGATCCGACCGCTCCGGCCGGCGAGCGCAAGCCGGTGGAAATCGCCGACGTTCCTTCCGATTTCCGCAACGTCCACATCATCAACGGCGCCAAGGGTGCTGACCCGGAATATTTCAGGCCCGGCCAGTGATTCGGGCTGCGGTGCACAGGTAAATGGTTCGTTAACCGCTTTGTGCGAGGGTTCCTGCAAGCTAACCCGATGTTGTTCCAAAGTTGCAGGGTGCCATGTACCAAGCGTTGAATGTCCCGCGGTCCGCCTTTGCGGCACGCCGCCCGGTTACGGTTCTGACCGTTCTCATCTCCTCTGTTGTGATGTCTTTTTCCCCCGTCGCCGCCGAAGAGCTGCGCATGGACCACAAAAACGTGACCGTTGAACCGATAGCGGCCACGGAAGCTCCGGCCGACACAGGTCCGGAAATTTTGCCTGAGGCAGCTGAAGCACCAGCAAGCCTCGATTCCGATCCGCTCCAGGCGTCCCAGTCAGGTACGACGCAAGTGGCTGAACCAGCGGCAATCGATCCGCTCATGGAAGCCGCCCAGGCCCACGACGAGAATTCCGGCAAGGATGCCGACCCGGTCGCAAGCGAAGCAGCGATGTCACCGGCATCTGAGCCCGGCAAGGGTTCAATTGAGGTTCCCCCGCAAGCGGTCACGCAAACGAGGCCCTCCGCCGCCGAGCCTGCAGCGCTGCAAGCGGCCGCACCCGGCGCGAAGAACGTGAAGGTTGCCGCCGTCGCTCCCGAGAGCGACAAGGTGGATATCTTCGACCAGTGGGCGCACTCGAAAATCGAAGGCCGCACGGAAAAAGCCCCGCATCCTCTGGCAGCCCAGCACCCGGACGATTTCGTCGTCGTCTGCGAGGCCGGCTGTGCCGTCAACCCGGTGGAAGTCGTCTATCAGGAGCGCCGCGACGCGCGCGGTCCGGTCAACGAAACGCCGCTCAAGTCCGGCGTGGTTGCGGGCACCTCGGCAATCGATTGCGTCGGCGGCTGTTATGATGCCCGCCATGCCTACAACGCTATTGAAGCGACATGGGATCCCAGCAAGACCGTCACCGAATCCGAGTGGATGACGTCGGTGAAAAAGGAGACCGGCACGGTTGATGACAAGAACAAGGCCGACAGTTCCGGCCGCTGGTACGACCGCATCAACTGATCGCAGGTTGTCCTGCAAACATCTTGAACGCCCTGGGCCACTGCCCGGGGCGTTCTTGTCTTTTCAAGTCCACAGCGCTCGCAGGCCGAAAAACGCAGTGTCCTTGATCCGCCGCTTGATGCCTTGCAACAGATTCGCTGAGGAATCTGTCGCAAACGTCATCGACAAGATGACGCGGCGCTCGTCCTTGTCGATCGGCGTGACCCGGTGCAGCACCTTTTGGCCTTCGAACATGATCAGCGTGTTGGGCGGAGTCGAAACGAATTGCGCGACCCCATCGATCCGGGCTTCAAGCCTCGCTGACGAAAGTCCGTCCGGACCATGCCCGGTATTCAGGATCGGGATGAGCACGGTCAGATGGCGGCCCCTGTAGAAATTATGATCGAAGTGCCAGCCGATGTGATCGCCGGGCCGCTCGTAGAACAGCACCGAACACGAGCTCTGATCGTAAAGTGGCGTAGGCCCGACCGCCTCCCCGACGATGGCCGAAATCAGGTCTGACAGTTCGCCCGAAAGATAAAGCTGAACGGTCCTCGGCGCCTTCTGCAGCAGCGTCTCATAGGCCACCGTCCCGCCCTTCTTGTGGGAGAGAAGATAGCTGCGCTCGGTGTCCACGAGTCCCGCGATTTCCTCGCGGATCGGCTCGAAAACATCGCGTGGCAGGATGTTTTCCATCCGCACAAGTCGTTGATCGAATTTAGGCAGCCGCACATGGCCGGGAATGAGCCCGGCAAGGTCTGCTGGCCGTTTGCGATGGGCCGCCTGCAGAGTGCCCAGGTTCCGGTAAAGGCTGGCCCGTGTAACCCACAAACCGAATACGCTCGCGGTAAGTAACAGAAGCGTTGCGGTAACGAAGGAGAGGATCGTCATCCCGGTCTCCGTCAATTGCTTGGGAATGCTCCTTGAGAACCTGAAAATGATGCTTCCCGGTGGCGCATTCAAGACGACAATGATGACACACCTTCCGATTTCGCGCGCTTGATCCCCATCAATCGCAGCCGTGTTCCCGGCAGGACAGACGCTGCTCCCGAGTTTCTCCATTGTCCAGTCCTGCGGATGCCCGAAGCCAAAGAAGCCGACGGCACCGCAAGTCAATCATGAGCAATGGAGTAATGAAATGACTATCAAGACGTCGATCCGCGCCGCCGCCCTCGGCGGAGCGATCATCTTCGCCGGCCTCGCCGGCGGTGCCGGTCAGTCGGAAGCCGCAGGCTTCAAGGGCTTGTCGAACCTTGCCCCGGAAATCACCCATGCCGAAGTGCAGAAGGTCGGCCACCGTCACCGCCGCTGGCGTATCCATAAGTTCCACAAGAGCCACGACGGTTGCGGCTTCTATAAGTGGAAGTGGTACCAGACCGGCTCGTTCTACTGGAAGAAGAAGTACTACCTTTGCAAGGGCTGGTGGTAATCAGCCGGCTCGAAATCCCTCTCCCCGCACTTGGGGAGAGGGGTTTCCTCACCATACAAGCCCCCTGCGCCGACCGTAGCTGGCTGCGGCGAAACGTCAGGGCGCGGATGCGCCGAAGGCGTGGGCATCCGAAGCGCCCAGATCTACGCGGAGAATTGTCAGGCGTCCGTTATCGCGACAGCTCCACACGACTTTAGGAAGTGTGGACCAGAAAGCAGCTCCACACGACTTTAGACCGTCAACACAAGCTTGCGCTGTGTTGAGCAAAGGAAGTGTGGACCAGAAAGCAGCTCCACACGACTTTAGACCGTCAACACAAGCTTGCGCTGTGTTGAGCAAAGGAAGTGTGGACCAGAAAGCAGCTCCACACGACTTTAGGCCGTCAACACAAGCTTGCGCGCTCCAACATCGGCTCGCCGAATGTTGGGCAAACAAGTGTTGAGCAAAGGAAGTGTGGACCAACAAAACTCGCGATGGGCAATCCTTCCAACACAAGCTTGCGCTGTGTTGGCTCATGAAGGCGCAACTAAAAAGCCAAAGGCTTCGAGAACACCGGACATCGCGAGTGACCGACCCGCCCGTCGGGCGAATAGATATAGCCCCGCTCGAACAGCTTTGTGCCCTCGAAGTAGGTGCACATCACCACCGGTCGGGCGTGCGTGGGCGAAATGAACGCCTTCGACTGCCACACGAGGACACCATAGGTTGAGGCGGTCAACGCCAGCCACGCCAGCACCAGGATAGCAAAAGTCGTGTTCAGCGCGCGCTTCATGGTTCGCCGCGATCCCCCGCCATCCCTCGTGATTCTGCCACCAGCAACCGACTATTCAGCCGCCGCCTTCGCATAGCCGAGTTGATTGTTGAGCTTCGCGATCAGGTCTTCGGCTGCCTCCGGGATGTTGGTTCCCGGCCCGAACACGGCCTTGGCTCCGGCGGCGAACAACGCGTCGTAGTCCGATGGCGGGATGACGCCGCCGACGACGATCATGATGTCGCCGCGGCCCTGGGCCTCGAGTGCTGCTTTCAGTTCCGGCACCAGCGTCAGGTGCCCGGCGGCCAGCGACGAAACCCCGACGATGTGGACGTCATTCTCCACCGCCTGGCGCGCGGCTTCGTCCGGCGTTGCGAACAGCGCGCCGATATCGACGTCGAAACCGAGGTCGGCGAATGCCGACGCGATCACCTTCTGCCCGCGGTCGTGCCCGTCCTGGCCCATTTTGGCGATCAGTATGCGCGGCCTGCGCCCGTCGTTGGCTTCGAAGGCTTCCACCATCTGCAACACCCGGTCGATATTCTTGTTCACGGCCTGCGCCTCCGATCGATAGACCCCTGAGATGGCGCGGATTTCCGCGCGGTGCCGCGTGAACACCTTCTCCATCGCGTCCGAGATTTCTCCGACGGTCGCCATCTTGCGCGCCGCATTGACGGCCAGTTCCAACAAATTGGCGTTGCCGGCGGCCCCGTTGGTCAGCGCTTCGAGAGCCGCCTGCGTCTCCGCTTCGTTGCGCTCGGCGCGAAGCCGCTTCAGCTTGTCGATCTGCTGGCTGCGCACCGAATTGTTGTCGACCTTCAAAAGCTCGATGATCGCATCGTTCTCGACCCGGTACTTGTTGACGCCGACGATGGTCTGCTGGCCCGAATCGATGCGCGCCTGCGTCCGCGCCGCGGCTTCCTCGATCCTAAGCTTCGGGATGCCCGCCGCGATCGCCTTGGCCATGCCGCCGAGCTTTTCGGCTTCCTCGATGTGCACGAGCGCCCGCTTGGCCAGATCGTGCGTCAGCCGCTCCACGTAGGCCGAGCCGCCCCACGGATCGGCGATCCGGCAGATTCCCGTTTCCTGTTGCAGGAACAGTTGCGTGTTGCGTGCGATACGCGCCGAGAAGTCGGTCGGCAGTGCGATCGCCTCGTCCAAGCCGTTGGTGTGCAGCGACTGCGTGTGCCCCTGGGTTGCCGCCATCGCCTCGATGGCCGTGCGGATGACGTTGTTGAAAACGTCCTGCGCGGTCAGCGACCAGCCGGACGTCTGCGAGTGGGTGCGCAGCGACAGCGAGCGCTCGTTGCCGGGGTTGAACTCTTCCTTGACCATCTTCGCCCACAAAAGGCGGGCAGCCCTCAGTTTGGCGACCTCCATGAAGAAATTCATGCCGATCGCCCAGAAGAAGCTCAGGCGCGGAGCGAACCGGTCGATCGGCAGCCCGGCGGCGACGCCTGCGCGCGCGTAGTCGATGCCGTCAGCCAGCGTATAGGCAAGTTCGAGGTCCGCCGTCGCACCGGCTTCCTGCATGTGATAACCCGAAATCGAGATCGAGTTGAACTTGGGCATGTTCTGGCTGGTGAACGCGAAGATATCCGAGATGATCCGCATCGAGGGTTCGGGCGGGTAGATGTAGGTGTTGCGGACCATGAACTCTTTCAGGATGTCGTTCTGGATTGTTCCTGAGAGCTTGTCAGCTGCAACGCCCTGCTCTTCGCCGGCAACGATGAACAGCGCCAGCACCGGCAGCACCGCTCCGTTCATGGTCATCGATACCGACATTTCGGAAAGGTCGATGCCGGAAAACAGCGTGCGCATGTCGTAGATGGAATCGATGGCGACTCCGGCCATGCCGACGTCGCCCTTCACGCGCGGATGATCGGAGTCGTAGCCGCGGTGGGTGGCAAGGTCGAAAGCGACCGACAGCCCCTTTTGCCCGGCGGCGATGTTGCGCCGGTAGAAGGCGTTGGAATCTTCGGCTGTCGAGAAACCGGCATACTGTCGGATGGTCCACGGCTGCGCCGCATACATCGCCGGGTATGGTCCGCGCAGATAGGGCGCAATGCCCGGATAGGTATTGAGGAAGTCGAGATCCTTGATGTCGGCCTCGCCGTAGACCGGCTTGACGTCGATCCCCTCCGGCGTCGTCCATACGCCGCCGGCAGGCGTCACCGGCGGCGCCTTGGCGTCGCGGAGCTCGATCTTGGTGAAATCAGGGATCTGGGTCATGGGCTACTCGCCACCTCGCCGCGTTCGGTTGCTTTCGCGGCATTGCCGCGTTCGGTTGCTTTCGCGGCATTGCCGCGTTCGGTTGCTTTCGCGGCATTGCCGCGTTCGGTTGCTTTCGCGGCATTGCCGCGTTCGGTTGCTTTCGCGGCATTGCCGCGTTCGGTTGATTGTGTGCTGCAACAAAACTTACTCTCCCGGCGCCGTTCTGCAAATAGTCCAACAGTTGCGGCAATGTCGGCTCACCGGACTATGCTAAACGATTGCCCGAATGATATAGCACCATGCACGCTGCGACTTTCACGGATCAAGAAGAAAAGCCTATGCAACTCAAGACCTTGCTCGCCGCCCTGGCCGCCGCCGTCCTGCTCTGCGTCCCTGTATTGGCCGCCGACAGGCCCGCTGCCGAACCCGACGACTATCGCACAGGCGAATATCGCGCTCCCGTTCCCGCGACGCTGAAAGGCGGCAAGGTCGTCGACACCGAGGCCGCTGAAGCGATGTTCAAGGCCGGCGCGATCTTCATCGACGTTTTCCCGCAGGCCCCCAGGCCAGCGAACCTGCCTAAGTCGACCGTATGGCGCGCGCCCAAGCATGAATCGATCAAGGGATCGGTGTGGCTGCCCAACGTCGGCTACGGCGTTCTGAACGCAGACTTCGAAAAGTATTTCCGCGAGCACCTCGCCAAACTGACCGGAGGCGATATGGCAAAGCCGCTGGTGTTCTTCTGCCTGCGCGATTGCTGGATGAGTTGGAACGCCGCCAAGCGCGCGCTTGAGTGGGGCCACACGGAAGTCACCTGGTTCCCCGACGGCGTCGACGGCTGGAAGGAATGGAGCCTCGAAGTCGATCAGGTAAAGCCGGCGAAATGAGGCCGAATTTCCCTCTCCCCGTTAGCGGGGAGAGGGTTAGGGAGAGGGGCAGCTACAGAGGGAGAGGGGCAGCTACGGTTGCCGCGATCCGGTCTTCGATCAAAACGCGGAGCGACCCTCAAAGAAATTCCTGACCGGCAGTTAGCCGAAACGGAATAGGCGATGGCCAGCGTGTGCGCCCCTCACCAACCGTCATCCCGCCGAAGGGCGGGATCTGTCCACGTCAGATTAACTCAGGCGCACCGATCCTCGTGCGGAAAGTGTGCGTCGTAGTGACCGCGGCAGGACTATGTGAGCGAGACTGCCAACGGGCGACCCCGGACAGCCCTGCGCCTTCGCGGGGATGACGACAGTGGG
>JAHJSN010000014.1 GCA_018830445.1 Alphaproteobacteria bacterium | reverse complement strand
TGTTCGGCTAGCGGTTCCCATCACCCAGGGCCCGCAGAGGACTACCATCGATACGCAGACGGGCACCTCCAAGTCATCGACCGGATACCACGCCGGCCAACCGGTGCCTTGCGGCACCACGCGCCATGCCTGGCGCACCAACGAAAAACGGCCACGAGGATCGGCTTTCGGTGCTTGCTGACGTTGCGTGGCGCAGGTGCGCCGGTCATTGGCCTCAGTGCCGTGTCAACACGGTTGGAGCTTCGTTGTCGCCTTCGGACAAGGCGTGAGAAAACACTCCCGCGTCGTGGGCATCCTTGTAGCCGACCGACGGCATGAAACGCGAAACCGGCGCGGAAGGCGAGGCGGCGCGCCAGAGATAGGCGAAAGCCGTGTTTGCGGCGCGGGCCGTATCCGCGGCGGTGGTTGCATAACATTCGAAAGCATCACGCTTCGCAGGCTCGCGGCGCATGCAATCGCCGATCCAGCAGGTTTCCGCATCGAGAACGAGTTGCTCATGCGCCTCGTACAGGCGGCTGTCGCAGACGATCCGGCTGGTCGCCATCCGCAAGAGATCGGCGGACGCCGCCAGGTCGCCCTGGAATGCGCCGGTGTCGATTGCCGTGAAGACGATCCGAATCGAAACCCGTTGATCCGCCAAAGCCGGGGCTAGCGCTGAAAGAGCCCTGCAAACCGGGCTTTCGGGCGATCGCGCCACCAGAAGATACTCAAGCGGAGCCGCTGCCGCACGCGACCCGAGCTTCGCAAGATGCTGTTCGATGAACGCCTTGACCTGCGGTTCCTTGTCCTGCTTGCTGACAACCTGGAGACCGGAGGTAATCTTATCGCGCATCGTTTCTTCCTTTAAGTGTTTCCGGGCCAGGTAACCCGATCTGACGACGGGCTGCCTCGTTCGAGGCCCATTAAGAGCCACAGACGGTTAAACAACCGTTGAAACCTGCATCAGGCTGAGCAGCAAATTGGTTAACCGATGCGATCCGGCAGGTGACTGCTGCACAATGGCTACACTTCGGATTTGCCGCCCTCGGGACGCAACCTCTGCGCGATGGTGACGATCGTGCGGTCGTCGTCATCGTCTTCCTCCCAGCCTTCAGGAACCGAGGCGAGCTGCCAGCGGCTGTCGCTATCGGGGGCGGAACGATCATCCGCGCTTACTGACAATCCGGTCTGCGGGGAGTTAATTTCGTTCACCTCCCCGATTTCGATGACGGCTTCGGCCTGGGGTGCGGGGGCCACCGCCTCATCGGACTGGAGTGCCCAGTCCGGCAACGGCGGCGGGGTGAGGTCTCTTACCTGCGCAATGGCCGGCGTGACCTGCTTGGCGTTGCGTTGCGTTGCGGCGGCATTGGGATCGATGGCTTGTGCGGCAGCAATCGCCGAGGTCAGGCGCGCGTCGGAAGAGGGTACCGCGAAGGTTGCGGTTTCCCGCAGCAAGGTCACTGTTGTGTGCGGTTCGCCATGTGCAAGCTTTGCTGCCGTCGCCACCTGCCGAGCGGAAGCCGAGCCCTGGAAGGCGACTTCAGAAGCTGGAACACGATTGTTGCGCTTGTCCGACAGAGCGATGACGACATCCGTTGCGGAGTTGGCAACTGCCGCAGACGTATTGTCGGCGTCGAAGCGGGCAGTGGCTGCCGGGCGGCTTTCCGGTCTATTGAGCGGCGGTACGGCGGGGGCCGTGTTGCCGTTGGCAGCAACAGCGATGGGTTCGAAGCCGTCGGTGGATTCGGTGGCCTCGTCATCGATCGGCGGCTCGGAAAATTCCGCTGCGGCGCTCGGCGCATAGCGGCCGAATGCGGAGCGCAAGGCCGGATCATCCGCGTGAGCCGATGGCGCGGCTTGCTGCTCGCTGCGTGCGCGACGGCGCTTTGAGGAAGCGCTCACCGAGTAACCGTTCGTCTCACGAGCAACTCCGTTCGTGCCAGTGCCACTTGCAGCGCGCTCAGTTGCATTGCTTTGAACACCGTTTCGATGCGTTGCGGCGTTGCCGCCATTGAGTACGGCCGGGTGTATGTAGCTGGCGCCGTTCAAATTGCGGCGAGCCTCGACGTCGGGGGCGAGCTTCAAACCGGTGTCGAAGCCCTGAAGTGGGTCGTGAGCGTTGGCATCAGATTGGCGACGGGTTCCATTGGCCGAGGCACGATCGACTGATGCCGGGGGTTCGTTGGCGCGGCGTTCGGCGTCAAGCGCCGCACGAATGCGCTTTTCTTCCTCGGCGCGTTTGGCGGCACCCATGACGGCCTGGAGAATCATGTCCGACCAGGCACCATCGCGGAAGCGGTAGACGCGGAACGCCTGGCAGCCGGCAAACTTGCTGCCCTGGCGCCAAAGTTTTTTCTGGATCGCCTTGGTGGTCAGGAAGGGATTGTAGACGCGCGAGAAGATCTTCTGCTGCTCGAAGCCGGAGAAGAGATTCGCCAACAAGTGCGCCTCGTGCTGCAGTTCCTGGGCGTCGCTCGAACCATAACCGAAGCCAGGCTGGCCGCCACGGCCGTTGGGGCGGTAGGGCGCATCGAGCGGAACGGCGACGTAGTAGGCGCCGTGAAGGTCAAAGACGACGTGGCGGAACACTTCGAAGTTCTGGCGGATCTCGGGGTCGCGGTGGATATCGTTAAAGCGCGACAGGATCTTGATCATGGGGCCGCGTTCAGCTTCGCGCATCACCGGCACGAGCCCGTTCAGGCGATTGATCGGCCGGCCGATGGAAACCAGCAACAGGCAGAAATCGACGAACACGGCGATGGAAAGCGGAATGTAGTCGCGCTTGGAGAGGCCGGCCGGCTCTGTGTAGACGGAAGCCGTTTGCACCTTCTCGCCGGCGGTTGCCGACTGCACCGCCCGCTTCTGCAGCGAGCGCAGTTCATCGGCGGATGGCGGAAGTTCGAAAACAAGGGCGCCTTGCAGGGTTGCTGCGAGCCGGCGGAAGGCTTCGATGGTCGCCTCCGAACCTTCGACGGCGGCAACCTGAGGACGCTGCATGACGGGGAGCTGGTCAATGGCGCGCACCACGCCGCGAAGCGCCGTCTGCAATTGCGCGTCAGGGCAGGCGAAGGTGCCGCCGGAGCCGTTGGGGAAAACCGCCTGCTCGGCGCGAGCCGCCAGATCGCTGCGGATCTGGCCAAGCTGGGGATCGCCGCGGAATGCGTTGAACCCGGCGACCGTCATATCGAGGCGGCGGTTCAAACCGCGCAGGAACTCATTGCGGTTGCCGGAATTCGGATCAACCGTCGACTGGGCGCCGTCGACAACCTTCGCCAGTTCGGCGTCGAGGGCCGAAACTTCGGACTTAATGCCGTCGATGCGGCCGCGAACGAATTCGCCGGCGAAGGAAAATTTCTGCGCATCGGCATCACGCAGCTTGCGGCGTGGGCCGTCGCCGGGCTTGGAGTTGGGGCAGCTGGTACCCTTCTCGCGTTCCTCGACCGCCTTGGCGTTCGATATCTCGGTCAGCTGCGCCAGCGTTCCGGAAAGCTGCTCGATCCGGATCGAGCCGGCGTGCAGCGACGTCTGCACCTGCGAAATCGCGGACTCCGCCGAACGTGTCGCCTCGCCACGGCTTTCGAGCACCTTCCAATAGAAGCCGAAACCGAAGCCGACAGAAATCAGGGTCAGAAAAAGGTAGCCGAAGACGTAGACGACTTTCGTCGTGAAATTGATGGGGCTGAAGATCTGATCGAGAAGCCAGATGATCATCGTCATCAGCATCGCAACCGAGAAGCCGATGATGACTTTGTGGATGATCGGCAGGTCGCCCATGTTGGATTCGATCAATTCGAGCATGCCGACATAGGTCGCGACCCAGGAGAGCACGCCCAGGCCGAAGACCAGAAACAACTTCTTCCAGTCGCGCGGCTCTTTTTCCGGTTCGATCCAATCGCCGCCGCCTATGCGGCCAAATCCGGCGCTGCCAAGCGACAACTCGGGCTCACGGCGTTTCGTTGAATCAGAAGAAGCCATCGGCTTGACCATCCATTTGTCACGCAGGTGCTGCGAATAGCGAATGGCGTACCGGTAAATTTTGTCCAGCCGCCATTTCTCGCGTGCTGAACCCCCAGCCCGGCGTACCATCCGTGCCCCGCAGGCGCGTGAAGTGTTGCCTCGTCGTGCGAACCCGTCGCCGGGTCCAGAGCCGCCGGAGCATCGTGCAAAATTTTTGATTGCCGCTGATGCGATCCCGCCGCCAGCACAAAGATCTAGAGGCGTTTTTGGGCTTCAACGGGGCGCGAATGTGTCCCAATGAGGCCACTGTTCATAACAGGAGATGAACGAACAGGATTTGCTGGGACGCGCTCACGGGCAGGATGACGGCGCGCTTGATTATTTGGAAAAGCCGGATCGTTCAGTGCCAAAGTCGTGGTGGGCTCTCATTGCCAACACTTCCTAAAGTCGTGTTGGGCTCTCATTGCCAACACTTCCTTTGCTCAACACTCATTACTGTTCCCAACATTCGGCAAGCCGATGTTGGTGGGCAAGCTAGTGTTGACGGTCTAAAGTCGTGTTGGGCTCTCATTGCCAACACTTCCTTTGCTCAACACTCATTACCGTTCCCAACATTCGGCAAGCCGATGTTGGTGCGCAAGCTTGTGTTGGCGGTCTAAAGTCGTGTTGGGCTCTCTTTGCCAACACTTCCTTTGCTCAACACTCATTACCGTTCCCAACATTCGGCAAGCCGGTGTTGGTGGGCAAGCTAGTGTTGACGAGCTGAAGTCGTGTTGGGCTAGTTGAACCCGAAAACCTTCTCGCGCTCCTTGGCGGGCAGCGCACGCCAGCCGGAGGTTTTCGCGCCGCCGGGCTGGGGCGCGGGGCGGACAGCCTGCGGCGCGCGCGGCAGTAGATCGGGGCGCGGGTGGGCCTTGGCGTCGGCGGCAAGTTCTTCGAGAAGTTCAGCAACGAGCGGCGCGGCGGCCTGCGAAGAGTGTACCGAGCGCGCCCACGGCGAGGACGCCGAGCCGGTGCCGACGACGACCACGTAGGAATAGGCTGCGCCATTGGCAAACTGAAGGCCGCCGGAGACCCAGGCATCGACGGTGGCATCCGGGTCGAGCGTCACCTGCGTTCCGGTCTTGGCGAAATGCAATCGCAGATCGGCGCGGCGTGTCGCGCACCAACCGGCAAGGCTCTTCAGCGTGCCGTGCGAGGTCTTGAATGCCTGGTAACAGAGCGGCGCCTGGAGTAGCGCCTGCAAAGTTCCGGTGCCGCCGCGGCGGATGACCGAGCGGGGCCGGATCGCACTTGCCAGCTCGCCGACGGAAGGTGCGTCCTTGTCGCCGGACTCGGCATTATCGTAGCGCTCGATAAGGCTCGGCGGCGTCACCTTGATGCCGTCGCGCCCGATCAGCGCGTTGAGGATCACCGACGACATCTGGTGGACGCGGCGCGGGGAGCCGGAAATCAATCCGAGGACTGCTGCCGTCGAAGCAGGCGTGCCCTCACCGTCGGCATTCAGCGGCGGCATGTTGAAACCGAAGCGATCGATCAGGTCCTGGACGCGCGCCTGGCCGATCTGCGCGGTGCGGGTCATAAGCGGCTCGTTGAGCGAGCAGGCGAACGAGACTTCGGCGCTGCGGCCGCGACGCAAGCCGCCGCCATGGCGGCAGGTTTCCAGGCCTTTGTCCGGAGCGTCGGTGTCGACGTAGAGCGTCGATAGAGAATCCTTGCCCTCGTTGGCGATGGCAATCGCGGAGATTATCTTGCCGATCGACGCAATCATGCGCGGCTCGCGGGCGCGCTCGTAGAAGCCGGTGCCCGAATCGCGGGCGACGGGCGAGCCGAAGTAGGCGGCGGTGGCGGTGTTCTCGTAATAACGGACGATGTGGCCGTTGGCATCGGCGGCGACGACGGCGACGTGGGGCATCTCAACCTCCGCGCCGACGCGCGAAGGATCGAGGGTGAAGCGGGGATCGAGACGGCCCGAAAGCGTGGCGTTGAGCTTGACCATGGCCTCACCCATGCGGCGCGTGAAGGACAGGTTGTCGCCGGCGTCGAAGCTGGCGGTCAGGCCGCGGACGTGGTTTCTCCAGTTGAAGCCGTAGGTCTGCTTCATCTCTTCGCGCATGCCGTAGCGGGCAGCCGGCATCAGTATATTGGCGCGGATGACGGGATTTGCTCGGGCGCGGGCGGCGACGTCAGGGGCCAACTGCTCAAGCGACTTGTCGAGGCCCGGCTGCACCTTCGGATCGGGCGGGCCGCCAGCCAGACCGATCAATTCGAACACGACAGCCTTCTTCTCTTCTTCGTCCGCGATCAGGGTTTCGGCGCAGACGCGGGCGCGCACCTCGGCGATGTAACGCCAGCGATCGAGGCGGACCTTGTTCAGGCTCTCGCTGCCTTCAAGCAGGATGATCGGCTTGTTGACGGCGGAGGCAAGCACGAACTGTTCGGCAACCGATAGCGCCTTGGCCTCCTTGCCGAAGACGATGCGGCTGGCGAGTTCCACCCCGTGAAGCGACGTGCCGCCGGTGCGCTGCGCCAGCCAAAGGTGGTTGGCGGCCCATTCCTTAAGTCGGCTGTCGTCACCGCCCTGGGTCAGTTCGAAATAGATCACGGGCGCCAGCCACCATTCGGAAAGCTTGCGGCTTAGCTTGGCGAACGGGCCTTCGCTGCGCCTGGGGGGCGTCTTGTAGATAACGCGAGCAAACTGCATCGGCAGCGTCGACCCGCCGACACCCAGAGTAGGCCGGCGCAAGGCTATCGAGCGGGTGATGGTGGAATAGGGGATCTTGAGGACGCCGATGAGATCAATCCCGAAAGGATTGAGCGGTGTGCCGATATAGCGGTCTTCGTGGTGGGTGAGGCACTTCCAGTAGTATTCCGGGACTTCGCGGACCGGAATCGACTTGTGGTCCGGGTTGGCGGTGTAGTCGCCGACTTCGATCGACTCGCCGGTCCAGTTGACGTCCTGCTGCGAATCGAGACGGGGGTCGAAGGTCCCAACGAAATTGCCGGATTTGTCGTAGATCGCGGTGGCAAGCCATCGCTCGGCGTCGTAGCGCAAGGCATCCGACATGTAAAGCTGGCCGGTGAAGCCGCGTATCGGCGCGATCACATAGACCAACAGAAAAGCGAAGACGACATAGGCGACGCCGGCAAGCGCAACATAGCGCAGTACGCCGAGCCGGGGGTTGAAGGCGACCCACTCCATGAAGAAGCGCGCAACGCGGATCGGGAAGGCGACAACCACCTCCACAATGCGCATCAACAGTTTCGCAATTTCCAACATGCCCCGACAATCAAGCCTTTTTCCGCCAGATCAGGCGGTTAGCCTGCCATTGTGGCGGGGAAGCGGCCCACAACCGGCGCTGCCATGAACGGAGCAGGGATAAATCGTTGAAATCGGGGGGCGGCTTGAGGTCAAGCCTGCCGGTCGCCGAAGACGTAGCCGGCGCCGCGTACGGTGCGTATCGGATCGCTCTGGCTGCGGCTCATCAGGGCCTTACGCAAGCGGCCAATGTGGACATCCACAGTGCGTTCGTCGACGTAGGCGTCGTGCCCCCAGACCCCATCGAGCAGCTGCGCGCGGGACAGGACGCGGCCAGGGCTCTGCATGAGGAATTCAAGCAGGCGATATTCAGTCGGGCCGAGGTGAATTTCACGGCCGCCGCGCGTGACCTGGTGGGCCGTCCTGTCGAGTTCTATGTCCATCACTTGCAGGACTTCGGCGACCCGCTCGGGCGCGGCCCGGCGCAGGATCGCCTTGACGCGGGCCAGAAGCTCGGGAACCGAGAACGGTTTCACGACATAATCGTCGGCGCCGGTCTCAAGGCCGCGGACGCGGTCGGCTTCTTCACCACGCGCGGTTAGGATGAGGACCGGAATATTGCGCGTGTCGGGCCTGGAACGAAGCCGCCGGCACAGCTCAATACCCGAAGCAGACGGCAGCATCCAGTCGAGCACGATGATATCCGGAGTGTCTTCGGAGACCAGTATCTCGGCATCCTCGGCGGTCGCGGCGACAGTCACCGCGAAGCCGTCGGCTTCGAAGTTGTAGCGCAAGAGTTCGCTCAGCGCGTCCTCATCCTCGACTATGAGCAGCTTGGCCGACATGAGTGCCGTTTCTCCCGCGGCCCGAGATTGAATGGACCCCCTCCATTCGCAACCGGGCCTTTAACCCTTGATCAGCGTCGAACTGGTGCGATCGCCCTTGGGACGGTCGTCGATCAATTTCCTGCCCGTTACGAGAAAGTGGATCGTCTCGGCGATGTTGGTGGTGTGATCGCCGACGCGCTCGATGTTCTTGGCGCCGAACAGGAGATGCGTCGACAAGCCGATGTTGCGCGGGTCCTCCATCATATGGGTCAGGAGTTCGCGAAAGATCGAGTTGTAGAGATTGTCGAGCTTGCTGTCGGCGTGCCAGACGGATAGGGCGCGCTCCGCATCGCGGGCGGCGTAGGCATCGAGTGCGTCCTTGAGCTGGCTCGAAGCCAGTTCAACCATATGGTTCAGACCGGTGATGATCGGCTTGGGGTGCGATTCGGGTGCGATCGCAAGCGCCCGCTTGGCCATGTTCTTTGCCAGATCGCCGACACGCTCAAGATCGCCGCTGATGCTCAAAACGCCCATGATCTGACGTAGATCGATGGCCATCGGCTGGCGCTTGGCAATGATCGTGACGACATGCTCCTGCAGTTCATGCTCGATCGAATCGATCGCGGCATCACCTGCAATCACCCTCTCCGCCAGCCGCGGGTCTCTTTTCTCAAGTGCATCGAAGGCTTCGGTGAGCTGGCGTTCGGCAAGCCCGCCCATCTGGGCGATCTTGCTGTCGAGGAGTTTCAGCTCCTCCTCATAGGACTTGACGGTATGCTCGAGCATTTGGAAAACATGCCTCGCGATAATGATTTCAGCGACTTCGTCGTGCGACCGCAGGCAGGATCAACCGAAACGTCCGGTGATGTAGTCCTGCGTTCGCTGATCGGACGGATTGGTGAAGATCGTGCTCGTCTCGTCTTCCTCGACGAGAACTCCCAGATGGAAAAAGGCCGTGCGCTGCGACACGCGGGCGGCCTGCTGCATCGAGTGGGTGACGATAATGATCGTCAAGGTCTGCCTGAGTTCGTCGATGAGTTCCTCGACGCGGGCGGTGGCGATCGGGTCGAGCGCGGAACAGGGCTCGTCCATCAGAATGATATCGGGGCTGGTTGCGATGGCGCGGGCAATGCACAGCCGCTGCTGCTGCCCCCCCGACAGGCCAGTTCCCGGCTCCTGCAGGCGATCCTTCACTTCCTTCAGAAGTCCAGCCCGCTGGAGACTGGTCTCGACGATACGATCGAGGTCCGCCTTGTTTCTTGCAAGGCCGTGAATGCGCGGGCCATACGCGACATTCTCATAGATCGACTTGGGAAACGGGTTCGGCTTCTGGAAGACCATCCCGACGCGGGCTCTCAGTTCGACCACGTCGAGTTCGGGATCATCGATGTCCTGGCCGTCGATCGCGATTTTTCCTTCGACCCTGGCGATGGGGATGGTGTCGTTCATGCGGTTGATACAGCGCAGGAACGTGGATTTGCCGCAGCCCGATGGGCCGATGAACGCCATCACGGAGTTTCTGGGGACGTTGACGTCCACATCGAACAGGGCCTGCTTCTCCCCGTAGTAGACCGAAACATCGCGTGCAACGATCTTCGGCTCGCCAATCGTTTGCGCCGTCGATGATTTGAGAGAAGTCAGCACTTGGACGCTACCCGCATCTAGTTGTTGCATTGGACTTTCGATCCCTACCATTTACGTTCAAGCTTCCTGCGTAGGTAAACCGCCAGCAGGTTCATCATTACAAGAAACCCCAAGAGAACCAAAATCGCCGCCGAGGTGCGGCTGACGAAGCCGCGCTCGGGGCTGTCGGCCCATGAGAAGATCTGTGTGGGCAAGGCCATTGCCGGCTCGGTCAGGCCGATGTTCTCGACGCTCGGAATGAAGGCGTTCATGCCGATCAGCAACAGCGGCGCCGTTTCGCCCAGCGCCTGCGCCAGGCCGATGATGGTGCCGGTCAGTATCCCCGGCATGGCCAGCGGCAGAACGTGATGCAGCGCGACCTGGTGCCGGGAGGCTCCGACGCCAAGCGCGGCTTCGCGAATCGAGGGCGGAACCGCCTTGAGTGCGGCACGCGTCGCCACGATGATCGTCGGCAGGGTCATGAGCGCCAGCACCATGCCGCCGACGAGCGGGGCGGAGCGCGGCATGCCGAAGGTGTTGAGGAACAGCGCCAGACCGAGAAGGCCGAATACGACCGACGGCACGGCGGCGAGGTTGTTGATGTTCACCTCGATCAGGTCGGTCGTGCGGTTCTTGGGGGCGAACTCCTCCAGATAGACCGCCGTGGCGATACCGATCGGGAAACTCAGAACGAAGCATATCAGCAAGGCCAGCAACGAGCCCGACAATGCGCCCGCAAGGCCGGCGAGTTCCGGAAAGCGGCTATCGGCGTTGAAGAACAGCTCCCAGGTAAACGGGGTGGCGATCAGGCCGCGTTTTTCCAGCGAGTCGAACCAGGCGAATTCGACATCCGAACCGAAGCGCGGGTTGCGGATCGTCGCCTGGCCGGTTTGGAGGAGGTTGTCGTAGTTGGCGGCAAGCGGCAACTTCACTTCGACGATCTTGCCGACGACCGAGGGATCGGCAGCGACAACTGACTGCAATTTTTCCGCTGCGGTGGCCGAAATAATTTCCTCATACGAGCGGCTGTATTCGTTGCGGAAGTAGCTGCGAAGGCCATCCTTTATCATGGCATCGTAGTCTGCGGCGGCGACACCGCCTTCGGATGGAACCTTGGCCGGATCGATGAAAACGGACACCTTGGCGACGCCGGCCCCATCTTCGACGCTGAGGACGCCTTGCTGCTTCAGCGCGTCGAAGAGTGCGATGCGGTCGCTGGAGAGTGCATCGATCCGGCGGGGAATGATGCGTTTGTAGAGCTGGTCGAAGGGATCGGATACGGGAACCAGGATCTTGACGTTTTCGCCGATCTTCCCGGGGTTTCCGACGACGTAATCGCGAACGATGTAGTCGGAGCCGGAACTCATGATCTTATACAGAGAGCGTTCGTCCGAACGGCCGGTCACATCCGGAAAATAGGCCTTGAACGCGTCGCGTACGATTCTGCGGTAGTTGGCCTCGCCGGGCTTTTCCTGAGAGATCGCAGCCGGATCGAGAAAGATGCTCAGCTCGACCTTGGTGGTGGTGAATGCGGCGTAGCCTGCCTGGATCAGGGATACGAACAGTACCCCGAGAAGCGCCATCGCAGTGCCGATCGCGGCAATGCCGTAGAACTGAAGCCGCCGGTCGGCTGCGTAACGGCGTTTGACACGGCGGCGCGAGGCCGGAGAGCTCCAGTCGTGGCCTGAACCGGTCGAGCCCAATGTCGTATCAGTCATACTGCTCTCGATATCTGCGGACGATGGAAAGCGCCAGCACGTTCAGCGCCAGAGTCGCAAGGAAGAGGACCAGGCCGAGCGCGAATGCCGCCAGGGTCTTCGGGTTGTCGAATTCGCTATCCCCGATCAGCAGCGTCACGATCTGCACGGTGACAGTGGTGACAGGCTCGAAGGGGTTGAGGGTCAGCGCGGCGATAATGCCGGCGGCCATGACCACGATCATGGTTTCGCCGATGGCGCGGCTGACCGCGAGCAGGATGCCGCCCATGATGCCGGGAAGCGCGGCCGGGAGAAGCACGTTCCTGATCGTTTCGCCCTTCGTTGCGCCAAGACCGAGAGATCCGTCGCGAAGCGATTGCGGGACGGCGTTCAGCGCGTCGTCGGAGAGCGAGGAAATGAACGGGATCAGCATGATGCCCATCACACCGCCTGCGGCCAGCGCGCTATTCGGAGCAATCGAAAAGCCGAGCGCTGCGCCGAGATCGCGCATGGCGGGGGCAACCGTCAGCACGGCGAAGAAGCCGTACACAACCGTCGGAATACCGGCCAGGATTTCGAGTAGCGGCTTGACCACGGCACGCATACCTTCGGATGCGTATTCGGTCAGGTAGATCGCGGAATAGAGCCCGATCGGGGTCGCAACCAGCATCGCGATAAGCGCGATGAGAAGCGTGCCGACGTAAACGGGGATGGCGCCGAATGCGCCGCCGGCCGTCACCTGATCGGCGCGCATGGCAATCTGAGGTTCCCAGTTCAGACCGAAGAAGAATTCCAGCGGCGAGACCATCGAGAAGAAGCGGAGCGTCTCGTAGAGAAGCGAACCAACGATGCCGACGGTCGTCAGAATGGCGATCAGCGAGCACAGGATCATCAGGACCGATGCGATGCGCTCGACCTCGTTGCGGGCGCGGAAACGTGGAGCAACGTATGAGCGCGCCACCACAAGCGCGACAACCGCAAGGCCGAGGGCAGAGGCCAGCATCGCCCAGGACGCAATCGCGTTCCAGGAATTGTAGCGCTCGGCCGCAGCCAGGACCACGGCATCGGGCTCGCCGAACACGTTGCCCTTGGCGATCGATTTGATCTCGCTGACCAGAAGATTGAGCTGACCGGAATCGAGGTCCTTGATCCGCTCCACAGGCAGGCTCGAAATCAGGAGCTGGTCGACGACAGATCCCTGGAACAACAGCCACAGAATTACCAGGAGAAACGATGGAAGGCTGGCCCAAGCGGCAACGAATGCGCCGTGATAGCCGGAAAGCGAGTGTTGCGCAGCATGTCCCGAAGCGGTGGCGAACGCGCGGGCCCTGGAGAGGCCTGCGTAATAAGCGACGGTCGTAAGCACCAGCAGCGCCAGCAGGAGATAAGACAGCATCTTTTCGGCCTCATGCACGCCAACAGCGCCCGTTGTCGGCAGTCGATACTGATCGGCACAGCCCGCGCGATGCGGACGGCGGCTGACTGGCAGCCGCCGCCCTATATCACGTGGTACGAAGCAGTTTCAAATCGTACTTACTTCGCAGCCATTTTCTTCGCATTGAGAGCGGAGTCCTGGACTTCCTTCAGCTTGCCGGCAGGAAGCACGACGAGGCCGCGCTCGGAGAGATAACCGCCATCGCCCATAGCCTTGTCGGACACATATTCCTTGATGAAGGCTTCCATGCCGTCGATGACCTTGCGGTGGGCGTTCTTGACGTAGATGAACAGCGGACGCGAGATGCCGTAGTCACCCGAAGCGATGGTGTCCATCGATGGCTCGACGCCGCCGATCTGGAGCGCCTGCAGCTTGTCCTGATTCTCGAACAGGAACGAGTAGCCGAAGATGCCGACGGCCTTCGGATCAGCTTCGAGACGCTGGACGATCAGGTTGTCGTTCTCACCGGCTTCGATGAACGGACCGTCGGTGCGCATGGCGGTGCAGTCGCCCTTGTAGGCCTTCTTGAACGCCGCTTTGTCGAGCGACTTCTGCTGATCGGCCCAGTAGCCTTCCTTGGACTTCTTGCAGACGTGATGGAACACGAGTTCGACAAACGCATCGCGCGTGCCCGAGGTCGGCGGAGGACCGTAGGCGAGGATTTCCTGGCCGGGGAGTGCCTTATCGATGTCCGACCACTTCTTGTAGGGGTTGTCGACAAGCTTCCCATCTGCGGGAACCTTGGCAGCCAGCGCCAGGTAAAGCTGTTCCTTGGTGACGGAGAACTTCGTGCCCTTGCGCGAGTTGGCGACCGACAGGCCGTCGTAGCCAAGGAGGACTTCGGTGACGTCGCTAACGCCGTTCTTTTCGCAAAGCTCCTTTTCCGACGACTTCATGGCGCGCGAAGCACCGGTGATGTCGGGATGGGCTTCGCCAACGCCGGCGCAGAAGATCTTCATGCCGCCGCCGGTGCCGGTGGATTCGACAGTCGGCGCCTTGCCGCCTGAACGGGCGAATTCCTCGGCAACGGCCTGGGTGTAAGGGAAAACCGTCGACGAGCCGACGATCTTGATTTCGCGAGCTTCAGCCTGGAGGGCTGGCGCGATAGCTGTTGCGCAGACGATGGCTGCTGCCAGTACGGTGCGTTTGCTCATTTGGATACCCCGAGTACCTTTGATTAAGGCTTCCTACAGAGGCCATATCGCGACCTCCGGCGAGTGCCGGTGTGCACTCGGGGGATCGGGTAGCGGGGTTTTATTACAGGCCGATGACAGTTAACCATGCTCAAGGGTTTCCGGCTGGTTTGCCGCAGTGGTCCACAGGATATGTTGGAACTCCCGAATTTCCGTCTGTCCGCAGCATTCTTGAGCTCACGGGCCGTGGGCCCTCCGCAGGGGCGGCGCTTGCGCCGGGTCGCATTGCTCCCGGATCGCCTGCGGCGATAGAAGGGTTTTGGAGCCTTCGTTGAGCTCACGGGCCATTTTTTAAGCCACCACTTCCTGAAGTCGTGTTGGGCCGTGGGCCCTCCGCAGGGGCGGCGCTTGCGCCGGGTCGCATTGCTCCCGAATCGCCTGCGGCGATCGATTCAGCCGGGCAGTTCGTCGAATGACAGCGTGAATGTCGAACCCTTGCCGATTTCGGAGGCAATCGTCAGGTCGCCGCGATGGCGGGCCATGATGTGCTTGACGATCGCCAGTCCCAGACCGGTGCCGCCCTTGGCCCTGCTGGAGGCGGCGCTGACACGATAGAAACGCTCGACAAGGCGCGGCAGATGGTGGGCTTCAATGCCGGGACCGTCATCGGTCACTGAAACTGCAAGCCTGGAAACGGTGTTACCGCTGGATGCAACACGGTTTACCGCAATTTCCACGCGCCCTTTGTCGCGGCCATACTTTATGGCGTTGTGGACAAGGTTCTGAAGCGCCTGGACGATCTCTTCGCGGTCAGCGCGAATCGGCGCCGCCCCCGCAAGACGCGAAACGGCGATTTCAACTCCGTGCTGTGCGATCAATGCATCCAGCGATTGAACCACTTCAGCCGCGATCTCGTTCAAATCGGTCCTGCCCTGCGGGATGATGTGGGCGCGCATCTCGACGCGGGACAGCGACAGCAGATCGTCAACGAGGCGCGTCATCCGCCTCGCCTGGGACAACATGATGCCAAGGAATCGTTCGCGTGCCTCGGCATCATCACGAGCGGGGCCCTGCAAGGTTTCTATGTAGCCCTGCAAGGCCGCCAGCGGCGTGCGCAATTCGTGGCTGGCATTGGCGACGAAGTCGGCGCGCATCCGCTCGACCCGTTCGTTCTCGGTGAGGTCACGGAAGGTGACGAGCAGTACGGCCGATTGCAGCGACGGGTCCAACCGCGTGGCCCTCGCCTCGATGGTGCGGGCAATCGGCACGCGCTCGGTGAACTTCAAGGACATGGGCGCACCTGGCGATGCGAGAGCCTTTTCCAGCGCGGTCAGCAGGTCGGGGTTGCGCAAAAGCTGGCCCATCGGGCGGCCGACGCCCATCTCGGGGAAAAGTCTGCAGATAAGATGGTTCTGGTGGATGACGACGCCTTTGGCATCGAGCGTCAATGCCGCATCGGGGAGAGCGTCGACGAGGGTCCGCCAGGTTTGGTCGCTTGCCCTTGCCGGCGAGCCCATCCCGGCGGGCGGCTCGGATGCGGAACCCGATGTCGTCTGAACGCGGCTCGCGGAACCGCTTAGCGTGGTGGGCAACCGCATTGCTTATTTCTTGCTCCAAGCCTGTGATCGATGAGCCGGCAATGGTTGCGCAGCTCAATGCAGCGTTCGCATTCTACCGCAGTTGAGCGCTGTCCGCACCCCGAAGCACCGAAAAACGGGGCGTACCCGTTGCAAGCAGCACGCGCAGGGTTAAGACTGTGGCATGCTTCGATGACGGTTCGTTGACCGGACCAATGAGGAAACGCGGAAAATGGCGGGTGGAAAAAAAACGAGTAAGGCAAAGGGCGCTGGGGCGCCTGCTGGTGCCTCCGATTACAGTTCATTCAAGCTCGACCAAGCCAAACTGCCGGGATGGATCGAGGACAATGCGCTCAGCTCCGGCGGCTATCCCTATTCGAAACGCCTCAAGAGAGAGCAGTACGAGGAACAATTGCGGCTTCTGCAGATCGAACTCCTGAAGCTGCAAAGCCATATCCGGCGCACGCGGGAACGCATCGTCGTGGTGTTCGAGGGACGCGACACGGCTGGCAAAGGCGGCTCCATAAAACGGTTCATGGAGCACCTGAACCCCAGGCACGCGCGCGCCGTCGCACTGACCAAGCCGACCGAAACGGAACAAGGGCAGTGGTACTTCCAGCGCTATGTACCGCACATGCCGACCAGCGGCGACATCGTGCTGTTCGACCGCTCCTGGTACAACCGGGCCGGGGTCGAGCGGGTCATGGGTTTCTGCACCGAGGAGCAGCTCGCCGATTTCCTGCGCGAGGCGCCGCAGTTCGAAGCCCTCCTGGCGCGCGACGGCATCCACCTGTTCAAGATCTTCTTGACGATCGGCCGCGAAATGCAACTCAAACGGCTGCATGAGAGGCAGCACGATCCGTTGAAGCATTGGAAGCTGACGCCCATCGATCTTGCCGCGCCCGAGAAATGGGATGCCTACACGCAGGCGAAGGAAGACATGTTCCGTTTCACCCATACGACCGAGACGCCGTGGACGGTGATCCGCGCCAATGACAAGCGCAGGTCAAGGCTCGAAGCAATTCGCCTGGTGCTCAGCCGGTTCGAATACGCGGGCAAGGACAAAGCAGCGGCCGGCAAGGCCGATGAACTCATCATCGGTTCGGGGCCGCAGTTCTTTTATGGCGATAACGGCGGCGGAACGGAGTGATCGTGGGGCAAGCCCGCAGAGGTGCCGCAACCTGCTCATGACGCCTCGGTTGCGGACTTTTACAGGCGACGCGCACAGGCGACATGCCGACGTGCGCGGCCGGCTCTGCAACCGCCTTGGATCAGCGGCGGGAACCTTTCTTGATTCCCCGCGCTGCATTCAAGCCACGCATGAATGCCGAAGCCGTAACCTGAAGTGCGCCGAACATGTCGACAGCCTCCCTGGCTTCCGCATCAACCGCATCGGCCAGATCTTCGGCCGGTGTAGCGTCGTGACCCCGAGCGTGCTGGGCGAACGGCTCACGCTTAATCCGCTTGCGGTCCTCGTTTCGATCGCGTTCTGGCTTTGGCTGTGGGGGCCGGTCGGTGCATTCCTGGGGGTGCCGATCTTGATCGTTGCGACGATGATCTTCTACCACGTCTCGCCGGTGTCGAATTCGCTCGTTGCAGAACAACGCCCGTTGGAGGAACCTGCAATCGGCCATGCGCAACCAGCCTGAAGGAATTTGCGGCGGCCGCTTGCATCTAACGGCTGGGTGCGAATTCGCCGACAACAGGAAATGCATCAGATGGCTCAACGCAAACCCGATGACACTCAGATCCTCGCCGACGTCGTCGACCAGCTCAGCAGCAACACCAGCGGTGACCAGGTGTCGGTTGGCGATGTCTTGGATGCATTCGAAGACCGAAGTATTGGCGCACTGTGCGCGATCATCGGCGTCATCGCCGCCACGCCGCTCGTCGGCGCCATTCCGGGCGTCTCGATATTGACGGGGATGCTCGTCATTCTCATCGCCAGCCAGTACGTTGCCGGTCGCGACAGTCCTTGGATCCCGGCTTTCCTTCGGGCGCGATCGATTGCGAGGGACACGCTCAAGGAGGGCATGAAGCAAATTCGCCCATATGCCGTATGGGTGGATCAATACATCAAGCCGAGAGTAAGCTGGATTATTGCCGGTCGGGTGCAGAGACGGGTTGCTGCAGTGGCGATGTGCTTGCTTGCCCTAACAATGTTCCCGCTCGCGCTCGTGCCCTGGGGCGTTCAGGCGCCGGCGACGGCTATCGTCATGTTGGGCGTAGCGATGATTGGGCGCGACGGATTGTTCGCCTTGATCGGGTATGTGCTGAGCGTCCTGACAATCTTCGTCATGATTTACTTCTGGGACAGCGTCAGCGCGTTCCTCGTCTGGCTGGGTGCTGGCTGAGAGATGCAATCGCGACTATCGAAGGCCGCAGATAACCTTCTTCAGCGTCTCGCTGGTGAACGGCTTTGTCACACAGGGAATGGATCTGAACCGCTCCGGAAAGTCACCTTGATGACTATAGCCCGTGGCGAAAACGAACGGTATCTGTCTTTCATTCAATTGGTCGGCTATCGGGAAACTCGTCTCTCCCTCGAGCTTCACGTCAAGGACCGCCAGCGACGGCGGAGACCCAAAAATCTCACTCAGCGCATCGAGCGCATCCCTGACGCGCGCTGCAATCGTGACGCGTTCCGCGCCAAGCTCGGTCACCAGCGCCTCAATGTCCATTGCAATAATCGTATCGTCCTCGACCAGGAGGACGTGACGAAACAAGTCACCTAATTCGCCATTGCCTGACAGGCATTGTACGCTCATGGCTTTAGTGGTCCTCCAACCGCTACGGGAAACGGTGCGCGGTACCTGTAAATTACAATGGCGTGGCTGGCATGTCCCTGTCATTTGATATGATTGAAGAAATAATAGTCGCTTCGGCAGTATCCGCGACTTACCCAATCAGTTCGCTTTCAGAACCGACACCAACCGTCTTCGCCTTGACCGGCTACTCACGGAATTGCGCCAGTTTGGCAAGCCGGTCAGGATCTCGAACGATAATTTCTCCATCGGACCAGGCGAGCAGGTTTTCCCGCCGCAAGCGGGCCAATGTCTTGTTGGTGTGAACGAGCGACAGTCCTACCGCGCTCGCGAGCAACGGCTGGTTGAGCGGAAACATCATGCTGTTATCGGCCGCGAGGACCGCTGAAGTCGGCGGAGGGATGCTGATGTCCTCGGCGACGGGTCTTAGCGACGGGCGGCTATGAAACGATGGGTTATTTCGCGTCAAGCCGCAAACGACGATTGGGAGATTTCGAGACGAGCGGTAATGCCGGGCTTCTGCTCATCTATTTCGACTTTGAGTGATCCCCCCAGGGCCGACGCGGCGAGCCTCTCGGCCATCGGCAGGCCAAACCCTCGGCGGAAACGATCGGCCGGCGCGGCTTTTGCGCTGGCCTCTTTCCACATGATCGCCAGATGACGCGTATCGGCTTTGGATGAGCCATCATCCGGCACGATTGTTTCCCAGGAAATCTCGAGCGGACCGGCTGAGGCTTCAAGCGCACCGGTCTCGTAGGAGTTGAGAGCGAACTCGTGCAGAACGAGGCCGAGGTTCTGTACTGAGTTGGGCATAATGCCGATGTCGGGGCCGTTGAGAAGGATTGTCGGGTTATTTCGGGCAACTTTCGACACGTAGGGTTCGAGCTGCGCTTCAATGAGCCGCTTCAGGGGGGCAACGTTCCAATCATGCTCAACGAGCACGTCCTGACAGATGGACAGGGCCCGCAATCGAGCTTCGAATGCCGGCAGAAAAACCGCCGTGTCGGGCTTGTTCTCCGCGAGACGGCGCGCAATGCTTATCATTATGGCAAGCTGGTTCTTGGTGCGATGAGAAACCTCTCGCAACGTCTCCTTGAGCAGTTCCTCGCGCTGTCGTTTTTCGGTCGTTTCGACGCCGACGCTCAACAGACCCCTCAATTCGCCGGCGTCGTTGTAATAAGGCTCGGTCGTCAGGTCGAAGTAACGCGTTTGGCCGCCTTCCACCTCCGTCTCGATGCACAATTCGATGGTCACGTCCTCGCCGGTTTCCATCGCCCGCTTTTTTGCATCAGTGGATAACCGCGCCACGTCGGCTGGGAGGAAGTCTTCGTCCCGCTTGCCGATGATGTCGGGCGCGTTGAAACCGTCGGGAGCGTTGCGCATCCAGACATACCTGAGATCCGGGTCCTGCATCGATACGGTGATGTTGCTGTCGCGCAGGGCAATGCGCAGCCGCTTTTCGTGCTCGTGGACTTCCTGAGTGCGTTCCTTGACCCTACGCTCGAGTTCACCGCGTGAACGGCGGAGACGATCGAGTGTACGCCTGTGGGCTTCGACACGGTGATGCAGGGTCGATAGCAGATGCGACTGAAAGGCAGTGTGGGCGAGCACGCCACTGGCGCCGGCTGCGAGTGCGGCCCCTAATACGGCGGCGATGTTGGCCAGCCACGAAATGCTGCCGTCGGCTCCAAATGCCAGCGCAAAATCGAAAGCAGAAATGGTCGCCAGGCCGACTCCCAGAAAGATCAAGGGCAGCTTAAGCTGGTTTCCGAAGTTCGGCCGCAATAGCGCGAAGGCAATAAGCAACGCGGCCGCGAACCCAGTCATGAGACCCACGGTGATGTGCGCAACGTCCTGGGCGGTTGCCATATCGTTAATTTCCTGGGGCGTCATGCATTCTCATCTGCGCGGGCTCGTTGTTGGGAGGCGTACCATGTTTTGCAGTGCCTGTGACCTGCTGCGCATGCAATTCGGCCCATTGGCGATTTCCTGCGAACCGCGCTGTATCAGCGGAACCCGGTTGAATTGGCGGAGCGTAGAAGACGATATCGGCTCCTTGCTACAACACATCGGCTGGCAAGTCGGTTCCCGGATCAGCCGCCGCAGGAATAGAAACCTTTATTTGTAGTAAATCGTTCTATGGTTATCGCCCACACAACGTATGGTGAGCACGCCTTATGCCCAAAGAGCCGCCTTCCAAGACCACGCCATGCAAAAAGTGTCCGCTGCGGACGAACCCCTGCTATCGCGCGTTTGAGGGAACAGAGCTCAAGTTCATCGAAGGCTTCAAGACCGGGGAGCTTGTCATCGAGGCCGGCGAACAAGTCTTGATCGACGGCCATGATTCGGCCCACCTCTATACCGTTCTCGAAGGGTGGGCGATCCGATTGAAATATCTCCCCGATGGCGGCAGGCAGATTCTCAATATGGCGATGCCAGGCGATCTGCTGGGGCTGCAGTCGTCGCTTTTTGGCTCTATGCAGCATTCGGTGGAGACATTGACCCGCGTCAAGCTGTGCGTATTTCCGCGCAGCCGGCTCTTCGAACTGGTTGCAGCCTATCCGGGTCTCGGATTCGATATCACCTGGCTTGCAGCCCGCGAGGAGGCGATGCTGGCCGAGCACCTTGTCAATGTCGGGCAGCGCTCGGCGTTCGTTCGAATGTCGTATTTCTTCGCCCACCTCTTCGACCGGGCCAAGCAGGCAAATCTCACCGAAGGCAACAAGGTGGCGCTGCCGCTCACGCAGGAGCATATCGCCGATTCTCTTGGGCTGTCGGCCGTGCATACCAATAAGACGCTGAGGAAGATCCGCGCGACGAGATGCATTGACTGGTCGCGCGGAGAATTGATCGTCAACGATTCCGATATGCTTCACGAGCTTGGCGAATACGAGCCGTACGATGGTCCGCCACGTCCGTTCATTTGAACGGTGCGCCACATGAAGTTGCCCTGGCGCCGCACAATCGCAGAGCCAGGGCGGCAGGATCATTGCGAAGCCGGTCAGCGGACCGACGAGGCTCCCCGCTGCAGCAGGTGCATTACGAGCATTGCCGCGAAGACGACGAGGAAGACGTAGAACAAAAGCTGCGCGATGCCGGCGAAGGCCGATGCCACGCCACCAAAACCGAGGAATGCTGCTACCAGTGCAGCAATGAGAAATGCAATTGCCCAGCTGAGCATGAGAGGTCTCCTTCCAAAATTCGCATTACTGGAAGGACAACAGCGCGAACCACGACCGGTTCCGCGATGGATCGATTTTTCTGTCCTGAAAAAAAGGGTGACAGCCGCTGCTACGGCGTATTCCCGTTGGCGATCTTCTCCTCGACCAACGGGGCCAGTGGAACTTCGAACTCGTAACGAAGACCATCTGCCTCGTAAGTCGTCGTGGGGGGATTGATGGCCCCGTGCCCGATCGATTGTCTCAACAGGGTTTGCCCGAAGCCCTTCGAAGTCGGCTGCTCGACCTTGGGGCCGCCTGATTCCTTCCAGCTGAACTTCAAGGTCTCGCTTCCATCGGCACCCTGGATCGACCAGCAAAGATCGACGCGCCCCGAAGCCGACGATAACGCCCCATGCTTGACGGCATTGGTGGCCAGTTCATGAACGACCAGTGCGAACATCTGTGCCGTATTGGCATTCATGGCGACGTCCGGACCGCGCAGGGACGCACGCGCGCCGAACGGCTGCAGTTCGGATCTGGCAAGCTCCAACATCGACACTCCACGCCACGAGTTCTCAACAAGATGCGTATGGGCTCGTGCAAGGGCGTGCAGACGCTGTGAAAAGATTTCCCTTGCTTCGGAAAGCGGCCGGCCATCGACCAGACTCCTGGAGGCAATGGACTGAACAACGGCAAGAGAGTTCTTGACGCGATGTGCAAGCTCACGCGTCAACAGTGCCAACCGCACATTGCTCATGTGGGCTTCCCGCTGCCGCAAGGCCGCCGAAGCTACGAGGCCGGACAAGAGCGTACTGAGCGCCAGCCCGACAACCAATGCTGTCCACGCGGGCAGGTAATTGACCGACTGCTCGAAAGCGTCGGTCGAGGCAGACCGGATCTGCCAGGAAACGCCATGAACCTCAACGATATCATTCTGTATGAATTTGGAGGCGCCGGTGCCGGCAAGTATTTCCGGATTCGAGTGGTAGATGACGGTCGCTTCTGAATTCGAGCCTGGTGCGAAGATCTTTATTTCGGCATTTTTCTGGATGTCCTGCCGCTCGCGCTCAAGGACTGATTCTATCAGGTTGGAGATCCTGAAAGGGCTATAGACAAACCCCTTGATCGACTCGCGGCGCTCGGCCTCGCTGGCCGGCTCCGGATACTCTTCGTAAATCGGCAGATAGAGCAGGAAGCCTGCCTGGGCTTCCTGGTCCGTCTCCTGCATGAGCCTGACAGCTCCCGAAGCCGCCGGCCGGCCCGTATCGCGTGCCCGTTCCATCGCTGCCCGGCGCACCGGCTCAGCGAACATGTCATAGCCGAATGCGCGTTGATTTCTCCAGTCGAACGGCTCCAGAAAGATGATCGCTGAATAGACGTCTCGCTTGCCATCGGGGTGAATCGCGAACTCATCGAACCCCTCGTCGCGGATTTGTTTTTCGAGGGAAGTCTTTGCACTCGCCGGAATGACTACGGCATATCCGACGCCCTGCAGACCCGTATACCGCTCCTCGACGTTGACCGATCTGAGGTACTTTCTGAATTCCTTTCGGGTCAACTCGGGGTGCGTCTGCACCAGCGCTGCTGCGCCCGACAATACCTGCTCGTAGGCGGTTATCGAACGTTCCAACTCGCCGGTGAAAGCAAGCAGCAGACCGTCGAACGATTCCTGCGCCGCTGCATCGATGCTGACGACGAAAAAGCGCCACGCGAGAATTGTTGCCAGCAACGATAACCCGAATACCAGCCAGCTCACACGGAAGACCGGCGTCAACAATTCGCGACCAATTTCAGAAAGCCGGCGGGTAACGGTCGGCAACACTTAGGTCTGCGCTCCATCAGGAAGTTGGCGGCATGATCAAATTCGACCGTCAGAAGGTGAAAATCGTTCTGGCCCGGGTGAAGGGTTGTCGGATTGGGCGACTATAATGCCAACGACAGTCGCGCAAAGTGTCTTTCTACATGTTTGCCACCAATGGAGTCCTAATCACCGGAACCTTCAGCGAGAGGATGCGTATCTCCTTCAGTTCCCTTGTTCTCAGGCAATGAAGGAAACCTGATATGATTAAAATTTCCGCAGCAGTGACGACCTCATTGCTGGCAATGCTAAGTAGCGCAAACGCGCAAACGGACGTAGCCGCACCTGTCGCCAACGCTGGAACGCTGATCTGCACGCTCGCGCCGGCTGACGAGGCGCCGTCGGGCGCCCGAACAGAAGCCGCCGTTTCGTGCCGGTTCAACGCGATCTCCGGTGCAGGCTTCGACTTGCAGGGGCGCATCGTGCGGTTGAGCGCTGGAGATGCGCGAAAGACGAAAGTCGTGGTCGCATGGTCGGTTGTAGGGCCTAGCCCGGATATATCGCCGACGGACATGTCCGGGCGATACACGGGAACGCTTGCGGGCGATGAGGCGCGTAGAGCGGATAATGATCCATCGGCTCCGCGCGGCACACTTTTCGGCTCGAACGACAGCGGAATCGAGCTGCATCCCGTGGACGGCGCCGGACGCGAAATCGTTCCCGACGCAGGCTTAACGATCCTCGAACTGGAAGTGTCCGCGGTAAAAGTTTAACGCAAGGGCCATTTGGAACACAGGAACCAGAACAACGCTGTTGCGTTCTCCCTGCATCGTCTTTCGACATTCAAAGGAGGATCCCATGCTTGGTTGGGCCGTAACATTTCTCGTCGTCGCGCTGATCGCGGCCGTACTCGGATTCGGAGGCGTTGCCGCCGTTTCGGTGGAACTCGCGCAGATCGTCTTCTGGGTATTCCTGGTGCTATTCGCGATTTCGCTGGTCTACAGCATGGTAACCGGGCGCCGTCCCCCGGCACCATAGTCGAGTCGATAGCTCAAGCACTGAAAGGCCTCCCGGTTCAAACCGGGAGGCTTTTATATTCTTGTCCGCACAGGGGGCTTGGCTCGCAACATGCTGGAGTTCCGACTCCGACACTTCGCACTCGAAGTGTCTACGCCGGAACACCAGGCTCGTTTTTGTTTGTGCTCTGGATTCACAGACGCTTGCCGACCTTCGCCCGCAGGCAAGCGTCTGATCCAAATCATTAGCGTTCCGACTCCGACACTTCGCACCCGAAGT
>JAHJSN010000128.1 GCA_018830445.1 Alphaproteobacteria bacterium | reverse complement strand
GCAGTATCGAGCGCCGTCAAGTACGCCTGCATGGGCGACTACTTCTCCTACTGCTCCGACCACGCTCCCGGCAGCTCCGGCGTCAAGCAGTGCATGCGCGCCAACGGCAACAAGCTGTCCAAGGGCTGCGTCCGCGCCCTGGTCAAGGCCGGCATGGTTTCCCAGTCCGAAGTCAGCCGCCGCGCCGCCTCGCTGGGCCGCTGAACCGATCACGGTCTTGCCTGAGTGAAAAACCGGCGGGTGCCAAGCCCAACACGACTTTAGAGCGTCAACACAAGCTTGCGCACCAACATCGGCTTGCCGAATGTTGGGAACAGTAATGAGTGTTGAGCAAAGGAAGTGTTGGCAACCAAACAGACAGCCCAACACGACTTTAGAGCGTCAACACAAGCTTGCGCACCAACATCGACTTGCCGAATGTTGGGAACAGTAATGAGTGTTGAGCAAAGGAAGCGTTGGCAGGAATGCGCCCGCCGTTTCGCGTTGATGGGCACACAAAGTCTTCAAGCGACGATCAAGCCGCGACGACCCCACCACCGTCATCCCGGCGCAGGCGGACGTTCGAACGAAGACGCAGCAGAGAATTGTCACAGCCCGGTTGCTGGTGGGCAACCGAAGGGCCATCAAAAAGTCCGGATGTCGCCGCGCAGCGGCGATGGGCAACCGCCAGACAGGCGCCTCGCTTTAGAGCGCAGCCTCGGCGAAAACCGGCTCGACACGCCCGCCCCATACGCCGTGGAATTTCTCCAGGTAGCGGTCGGCATTGGTGAGGCCGCTGTCGGCAATTTCTTCGAGCGGCGAAAGAAACATCCGCTCGTCTTCGCCGGCGGGGTTTTGCATACCGCGCGCTTTCAATCCGTCCGAAGCGATCTCAAGGACCCGCGTCGCCAGATCCTGCACGGTTCCCTTACGAAACGGCGTCTGCAGCGCCAGTCGCGGAACCTCATCGCGCAAGCCCTGACGCTCCTCGGCACTCCAGTCCTTGACGAGGTCCCACGCAGCCGCCCGTGCCGCGCCATCATATAGCAGCCCCGCCCAGAATGCCGGCAGCGCATTGATCATTTCGGCCCGGCCGCCGTCGGCACCGCGCATCTCCATGTAGCGTTTGACGCGAACTTCCGGGAATTGCGTCGTCATATGATCCGCCCAGTCATCGAAAGTCGGCCGCTGGCCTTCGAATCCCGCAAGCTTCCCATCCATGAAGTCGCGGAACGATGCGCCCGCCGTATCGATGTATTTGCCATCGCGGTAGACGAAGTACATCGGCACATCGAGCGCATAGTCGACGAGGCGCCCATATCCCATCCCGTCTTCGAAGGCGAAGGCCAGCATGCCCGTACGGCCCGGATCGGTGTGGCGCCAGACTTCGCTGCGCATCGATTTGAACCCGTTCGGTTTGCCGTCGGTGAACGGAGAAGAAGCGAACAAAGCCGTCGCCACCGGCTGCAAGGCGAGGGCAATCCTGAGCTTCTCGGTCATGTCCGCTTCACTGGCGAAGTCGAGGTTCGTCTGGATCGTCGACGTTCGATACATCATGTCGAGGCCCATCGTCCCGACCTTCGGCATGTATCGAGTCATCACGGCGTAGCGCGGCTTCGGCATCCTCGGCACCATGGCGCGCGTCCACACCGGCGTGAACCCCATCGCCATGAAAGACAGGCCCAGCGGCCCGCCGGCCTTATGGCACTGCTGCAAATGCTGATCGGTTTCAGCCGCCGTCTCATGGACCGAACTGAGCGGCGCACCCGACAGCTCGAACTGCCCTCCGGGCTCCAGTGAAACATTAGCCCCCGGCTCTCCCATCGCGCGCCGCAAGGCGATAATGTTGTCGTCTTCGAAGATGGGTTCCCAACCGCAGCACTTCATGAAGCCGCGCATTAGCGCGCCGATACCATTGTCACCGCCATAGCCTACCGGCTCGAAGGTATCCTGACGGAAAACGAACTTCTCGTGCTCCGTCCCGATCCGCCAATCCGCGGGCACGGATTCTCCAGCGCGAAACCACGCAACAAGGTCCTCGCGCGACTCGATTTGAGCGGCAGGTTCGGTGTTTTGACGGGTCGACATACGTAGCGCCTGTGCTTGCCTGTGTAATTCTCGATTAACCGCGGTCAGCTCATCGGCCGCCGACGGGGAAAGCTGTTATGGCGGTGCCATCGGGCCGATACAAGGACTTCGATGCCCCCACCTAGCCGGAAGTCGGCGTCAATCACATGTCTGTCAGCAAGTACCCCCGCCACCCCCCGACCCCGTTGCCGGCGGTCGCGGCCGTTCCGCACGCTAAATGTAGGATGTTTGAGCTTGTATCGCCGTCAGGCAACCTGCTTGAACGCCATCCGGGCCACTTCCTCAGCCTGTCGGTTTCGATCTTTCACATAGATGTTACCCATGACGAGCCGGTCCATCTCCGTGCGCAGGTAGCACGAGATCGCTTCTGCCGGCGTGGTCACGATGGGCTCGTGCCGGTTGAAGCTGGTATTGATGAGAACCGGCACCCCGGTCAGGTTGCCGAACGCCTCGATCACCGCGTAATAGCGCGGATTGTCTTCCCGCCGCACGGTCTGGATGCGCCCTGTCCCATCGACATGCACAGCGGCGGGAATGACGTCCACCTTGTCGGGGCGCACTCTCGGCGCCATCGTCATGTAGGGATCGGGTTGATCGACCTCGAAGAATTCGCCCGCCCGCTCCAGGAGAACGGCAGGCGCGAACGGCCGGAACGGCTCGCGGTACTTGATGCGCGCGTTGATCAGGTCCTTTATTTTGAGGCTCCGGGGATCCGCCAGAATTGACCGGTTGCCAAGCGCGCGCGGCCCGATCTCGTAGCGTCCCTGGAACCAGCCGACGATTTTCTGGTCGGCAAGGTCCTCCGCCACTCGACTGTAGAGCTCCTGGTCATTCTCGATCCGCTCATAGCTGAGCCCGGCGACATCGAGCGCGGCGATCACCTCGTCCTCGCCATAGCTCTTGCCGTAGAACGGATGCGTCAACGCGAAGCCGCGCTCATGCCCGAGATTTTGGTGGTAGTGCCAAAGCGTGCTGCCGAGCGGCGCTCCGGTATCCGACGCGCACGGTGGCACCCACACCCGCTCGAAGCCGGTATCACGCAGTATTCGCGCATTCGCGACACAATTGAGACCGACTCCACCGGAAATCACCAGATTTTTCGACGGCTGTGTCCGCTCGATATGCCGAACGATATGCAGCACCGCTTCTTCCGTTACCGCCTGCACGGCATAGGCCAGATCGCGATGTCTATCGTTGAGGTCTTCCCCGCGTCCACGCTCCGGACCGAAGGTATCGATGAACTTTTGCGTAAAGGGCTTCACTAGGCCGTGCGTGTTGATACTGACGTACTCGGGGTTGAGACGGAACCGGCCGTCATCCTCGAGAATGATCACATTGCGAAAGCGCTCATGGTAGGTTGGCCCGCCGCATGCCGCCAGCGCCATCACGGTGCCTTCCTCGAACGGCTTGAAGCCCAGGTGCTGCGTCGCGCTGGTGTAGAGCATCCCGAGACTGTCGAAGAAGCCAAGCTGCCATTTCTGCTCGAGGCGGTTTCCTGCACCGTAATAGGCACTGGTCGCAGACTGGTCGCCGTAGCCGTCCATGACCACGACGCTTGCTTCCTCGAACGGCGATACGAAAAAGATCGCCGCATGCGCGTCGTGATGACCGACCTGAATAATCGGCGGCAGCTTCATGGTGCCATACTTGCGCCGCAGCGCGACCTGCAACCGCAACCATATATTGACGATGCGCTGATCCTGGGTCGCATGTGCGGCCGGCCGCAGCAGGTTGAGACTGGCCGGCAATTCACCCGTCACGATTTTGAAGAACGTCTTGGCGAGCGCCTTTGTGTCCCAGGGCAGCGTCAGATAGTCGATATCGCCAAGAGACAGCCCGGTTGTCTCGAACAACGCTTCGAAAGAAAGTTCCGGAAACGCCATCGTATGTTTTTTCCGGTTGAAGCGCTCCTCCTCGAAGATTACTTCGGGAACGCCATCGCGCAATAGCGCCAGACCGGTATCGTGTGTCCTGGAAATCAGACCAAGGATATTCAACGAGCGTCCCATTTTTACCTTTGTTCTTCTTCGTTCGCGCCGCGGAATTATTGTAGGCAGTAAGCCTTCTGCCTGGATAGACTGACATTCGCAAGCCGCCGATGCCAAACAATTGGACGCACCCTGTAACGCTCACGCGACACAACAGTATCGCGATCCATCTCATTGATTAAGTTGTCTGTTTAAAATCAGCCGCAAGCCAAACCTGGGGCGGGCTCCGAACATCGCTTGGGTTGCATGAACCACCTTGCCTTCATGAACCCTTTCAAAGATACAAACCCGCAAACCGTCTTCTGAAAAAAACGATGCGGCGGCCAACCTGCCAGATGCCGGTTTCAGCACGCCTCATGCTCAGTAGGGATAGGCCTTGCCGAAAAGGGCTGCATACAGCTTGGCATCGCGCCGGTAGATATCGGGTCGGAACTGCACATCCCCGTCCTCGTCCCGCCACGCCGTCGAATAGGTGATATGCACCTCGATGGGGGTCGCAAGAGATACAACCCTTCGCTCGCCCTTCGCCAGTACGCCGTCGATGCGTTTTCGATCCCACCCTGTGGTCGAAGTGGCAAGCACCTGCTCTGCCATATCGATCGGGCGCGCCAGTCTGATGCAGCCGTGCGAGAATGCGCGCTCGGATTGGCTGAACAGCGAGCGGGCCGGCGTATCGTGCATGTAGACGTTGAACCGGTTGGGGAACATGAACTTTACCTGGCCCAGCGCATTGCCCGGCCCCGGCTTCTGACGCAGTTGCACTGGAAAATTCGACTTCGAATATTTCTGCCAGTTGATCGCGGTGAGCGGCACCGCCTTGTCTCCGACGACCGCCTCGAATCCCTTCTCGGCCCGTGCACCGGGCGACTGCTGCAGCTTGGGCAGCTCTTCGTTGACGGCTATCGAATGCGGCACGTTCCAGTAAGGATTGATTTCAATATACTTCATCGTCTCCGAAAAGACCGGAGTCTGGTGAAAGGGCTGGCCGACCACGACGCGCATCACCTCTTCCACTTTGCCAGCCTTTACGCGGCGCAGTTCGTAACCGGCAATATTCACCATCACGTAGTGCTTGCCGAGATCTTCCGGCATCCACCGGACCCGCTCCATTGAAAGTACGATCTGACGGATGCGCGCATCGACCGGGATGTTGAGCTGGAAGAACGTCTTTTTACCGAGGATGCCATCATCGTCGAGCCCATGCCGCCGCTGGAACCGCTTCACCCCCTCGACAAGGTCGTCGCTGTAGACCGTTTCATCCTGCGTCGCTTGTGGCGGGACCTTGGAAACGCCGTCGGTGACCGCAAGCCGCTGCCGCAAACCCGGCACAACAATGCTGGCCTCGCCCGGCTTCAGCACATCGATCACATCGACCGTGGGCCATCCCCCGTTATCGGCGATGGCACGGTACTCGCCGAGCGCGCGCTTCAAGGCCTTGTAGAGAGGGATCTGCGGTTCCCATGCATCGAAAAAGGCATCGATCTGGCCGAGCGCGGCAATCGATTGCAGCGCCGCGCCCTCGTCGATCGACTTTTCCTGCCAGAAAAGATCGGTATCGATCTTGGTCGGCAGCAGCCGCCCCCTCTTGATTTCGCCGGCATACTTCAGCAAAGCCGCCGACCAGTAAAGTTCGCGCGACGCCGCCTGATGGTCGTGCGCTTCGCGCGACAATGCAAAGCGGTTGACCCGGCGCATGATGAGCAACTGCTCGTAAAGATTGTCATGCGATTGGAGCCCGTCTGCTTCGGCGTTCTTGACACGCTGCCCGAAGGCGTCCGCCAGCTCATTATCGAGCCCCTGCCACAGCAACCGGCTGCTCGGGTTCGAGTAGTAGGCCAGAAGCGCCTCGCGCCGCTGCCGCACCGGCAGCGGCACCGACTGCGGATCGCCAAGCAGCTCGAGAATTGCCACCTTGACCGGGTCCTCGACACCCGGTTTCGTGACGATCTGCGCATCCCACGCCGCCGGCTCCTGCGCCCTGTTCGCCGGGGCGGCATTGCCGGCAGCGCCGTAGCTGACCAATAGGAGAGCCCAACATATCGTCAACGCGAGCCGTCTGGTACCACCAGCGGCATCCGTCCCTGACCAACATGGAATTCCCTCAGCCACCAATTAAGCCCTTGCTCTCCCGATCGAATTCGCCCCACAGGTGAACCTTCCGGCAAGGTCACGTCAAGTTAACGGCACTAAAACGGCGGCGCTGCCCAAAGGTTGCAGAACTCTATTGAAAATCGAGATGAAACAGCAGGTGCAATGTACGACGTAATCATCCTCGGCGCAGGTGCAGCCGGCATGATGTGCGCAGCCGTCGCTGGCCAGCGCGGGCGCCGCGTCCTGCTCATCGACCACGCCGACCGCCCCGGCAGGAAGATCCTGATTTCCGGCGGCGGCCGCTGTAATTTCACCAACCTCGGCACCCGGCCCGAGTGCTTCCTCTCCGAAAACCCGCACTTCGCCAAATCCGCTTTGAACCGCTACCGGCCCGCCGATTTTCTCGCCCTCGTCGACAGCTATAAGATTGCCTGGCATGAAAAGACCCTCGGCCAGCTGTTCTGTGACGGTTCCGCCCGCCAGATCGTCGACATGTTGCGCAGCGAATGCGCCAAGGGACAAGTTGCCATCAACCTTTCTGGCAAGGTTCGCAATATCGCCCATGCTGACGGACAATTTCGCGTCAGCCTGGAAAACCAGGAAGCGACCGCGACGGCGCTTGTCGTCGCCACCGGCGGCCCCGCCATCCCCAAGATCGGCGCCACCGGCTTTGCTTACGACATAGCCCGTCAATTCGGCCTCGACGTGGTAACCCCGCGCCCGGCCCTCGTCCCCTTGACGCTGGCAAAAAGCGAACAGGGCTTCGGCCAGCTCACTGGAATATCCGCAGAGGTGATCGCCAGCTGCGGCAAGGCGGCCTTCCGCGAAGCCGCGCTCTTCACCCACAAGGGTCTCTCCGGCCCGGCAATTCTCCAGGTTTCCTCCTACTGGGCGCCCGGTTCGACGATCTCCCTCGATCTATTGCCCGGTTTCTCGCCCGGATGGCTTGCCGCGGCCAAGCGCGCCCGGCCCAAAGCAACCCTCGGCTCCGCCCTGGCAGGCGTCCTGCCGGGCCGCCTGGCAGGGCTTCTCGCCGACAAACTGAACCAGGAAGGAACGCCCAAGGGTGTGCTGGCCGATCTCTCCGACCGCACCCTCAAGGAGATCGAAGACCGGCTTTCCCAATGGGCTTTCCACCCCACCGGCACCGAAGGCTTCGCCAAGGCCGAAGTCACTGCAGGCGGCGTCTCCACCAGCGGGCTTTCCTCCCGCACGATGCAGTCGAGCAAGGTTCCAGGCCTCTATTTTATCGGTGAAGCCGTCGACGTCACCGGCTGGCTCGGCGGCTACAATTTCCAGTGGGCCTGGGCCAGCGGATGGGCCTGCGCCCAGGCCCTTTGACCCAGCTGAGGTGGCGACCGTCCACAACGGCTATCGATTCCAAAGAGTTTCTTTGAGAAACACCAAATGAGTCCCGCAAGCCCGCGGCAGACGAACGTCCGCCTCCCGGCGCTGGCCCGCCTGCTTGCATGTCGCGGAAAAATCCCCGCTTCATTTGCTGAACGCCGCTGGACAGGCCGCCGGACGGATGCTAGGAGCAACGTCTGTTCGGGGGCCTTCCAATGGCCCCCCTTTCAGTTTGGACCGCGATGCGGTTTCCCAGACATCTTCGGGTGATTAGCTCAGTTGGTAGAGCAGCTGACTCTTAATCAGCGGGTCGAAGGTTCGAATCCTTCATCACCCACCATAAAATCAATGAGTTAGCGTCTGTTTGAGGCGGTCCGTGCGGGGTGCAAGGGCTGCCTTAGGGCTGTCTATTGACCCAACTCAGTCCGCTGTTTGCGCAGCGTTGCGAGCCGTTCTCCTATTCGTTCGATATTGCGGTTGGACGTTGAACCGATCTCGTTCCCGTTCGCGTCGGTGATCCCGGGCAGGCTCAGAGTGAGGACAAGATCACTGCGATCTTTGAGGCTCGCTTCCGACCAAGAGCCGAATATGTTGGGCGCCAGAGCAAGCTCTTGGGCCTCACCGGGTTCTAGGCCACCTTTAATTTCGTAGCTGAAGCTATCCTTGACCCATGGGACGGATCGCCCTGGTGATTCTAGAAGCCCGTGCAGGACGATCTTGGCGATAGCAACCTCGGCACTGTTGGTGATCTTGAAGGCGATCACGGCTTCATCCCGGAACTGACCCTTGGACCAGTAATAGCGCGCGCCGTCGATAACGATCCGGTCGAGTGTCTTGCGTTCTTCTTGATGCTTTGATTGGGCTTCTTGAAGCTGCAGTTCCAGGGTTTGGATTTCGCTGTTCACCGCCGCAAGCTGTCGTTCGGCCCGCTTCTGCTTCATATCAGCCGCGATGGCGATGACTTCTTCACCGGTACGACCGTTCACAATTGGTGCGAGCTGCCCGAGGAAACTGCCGGGGGTCTTGGCCGCTGCCGCCAGCTTGAGCAGGTTCGGGTTGTCGCCCATCATCGATTGAAAGGTGAGCTGCATAAGAGCTTGCTGAAGTGCCGGATGGCGTGTCTCCGGCATGCTGTCGCGGACCAACTTCGTGCTAGCTTGGAACGCCTCCTCGGTTGACGCATCGAACCGTGGCTCTTCTGGCGTGCAGGCCGCAAGCAATAAAGCGAACATCAGGCAAAGAAGTAGCCGCATCGTCGTCCCCCTGCGATCATCGAATGAACCTTATTCTACCACGCTCCATCTTGCTTGAACGTCCCTCCCTGCTTAACAAATCCCTAACTGTAGCGCGTGGATGTGGGCGACGATTGTCAGCGTTCGTCGTATTATCCGATTGTTGTTGATACATCGAACGGAGAAAGGAATGAACTTTGGCAAACGTACTCGCGAAGCTCTGGAACGGAAACGACTGGCATCGCTCGCGGTCGAATACCGGCACCTCAAAGACATCGTCTCGGACCCACACCAGCGCGTTATGAGCGGCGATCAATGCTGATCACCGCCAACCAGCCGTTCGGCGAATGGGGCAAAATCTTCCCCGACCAGGCCATGACGCTGGCGGCCATCGACCGCCTTGTCCATCACGCCACGATCCTGGAGATGAACGTCGAAAGCTACCGGCGGCGCGAAGCACTCGACCGCAAACGCGGGCGCGGCCGGCCAGCGACGCACGCGATAATCAAGAAAACAAACAAGTCCGAGGACTGATTGACGCGTCATGCTGAAGGCGTGCGGGCCACGACGCGTCAATCAAAGCGCTTGCCAACCTAACGACCTCTCACCCAGATTGTCGTGCTTGACCCGGGCGCCCATGGCGCCCGGTTATCTTGATTCGAAAACCGCACGTGAACCACTCAATTCCGCTCCCATCGCTCGAAGGCCGCTATTTCTTCAACTGCGGCTGATCGAGATAGCGCACATCGCGCACGCCGTACGGCAGCGGGTTAATGTAGTGGTATCCTGTGCTCTGTAGGTATGCGATCTCCGGGAAACCCGCCGGAACGACCGTTACGAAACCATGGAAGTCTTCGGCCTTGTAGCCCGCCGCCCGCAGTGCGTTGTGGCACATGCGGAACTCCACACCGGCGTCGGCCAGCTCCTTCATCTTGTCCATGGTACCCTGGTACTTGATATAGTTCTCTTTCGCGAACGCACGCAGTTCCGGTCCATGCGTGACCACGACCATCTTCCCCTTCAACGGCTTCATCGTGTTCTTCACGAAGTTATAGAGGATGTTGAGGCTGCTGGGATCGTTATAATTGGCGTCAAAGACCGCGTTTATGGTGGGATACTCATGCAAGTCCGCCTTCGACGAGCCGTAGGGCGAGAGCGCCTCCTCCGCGAGTGCGGCGCTTGTTAGACCGAAAGCCATCACGCTAACGGCAGCAAGCATTTTCAGCGTCTGCATTGTAAATCTCCTCTGGTTACGATGCCTGTGTTGTTGACCGCATGAGTTCGCGGCCGCGATGACAACGCTCGCGTCAAACCTCATGGACCTGAAGCGATCGCAGCCAATGCCCGATAAATTTCGCCTCCTTCTCGATCAGCTCGGGATCGCCGAAAACCGCCGCTGTCAGGCTGACGCCCTGAAGCGCGGAAACGAGATGCAAGGCTTGGCAGTCCGCATCGTCGCCAGCGCCCAATTGCCGGAACTGGGCTTCACACCAACCAAGGAGCGCCTTGAACGGCCGCGCTGCGTTTTCGCTCAACGGTCCGCGCGCGCGCGCCAGCTCGAAGCATAGGCTTCCGACGGGGCAACCGTAGAGGGCGTCGAGGAACCGATCATCGACCCATGCTTGCACCAAGCCTTGCAGGCGCTCATGCGGATCGTGCCTGGTATCCAGCCTCGCAATTAGATCCTCGATTCCGCCGGCTCGTTTGTCGGCGACGGCGGCGACAAGATCGTCCTTGGCCTTGAAGTAATAGTAGACGTTCCCGAGAGCCACCTGCGCATCGTCGGCCACGTTGGCCAGCGTCGTTTTCTCCACCCCCTGGCGATGAAACAGGCGCGATGCGGACTCGACCAACCTCTTTTTCTTGGGCGTCGTCTCGGCCATCGACCTGCGCGCAGTCTTGCGCATCTCTCATCCTTTACGTTGCCATAAAAGGCCGGTGGCCCGGGAATCGAACCGCCACAGCTTCCGGGAGCACTGTCTTTGTTTTTAAGTTAGTTAGATAACCTATACGGAGTCAAGCACCGATAGTAGTCCGGGCGACTTCAATCGCAAGGGCGATGATCACTCACAGCTCGCGCCAAGGCTGGCGCACATCGACATCGCCGAGCGCGGATGCAATAAGACGTCTCAACGAAGTTCTGCGAGAAACGATTTGTACGCCGGGGAGTTGTCAAGCAGCCTGCGGCTCAGCGCGCGGACCTCATCGACTTGATGACTCGGCAACGAGAGTGTCGTCGGTATCGAGTTGAAGTAACTGCGCTCTTGTTCGTCATCGATGTGGTCGAGCGTCAGGGCGGCGAAGTGAAGCTTCACGGGCGCCTTACCGGCCCGGCTGGGCCGCTTATTCACGCGATCGGCCCAATTCATGAAGCCGCGCCGAGCAAGGCCGATCGTTTCGGTATTCATGATGCCGATCGCCGAGTCGAAAGACGCACTCAGCGTTTGGACAAGTCCCGGCTCCTGGCCTTCTCGAGACCAGCGATAGTCCTCGTAGATCTGCGAGTTCGCAACGATGACCAGCACATTTTTCACCCTGTCAAGCTTGCCATCGCTGAACGCGCCGCGCATCTCATCGACATTTCCGTCATGCAGGATCGGGCTCAAAATGGAGCCGCGAACGCCAAGGTTGTCCGTCACGCCTCCGTCGATCAACTGCACATACGGCATGCGCCCGGGGTCGAGGTAACGCTGCAAAGCGCGCGCGACCTGATAGTCCCGGCTGTAGATATCGCGCTTTTCGAGCGCTGCCTGCACCCAGGGCCGGTGCCGCGCGGCGCAATCCTCGGGATGGTTCTGCACTGAAACGGCTGCGAAATATCCAGGTACCGCCGAGGACGCCATAACGGCGCGGGCGACGGGAAAGTC
>JAHJSN010000013.1 GCA_018830445.1 Alphaproteobacteria bacterium | reverse complement strand
GTTCGGCTAGCGGTTCCCATCACCCAGGGCCCGCAGAGGACTACCATCGATACGCAGACGGGCACCTCCAAGTCATCGACCGGCTACCACCCCGGCCAACAGCGCCGTCATGGCGCTACGCGCCATGCCTGGCGCACCAATCAAAAGGTTGCCTAGTGTTCCGGGCTGACATTCAGGTTCCCGGCAGGGAACCATATGTCAGAGTCGGAACACTAATGAGTTTGAACGGCAGATATCGGAGGATCGTCCCGCGCCGGATGCCGCCGTCCCTCACGACCCTGGGAAGTGTGGGCCAATCGATAAGCAGTGGGCATACTGCCCAACTCGCACCTGGAAGGTGTTGGCTCAATCAAGGTGCAGCAAAAAAGCCCATCGACAGACCGGGCATTTTGAGTTACGAGACCCCCACTATTTTCCCATATATGGGTTGCCCGACCGGGCTGCACGAGCGGTGCCCGTCTTCGCCGAGAAGACAGGAAGCAACGCTCCTCTGCTGTTTGCAAGCATCGAGGACAAACAAAAATGAACATCATCCAAGAGCTCGAACAAGAGCAGATGCGCACCATTTCCGCTAAGCGCGGCGTGCCGGAATTCAGCCCCGGCGACACCGTCAAGGTCATGGTCAAGGTCATCGAAGGCAAGACCGAGCGCCTGCAGGCCTACGAAGGCGTGGTGATCGCCCGCTCCGGGGCTGGTCTCAATGAAAACTTCACGGTTCGCAAGATCTCCTATGGCGAAGGCGTGGAACGCGTCTTCCCGGTCTACTCTCCCCTGATCGCCGGGATTGAAGTTGTCCGCCGTGGCCGCGTTCGCCGCGCCAAGCTTTATTACCTGCGTGGCCGCCGCGGCCGTTCCGCCCGTATCGCTGAGCGTACGGATGCTCGCGCCCGCCGTCTCAACGCTGCCTGGAAGGGCTTCAAGAAGCAGAAGGGCCAGCCCGACGATCTCTTGCAGATCAACGGCATCGACGAACAGTTGTTGTCGCGCCTGAAGCAGCTCAACTGCGTCAAGCTCGAACAGATCGCCAACTTCTCCGATGACGACATCGCCAACGTCGACGAATTCCTGAACCTCGGTGGCCAGATCGAAAAGCAGGATTGGGTCGGTCAGGCCCAGAACCTCATCGCCGAATCCGCCGCCGCCGAAGCCGTTGCAACGGCCGAAGCCGAAGAGGCAGCCAAGGCCGCCGAAGAGGCCAAAGGCAGCGAATAAACTGCACGCCATACAGCGCCAGAATTCAACAGCCCGCGAGATGGCTCGCGGGCTGTATTTGTTTTGAGGTCGGTTGGGCGGTCGGAATTCACAGGATGTGCAGCATCGTTTGCGACCCGATCCATTCCATCAGCAGCCGCAGATCGCGCGGGCGCATTGCGATGCAGCCCTCCGTCGGCATGAGCCCCTTCGGTCCGGCGTTCGCCACATGCATGAAAATGGCGCTGCCCGCGCCTTGCACGCGCGGCCGATCGTTGTGTCCGACAACAACAACCATGTCGTAGAGGGCATCGTCCCGCCACATCCGTTCCGCACTGGCCGGATAGGGCTGGCGCACATGACGGTTGTAGTTGCGATTGAACGTCGCGTCGCACCAGCCGTCCTCGAATGAAAGCACCGTCAGCGGCAACCGCGTTGCCGGCCTTCGGACCCTGTCGGCCCTGTAGAAAGCCCGTCGCAACGGGTAGGCTCCGCGCGGCGACGCCCCATCGCCCTCCCGCTTGAATGTCGCAATACCTGAGCGTCCCAGCGCGCAAGGCAATAAGAGTTGCCCCGCCCGCAGGATACCCTGTGCTGGATTGCCGGGCCTCGCTGTGACGTAGATGTGTTTCGTTGTGTTCCGGTTACGGATTGCAGCAACCTTCTTCATGGGCCAGATACGATCAGCCGAACACTTAACACACTGTTGAGGTAAGCTACTGCGGCGGGTTGCAAATTCCCCTCCCCCTATGGCCTTGCCGTGATCCCGTGTTAGATAATGCTCGACCGCGAAGAAGAACTTGTCTGGAGCGAAGACGAAATGAGCAATGTCCGCAAAATCCTGATCGTGGATGACGACGCCGATCTTCGCGATTCCCTGAGGGACCAATTAGCATTGCACGACGAATTCGAAGTCACGGTTGCAGAGTCGGCCGCTCGCGGCATCGACACTGCCAAGTCCGATCACCACGACCTGATCCTGTTCGACGTCGGCCTTCCCGACATGGATGGCCGCGAGGCCGTCAAGATCCTGCGCAAGTCCGGCTTCAAGAGTCCGATCATCATGTTGACCGGCAACGAATCCGATGCCGACCAGATCCTCGGATTGGATGCCGGTGCCAACGACTACGTGACGAAACCGTTCAAGTTTGCCGTACTGCTTGCAAGGATTCGCGCCCAACTCCGCCAGCACGAACAGTCCGAGGATGCCGTCTTCACCATCGGCCCCTACACCTTCAAGCCGGCATCGAAGCTGCTGATCGACGAGAAAGGTTCCAAGATCCGCCTGACGGAAAAGGAAACGTCGATCCTGAAGTTCCTCTATCGCTCCGGCGAGAAGGTCATTACCCGCGACGTGCTGCTGCATGAGGTGTGGGGTTATAACGCCGGCGTCACCACCCACACGCTGGAAACGCACATCTATCGGCTGCGCCAGAAGATCGAAAAAGACCCCTCCAACGCGGAGCTTCTGGTGACCGAAACCGGCGGCTACAAGCTCGTCCCGTAGATCCGGGCCGTCGCTAACCCGCCTTTCTCACTCTTCGGTCGCATTCGGTTTTGCAGCCACGGCCGCATCGAGGCGGCGCAACCGCTGCGCCAGAACCTGCAAAACGTATAAAGCGAAATTCGGCTCCGCCTCGACCTGCCTCAGGAAAGTCGCCCGGTCGAGGATTGCCACTTCGGTATTCTTCGAGACCAGAGCCGCCGCACTCCTCGGGCTCTCGTCGATCAGCGACATCTCGCCGAATATGCCCCCCGGACCGACGCTTTCCAGCACCCGGCCATAGATCAGTATATCGACTTGCCCGGATCGCACGACATACATCGCCCCACCGTCTTCGTCGGCAAGGAACACCTTCTCGCCCGCAGGAAAACTCGCGAGCGTTATCCCCTCACACTGGAGACTGCCGCAATCGAATCCGTCCGGTTCCATCCTGATTGACCTCCAAACTGGAGTGGAATCCTGCCAGATTATGCGCCGGCCTTCCAGGTCCGCACATCGACGAAATGGCCTTCAAGCGCGGCCGCGGCCGCCATCTTCGGCGACACCAGATGCGTGCGCCCCTTGAAACCTTGACGACCCTCGAAATTGCGGTTCGACGTCGAAGCGCACCGCTGGCCCGGTTTCAACTGATCGGGATTCATGCCAAGGCACATCGAGCACCCCGGCTCGCGCCATTGGAAGCCGGCCTCGATGAAGATCTTATCGAGACCCTCGGCTTCCGCCTGCGCTTTGACCAGACCTGAGCCCGGCACGATCATCGCGTAGTCGAGCTTGTCGGACACCTTGTGGCCTTCGACGATCTTGGCCACTTCGCGCAGATCCTCGATTCGCCCGTTGGTGCAGGAGCCGATCCAAACCACATCGAGCGGAATGTCGGTAATCTTCGTTCCCGGCTTCAAACCCATGTAGTCGATCGCGCGGACCATCGACGCGCGCTTGTTCTCGTCTTCGACCGACACCGGATCGGGCACCGTGCCGGTAACGGCAACCACGTCTTCGGGCGAGGTGCCCCAGGTCAGCACTGGTGGCAGCGACGCCGCGTCGAGACGGATTTCCTTGTCGAAATGCGCGCCCTCGTCGGTGTGCAGCGTCTCCCAGTACTTCATCGCCATGTCCCAGGCAGCGCCCTTGGGCGCCTTCGGGCGGCCCTTGAGATATTCGAACGTCTTCTCGTCGGGCGCGATGAGACCGGCCCGCGCACCGCCCTCGATCGTCATGTTGCAGACCGTCATGCGGCCTTCCATGGAGAGATCGCGGATTGCCTCACCGGCATACTCGATCACGTGGCCGGTGCCGCCGGCGGTGCCGATCTCACCGATGATCGCAAGAATGATGTCTTTTGCCGAAAGGCCCTCGGGCAGCTTGCCGTCGACGACGACACGCATGTTCCTGGCTTTCTTCTGCACCAGCGTCTGTGTGGCCAGCACGTGCTCGACTTCGGACGTGCCGATGCCGTGAGCGAGTGCCCCGAAAGCGCCATGCGTCGATGTGTGGCTGTCGCCGCACACGATCGTCGTACCAGGCAGCGTGAAGCCCTGTTCGGGCCCGACCACGTGCACGATACCTTGCCGCTCGTCGAGTTCATTGAAGTACTCGACCTCGAATTCCTTGGCGTTCTTGGCCAGCGTCTCGACCTGCAGTGCGCTTTCCGGATCCTCGATGCCCTGCGATCGGTCCGAAGTCGGCACGTTGTGGTCGACGACGGCCAGCGTCTTTTCCGGCGCCCGCACCTTGCGCCCGGCCATGCGCAGTCCCTCGAAGGCCTGCGGGCTCGTCACCTCATGCACCAGATGCCGGTCGATGTAGAGCAGGCACGTACCGTCTTCCTGCTTCTCGACCGTGTGGTCATCGAAAATCTTGTCGTACAGTGTCTTGGCCATGAGCGTTTGGATCCGCGATTATGCTGGTTTTTGAACATTGATGTTTAGATAGCCGCCCCTGGCCGACTTCGCAATCGACTGCGACAGCAGGTGCGGCCTCGATCGGCGCAGCTGTCGGGCCCTGCGGGCCCCGCGCCCCAGCAACGGTACGTCAATGCTTCCGGTTCCGCGCCTGGGCAACGAGGAAATCCCGCAAAACCTTGACCTTCTTCGAGTTCTTGAGCTCTTCGGGATAGACGAACAGGACTTCGAGCGACGGACTGTCGGCATCCTCCAAAAGCGGCACAAGATCCGATTCGCCTTCCGTCATATATTCCGGCAGCATCCCGATGCCGATCCCCGACTGGATGGCATATTTGAGAGCAATGACGCTATTGACCCTAAACACCGGCACCCTTGGGTGCTCGTCCTTCCGGCCTGCCGTCTCCAGCCAGGTAATCGGCTGCAGGTGTGCCGCCGGCCGGCCGCTATAGGAAACAATGCGGTGCCGGTCGAGATCGCCGAGCGCGACCGGCGTGCCGAACCTGCGCACGTAACCCGTCGACGCGTAGACCCGGACGCACACGCGGAACAGCAGCCGCCGGATGAGATCGGGATTTTCCGGCTCTCCGGTCCAGATCGCCACATCCGACGCCCTCATGGCGATATCGATCTGTTCGTCGTTGAGTATCAGCTCCACGTTGACATCCGGATAGAGCGCCTGGAATTCGCTCACCCGTTGCGTCGCCCAGACCGTACCCAACCCCAACGGCGCGGTGATCCGAAGTTCGCCGGTCGGTTTGGTCGCCGTGTCTGCGAGAAGCGTTTCCGCGGTGTGCAGCTTGTTCATCACCTCGACGACCGTGCCGTAGAGGATCTCGCCCTGCTCGGTCAGAACCAGACCGCGCGCGTGCCGGTGGAACAGCGCCTGTTTCAGGTCTTTTTCGAGAGCCGCCACCTGCCGGCTCACCGCCGACTGGCTCATGTTGAGAGCTTCGCCCGCGTGCGTGAAACTGCCGGCCTCGGCTGCGGCATGGAAGATACGAAGCTTGTCCCAGTCCATACCCGTGCATTCCACGAATTGGCAGCCGGCACGCTCGCCGGTCGAAGTTGCATACGAGACCCAAGAGGGCGAATGCCCTACTCGGCGGCCTCCGCCGACTCTTCCTGCGCCGCGATGTAGCGCTCCGCTTCGAGCGCCGCCATGCAGCCTTCGCCGGCCGCCGTCACCGCTTGCCGGTAGACTTCGTCAGTCACATCGCCGGCCGCGAAGACGCCCGGCACCGACGTCACAGTCGAATCCGGCGCGGTAACGAGATATCCGCCGCGGTTCATCTCAAGCTGGCCTTTGAAGATCTCAGTCGCCGGCGAATGCCCGATCGCCACGAACACGCCATCGGCGGGCCGCTCGCTGATTTCGCCGGTCTTCAGGTTCCTCAGCCGCACGCCAGTGACCGACTTCGGATCATCCTGGCCCGTAACCTCGGCAAGCTCGCTGTCCCAGACGACTTCGATCTTCGGATTCTTGAACAGCCGGTCCTGCATGATGCGTTCGGCACGCAATGAATCGCGGCGATGCACCAGCGTCACCTGCTTGGCGAAATTGGTGAGGAAGATCGCTTCCTCGACGGCCGTGTTGCCACCGCCGATCACGACGACTTCCTTTCCGCGATAGAAGAACCCGTCGCAGGTCGCACAGGCCGATACCCCGAACCCCTTGAAGGCGTCTTCGGACGGCAGCCCGAGCCAACGAGCCTGGGCACCCGTGCAGATGATCAGCACGTCGCAGGTATAGCTGTCGCCGGATTCGCAGTTGAGCGTGAACGGCCGCTTCGACAGGTCCACCGAATTGACGTGGTCGAGCACGATCTCTGTTCCCACGTTCTTGGCCTGGGCTTCCATCTGCTCCATCAGCCACGGACCCTGGATCGGCTCTGCGAAGCCCGGATAGTTCTCGACATCGGTCGTAATCGTGAGCTGCCCGCCGGGCTGGATGCCCTGCAGCAGCACCGGCTTCAGCATTGCGCGTGCCGCATAGATTGCTGCGGTGTATCCGGCTGGACCGGAACCGAGAATGAGAACCTTGGTGTGTCGGGTATTTGCCATGTCCGCTCTGTCCCTGGGCCGCCGCGCCTGGCAGGGCCTGTTCTGATGCCGCGAGCACCAATTGCCCTGTGGCGATTCGAATTTCGCAACACATATAGGCCCTCAAGCCCGCAGAATCGAGTTCGCCGAACGTTCACGCACGATACTTCACCGATAATTCAACCCTGCGTGGCCCCACCGCCCGCGTTTCGGAAGAATCCGGCAACGGCCCGCACGACCGGCGGCACGTAGAGTACCTTGCGATGACCCAGTCCGTCGAAGGGCATGAGTGTCGCATTCCGGCAGCTTTCCGCCATTTCGACGGCATTATGGAACGGCACTTCTTGATCGTCGCGCGCATGGATGACGAGCACCGGCTTATCGACGATCTTGAGAAAACGCTCGCCGCAATAGTCCCGCATCGACATATGCGCGATCCTCGACAGCTGCCGCTCGAAATGGCGATGTGCCGCCGCAGAAATGCCGAGCCGCGCCGAAAACCGGCCCGTGACTTCCGAAAACTTGTTCGGTGCCGCGATGATGCAGTACCGCTCGAACGGCACCCCATGAGCCAGTGGATGTGCCCCGACCCCTGCCATCAAGGCCGCCAGCGATCCCATCGAATGCGCCAGCACCCCGTCGAATGGGCCGAATACGTCCGCCACATGCACCAACGCCTTGGCGCAATCGATCAGCGTTGTCCGTTCGCCATGGCTTCTCCCGTGCGCCGGACAGTCGACCAGCACCACCCGAAACCCGCTGCGCCGCAAGGGTTCGCCGAGCGCCATCATGAATGACGCTTCGCTGGTCCAGCCGTGAACGACGAGAATGCTGCCGCGTGAAACCCCACCGTCGGGATCGAGTTCGTAGACCACCGTCTCGCCGACATGGGTTTTCACCCTGGTAAGTTTCGCCCTGCGCAGGTGATGCCGCGCCCTCGTCACCAGTTCCAGATGATCGGGCGTACGATATTCGGAAAACCGGGGAACGCAGAACCGCTCATAGGTCATGTCCCCCGCCAGCGCCGGCGCGCGCAGGCTCAGGCTTTTCAAGTCCGGCTGCCGCGCAACGTTTTCACCCAGCGGAATATAGCTGCCTGCGGGCAGCGCCCCGACGACGCGCTCGCCATTGCGCAAAAGCCGGCAACCGTAGCTCATCAGATCAGCCTCTTCGAGCGCAGGCTGACGTGACCCTCCCGTCCGACGATGATGTGATCGTGAACCGTGACGCCGAGCGGCCTGCCGGCATCCACGATCAGCCGCGTCATGTCGATGTCCGCCTTCGAAGGCGTCGGATCGCCGGAAGGATGGTTGTGAACCAGAATGATTGCCGTCGACGACAGTTCAAGTGCCCTCTTCACCACCTCACGGACATAGACCGGCGTGTGATCGACGGTCCCCTCGCCCTGCACCTCATCTGCGATCAACCGGTTTTTCTTGTCGAGGAAGAGTATTCGGAAAACCTCACGGTGCTGATGGGCTTGCGCGGCCCGGATATAGTCAAGCACCTGCGGCCAGGACGACAGCGCCGGCCGGGAAATCACCTCGGACTTCACCAGCCGCAGTGCCGCCGCCCGGACCAGCTTGAGCTCGGTGACCACCGCGTCTCCGACCTCCTTGACTTCCTTCAGACGCTGCGCCGGAGCGTTGACGACTTCGGCAAACGAGCCGAACCGCGCTATGAGCCGCTTGGCGAGATCCTTCGTATCCTTGCGCGTGAAAGCTTTGAACAACACCAGCTCCAGAAGTTCGTAATCCGGCATGGCCTGCCCGCCATCGGCAAGAAACCTATCCCGCAAACGCTTGCGATGACCGGTGTGCGAAGCCGGTTCGGCCTCGAACATCGAACTTTGCGCGCCATCGGCATTGGGTGCTCCGCCAGCGCAATCCGCAGGCAAAGCTGCCTCGGCCATACCGCCACTACGGCGCCGGCTCGGTTTGCGCTTATCGACCTCGGCCATTAACAGCAGCGCCCCAATTGGCAAAGTCGTCGACCCGTTGCCGGTCGGCATTCGAAGGGCTCGACACCGGCGGGCTCAGCCCACCTTGTATGGAGGACAGTGATAGCCCTTCGGAGAGAAAGTGAAAACCTCGCAACCGTCTTCCGTCACCCCGACTGAATGTTCGAACTGCGCCGACAGCTGCCGGTCACGTGTCACCGCCGTCCAGCCATCAGGGAGCACTTTCACTGGCGCGCGGCCGAGGTTTATCATCGGCTCGATGGTGAAGATCATGCCCGGCCTGAGCTGCACGCCTTCGCCCTCGACACCGTAATGCAGGATGTTCGGCCGCTCATGGAACTTGCGTCCCAGCCCGTGGCCGCAGAATTCCCGGACGACGCTGCACCGCTCGCCTTCGGCAAACTTCTGGATCGCGGCACCGATATGCCCAGTGGTATGGCCCGGCTTGACTTCGGCAATCCCGCGCATCAGCGCTTCATAAGTGACGTCGATCAACCGCTCGGCTTTTCGCGACGCCGCGCCGACCACGTACATCCGGCTTGTATCACCATGCCACCCGTCGACGATCAGCGTCACGTCGATGTTGACGATATCGCCATCCTTAAGCGGTTTCGGCCCTGGTATGCCGTGACACACGACATGATTGACGGAGGTGCAGATGCCCTTCGGAAACCCCCGGTAGTTCAGGGGAGCCGGAATGGCGTCGTTGCGCGCGGCAAACTCCATGACCAGGGCATCGAGTTCTTCCGTCGAAACCCCCGGCTTGACGTGATCCACCATCAAGTCGAGCGCTACGGCTGCCAGCTGACCTGCCTTACGCATCCCGGCGAATGCTTCGGCATCGTACAAAATGATATCGCTCTCTCCGGAACCCGATTCCATATTCCCCTATACCTGCTCGTACGTTGACATCTGTTTATCTGACAGCATTCTCGATCAGCGCAATTGGTTGTCTTAACCTATCGGGTTATGTAGATCATTTCGCACGGTCTGCAATAAACATCCTGGCCCCGGCAATAAGTTATCCGAACGTTGCCGGGGTCTATTCGCGCAAACAGTCCAGCTGAATATGCTGCACTGCAAAACTGGGGGAATTCGATACTGCTGCAAACCCGATATGCCCAATATCCGCAAAAAATCATAAGAGTCAGGACCATACAGGTGCGGATCGCTACAGAAAATTAAGGTAAACTGGTGCATAACGGCGGTATCAAACTGGAGGAATTCTGAGGTATGATGCGTACAACCCTTCTGATCGGCTTGTGCTGCGCCCTAGCAGCTCCCGTCGCAGCCAATAGCCGCCCCGCCGTAAATGAGTTTGGTGAATTCTGCAAAACGACGACTTCGCTCGTTCCATGCACATCCGACCACGCTCCGAGAATCAGCCAATCAATCGCCGATGAAAACGCCGGACGCGGGCTCGGATTTTCCGACCTCGTGCACCGCAACCCTCAGACCGCATCACCCTACCTCAGACTCGCGCAGAACGCAGAGTCCGAGAAGGATCTGATGACCCTGCTGAAAGAATACATCGACGGCCTGCTCGGCAAGAAACCCGCAGCGAAGCCGCCTGGTCCGAAGACCGAGGCAGCCGCGAGCAATCCTTCCACGGTTGCAACCGAAGGTACCGGCGATCTTGGCAAATTCATTTCCATGCGCGAAGCGTGGGGCATGATGGAAGCCAAGAAGGTTGAAGCCCCGCTCGCCAAGGGATCTTCCGCCAAGCTGCAAATGCCAGCGGCCCCTGCACCTGTCGAAGGTGGTGCTGATGTGATCGTCAATGCCGCCGAGGAACGCCCGCTACCGCAAGTCGGTGCCATCCCGGCTGACCAGATCGGCGGTGCCATGAAGGCGCTCCTCGCCGAACGCGAATCCTGGGGAACCTCACCCTCGACCGGTACGACCGGCGGTTCCTCCGCAGCCATGCCGGACACAGCCTCAGGCAATCCGTCGGCAGTAGCCGCCGCAGGCACCGGCGACCTCGGCAAATTCATCTCCCTGCGCGAATCCTGGGGAACCACTCCCTCCACTGCTGCTTCTGGCGGATCATCTAAATCCGGCACCTCTTCAGCAGCAGGCAATCCGTCAACGGCGACTGCCGGAGCCACCGGCGATCTCGGAAAATTCATCTCCCTGCGCGAATCCTGGGGCACGATGAAGCCAAAGAAAGTTGAAGCGCCGCTCGCGAAGGGCGCATCCAACCGCTATAATCCTGACAAACCGCGCAAGAGCGCGGCGACTTCCGCGACCCCTGTGATCGTCAATACACCGGATTTCCCGCCGGTTCCCGAATTGAGCCTCATCTCACAGGCTGACATCGTCCGCGCCCGCAATGCCCTCCTCGAAGAGCGTGCCAGCTGGGGCACCGAACCCGCCAAGCCTTCGGCCAGCGTGACCGGCGACCTCGCCGCGCTGCTGGAACAGCGCCAGCGCTGGGGCAAAGGCCCGGCTCCAAAGAAAATCGCGGCACCGCTCGCAAAGGGCGCCAACATAAACTTCGCAACTGCCAATGCTGCACCCGAATCGACTTCGGCCAAGCCGGTTGTGAATGAGTCGGGGGCCGCACCTGCCCCGCAAGTCAGCGATGTTTCATCCAGCAGCATTTCTGCCGCGCTGAATGCGTTGTTCGCTGCCCGTGAATCGTGGGGAACCCAACCCTCCATCAGCACCCGCCTCGTGGCCGGTGACCTTGCAGCCTTCCTCAACCGCCGCGACGGCTGGGGCACAGGACCCGAACCCAAGGTTATCAAGGCACCGCTGGCCAAGGGTGCTACCCGCCAACTCAAGCTCGTTGCAGCCCCGGCTGCCGTTGAAGGTGGCCCCGACGTCATCGTCAATGCTGCCGCGGAGCGTCCCATTCCGCAGGTCGCGGCAATCCCGGCCGACCAGATCGGCTCGGCGATGAAGGCACTCCTTTCGGAGCGCGAATCCTGGGGAACCGAACCGCAACTCAGCGGCGCAAGCTTCGCCGGTGATCTCGGAGCCTTCCTCAACCGCCGCGACAGCTGGGGCACAGGACCCGAAGCGAAAGTCGTCAAGGCACCGCTGGCCAAGGGCGCTACCCGCAAGCTGAAGCGCATTGCAGCCCCGGCTGCGGTTGAAGGTGGCCCCGACGTCATCGTCAATGCTGCCGCGGAGCGTCCCATTCCGCAGGTCGCGGCAATCCCGGCCGACCAGATCGGCTCCGCGATGAAGGCCCTCCTGTCGGAGCGCGACTCCTGGGGAACCAAACCGGCCATTTCGGAAGCTCTGGTGGCTGGCGATCTGACCGCGTTCCTGTCCCGCCGAGCCCGTTGGGGTGCAGCACCGGAACCGCGCAAGGTTGATGCACCGCTGGCCAAGGGCGCTACCCGCAAACTGAAGCTCGTCGCAGCCCCCGCTGTCGCGGAAGGTGGCCCCGAAGTCATCGTCAATGCTGCCGCGGAGCGTCCCATTCCGCAGGTCGCGGCAATCCCGGCTGACCAGATCGGCTCCGCGATGAAGGCACTTCTCGCCGAGCGCGAATCCTGGGGCACCGAACCGCAACTCAGCGGCGCAGGCTTTGCCGGTGATCTCGGCGCTTTCCTCGCCCGCCGCGACGGCTGGGGCAACGGTCCCAAGCCCCGCAGGATCGCCGCTCCGCTTGCCAAGGGTGCAAAGGCCAAGCTTCGCCTCAACGACGCAGCCGCACCGGCAGGAAACGGAACGCCTCCCATCGTCAACGAACTCGCACCGCGCCCGTTGCCGGAAGTCGCCGCCATTCCTCAAAACGCCATCGCCGATTCTCTCGGCGCCCTGCTCAAGGACCGCGAGAGCTGGGGAACCTCTCCCTCGATGTCGGCCCTGGCCGCCACGCAATCGGCTCCTCAGTCCGCCCCGAAATCGACTGTCAGCGAAGCCCAGCGCAAGACCTGCTCGGACGACCTCAACGCACTGGCCGGCAAGCGGACAATTCTGTTCGCCAACGGCAGCGCCGACCTCTCAGGGTCTTCGAGTGACGTACTCAACGAGATCGCGGCAACCATCAAACGCTGCGGCGATGTCTCGGTTCGCATCGAAGGCCATACCGACTCGGTAGGTAACGCCGACAGCAATCAGGCACTCTCCGAATCCCGCGCCAAATCGGTACTCGACTATCTCGCCGACGCTGGGATCACCCGGTCAAAGTTATCTGCTACCGGCTACGGTGAGACGAAACCGGTCGCCTCCAACGCTTCGAGCAGAACCCGCGCTCTCAATCGCCGCATCGAATTCACGATCGAGTAGAACGTCACTCGATCGCTGACCAACTTCCAGAAAAACAGAACGCCCCGGGATCACCGACCCCGGGGCGCTTCGTTTTTTTGTTCACGATCTTCATAGCAGGCGCTGGACCTGTCGGGGGAGGAGAGAGGTAGGGAGTGCGCCTCGCCGGCGCACTCGTTGTTGTCGCCGGCGTCCTCAGATCCGCTGGCTGCCGGACCCGAACTCCGGATAGGCTTCGATACCGATCTCAGCCTTGTCGAGACCATCGATTTCCTCTTCGAGCGTCGGCCTCAGACCGATCGTGAACTTGAGGAATGCCCACAGCACGAAGCTGGACACGAACACGAATGCACCGATTGCAACAACACCGGTCGCCTGCACAACGACGTTGGCTTCCGCATTCGTCCAGGCAACGATCAACGTTCCCCAGATACCCGCAATGAGGTGCACCGGAATCGCGCCGACCACGTCGTCGATGCGCAGCTTGTCGAGCAGCGGCACCGTGAACACCACGATGACGCCACCGACGGAACCGATCACGACGGCTTGCCAGATCGCCGGAGCAAGTGGCTCCGCAGTGATCGAGACAAGACCGGCCAGTGCCCCGTTGAGTGCCATCGTCAGATCGACTTTTCCGTAGATCACTTGCGTCAGCACCATCGCGACGATCACGCCTGCTGCGGCTGCCATGTTGGTGTTGACGAAGATCTTGGCGACCGCCGAAGCATTTTCGAGCGAACCGAGAGCCAGCTGCGACCCACCATTGAAGCCGAACCAGCCAAGCCACAGGATGAACGTACCGAGCGTCGCCAGCGGCATGGAAGAACCGGGCATCGGATGGATCGCCCCGTTAGGACCGTATTTGCCGGCGCGGGCTCCCAGCAGCAGCGCGCCCGCAAGAGCCGCCCAGCCGCCGGTCGAGTGCACCAGCGTCGAGCCGGCGAAGTCGGAGAAGCCCATGTCGTCGAGCCAGCCTGCACCCCATTCCCATGAACCCTGGATCGGGTAGATGATGCCGGTGAGGACGACGACGAAAATCAGGAACGGCCACAGCTTGATACGCTCGGCAAGAGTACCCGAAACGATCGAAGCGGTGGTTGCGCAAAACACCATCTGGAAGAACCAGTCGGATCCGGTCGCGTAGGAGTTGGCCGTATCCGAAGCCGGCTCTGGCATGGTCACCGGCAGGAACTTGCCAATCGTATCGGCCACGATCCAGCCGTCGTCGCCGGGATACATCAGGTTATAGCCGACGAGCCAGAACATCAGGCCCGCGATCGAGTACAGCGCGATGTTCTTGGTGCACTGCATGGCGACGTTCTTGGAGCGCACGAGACCCGCTTCGAGCATCGCGAAGCCAGCGGCCATCCACATGACGAGGAAGCCCGACATCAAGAACAGCAAGGTGTTGAAGACGTACTCGACGTTGGCAGCCGTGACCTCCGTTTTGGGGTCAGCAGCAGCCGCTGCAGGTGCGGCGGCTTCTTGCGCAAGCCCCGGAGCCACACTCAGGGCCAGCACCGTAACGGCAGCCAGTCCGAGCCCGAGTTTTTTGTTGAATTCAATCATCAGTTTCGTCCCTCCGCTTGCACTCATAGAGCCGCTTCATCTGTTTCGCCGGTGCGCACCCGCACTGTTCGTTCGACCGACGAGACGAAGATCTTCCCGTCTCCGATCTGCCCGGTTCGGGCCGCCGCCTGCACGACGTCGAGCGCCTTGTCGACTTGCGCCGACGGTATGACGACCTCGACCTTGATTTTCGGCAGGAAGCTCACCGCGTATTCCGCGCCGCGATAGATTTCCGTGTGGCCCTTCTGCCGGCCATAGCCTTTGACTTCCGTGACGGTCATCCCTTCGAGCCCGAGATTGGTCAGTGCGGTCCGCACTTCTTCGAGCTTGAAGGGCTTGATGATGGCAGTGAGTAGCTTCATCGCTCGCCCCTTTGATGTTGACCTCTGAATGGAACTTCTGGCCATTCGAACGGGCCGCCGCTGAAGGCTGCGCACCGCCGCAATGGCCAAGTCGCCGGTAAGGTATTCTCAAGGAGTGTGCCAACTCGGGAAGATGTAATTAAAACATTGAAAATAAACAATTTTATATGGAGGTGCCAATTGTCGCCATAGCCCGAAGCCGAAATTATTGCCTAAAAATAATGCACGAAACAATTAATGCACAAAACTTTTACAGTCCCATCGAGCTGCCTCTGCCGCATCGATTGACGCTCAACCGATCCGCATCAGGCCTTCCTGGGCGGTGGAGGCAACGAGCGTTCCATCTTCGCGGAAAATCTGACCGCGGCAGAACCCCCTGGCGTTCGCTGCGCTGGGACTGTCGAGCGAATAAAGCAGCCACTCATCGGCCCGCACCGGCCGGTGCAACCACAGCGCATGATCGAGGCTGGCAAGCCACACATCATCGTCCGACAGTAACTTGCCGTGCGGCGCCAACGCCGTTTCCAGAAGCGCGAAATCGGAAGCATACGCGAGGATGCCGGCATGCACCTCCGGATTGTCCGGCAGCCGGTCGACCGCCTTGAACCAGATGTGCTGTTGGGCCTGTCGGTGGCTCCTGTCCAAATATCGCGAGATATCCACCGGGCGGAACTCGATCGGCAGAAAGCGCTTCCAGAACCGCTGCATGCTCTCGGGCAGATCGGCAAGCTTGCCCGAAAACAACTCGCGCGCGTTCTTCAGATCCCCTGGCAGCGGCACGTCGGGCATCTGCACGGCGTGATTGATCCCGTCCTCCACTTTATGGAAGGAGGCACCCATCTCAAAGATCACCCGTCCGTGTTGTATCGCCTTGACGCGCCGGGTCGAGAAACTGCCGCCGTCGCGAATATTCTCGACTTCGTAGAGGATCGGCGCATCAATATCGCCAGGCAGGATGAAATAACCGTGCAGCGAGTGAACCAGCCGTTCCCCCGTCACTGTGTGGATCGCCGCGACCAGAGCCTGGGCAAGAACCTGGCCGCCATAGACGCGCCGCCAGCCGACGCTTCCGCTTTGGCCGCGAAACAGGTTATCTTCGATCCGCTCAATATCGAGAAGCGCCAAAAGCTCTCCGACGGCCTCCTTGGCATTCCCGCTCATTTGCCCGCACCCTCTGCATTACATCGGCGCACCATCTGCCGCGGCACCATCGGCACTTTACGAAGCTTGGCGGCCAGCGCAAAGTGCACCACGACTAAAAACGCGGTGGTTTCCCGATGAAAAACAACTTCGACATCCTCATTTCGGGGGCGAGTTTTACCGGCGCCGCATTGGCGCTGGCGCTGGGAAAGTCACTCGAACAAACCCAATCGATCGCTGTGATCGACCAGGCAGCCGCACCATCCACGACCTCCGTCCGTAAAGAAAGCCCCCGCGCATTCGCAATTTCAGCCGGCTCCCGCCACCTCCTGGAGTTCCTGGGACTATGGCAGCAGATCGAACCTGCCTCCCAACCGGTCAGCGAAATCGAGATCACCGATTCCCCGCTTAACGCCGGCATAAGGCCGGTGCTTCTCACCTACGAGAACATAATCGAGGATGGCTCGCCCGCCTCCCACATCGTGCCCGACGCGGTCCTGGCAAACGCCTTCAGAAGCGCGCTGACGAACGCCTCCGGCGTGGAAATGATCGAGGGCGCTACCGTGACCGGCTTCACCACCGGCGACAATGGCGCGGAAATCATCACATCCAACGGCGCAAGCTACACCGCTGATCTCGTCATCGCCGCCGAAGGCCGTCGCTCGGCCATCCGCGATGCCGCCGGAATCAAGACCGTCGGCTGGGACTATCCTCAATCGGGAATCTGCACGGTGCTGCGGCACTCCGTCCCCCACCACGGCCGCGCGATACAGCATTTTCTTCCTTCCGGACCATTCGCCATTCTGCCGCTCCCCAACGACCGCAGCTGCGTCACCTGGACCGAGGAGAAAGCCGAAGCCCGCCGTATTATGGCCCTGCCTGACAACGACTTCCACGCCGAGGTCGAACGCCGCTTCGCTGGTAGGCTCGGCGAACTCGAGGTGATCGTGCGGCCCGCATCCTGGCCGCTGTCGCTGCATCTCGCCCGCTCGTTCGTGTCGCCTCATTTGGCGCTCATCGGCGACACCGCGCGCGGCGTCCACCCGATCGCCGGGCAAGGCTTGAATCTCGGTTTCCGCGACGTCGCTGCGCTGACAGAAGTGATCGTCGACAACGCCCGGATTGGTCTGCCGCCCTCGGACCCTGAAGGTCTCAAGCGATACGAGCGCTGGCGCCGCTTCGACTCGACAGTCTCCACGGCGGCGTTCGACGGCCTCAATCGCCTGTTTTCGAATGACAACCCGTTGCTGCGCTCGCTGCGCGACGCCGGGCTCGGACTGATCGACCGCATGCCTTTGGCGAAATCGATCCTGGTAAGGGAAGCCGCCGGCCAGACCGGCGATGTCCCCCGCCTGCTGCGCGGCGACCCGCTCTAAGCCGCCAACCAAAATCAATGAGATACGCCAAAACGGCGGTCTCAATTTGTATTGCCCGCCCCGGACCCGCCCGCATCGCCGTTCTCGGCGTCATCCCCGTCGGAGGGATTGACAACTTCGAATTGCAGAGGCCACGCCACGGCAACGCGCCCGCCCGTGACATCGACGTGCGGCACGAATTCCACCTTGAACGGCACCAGCTCTGTATTTCGCGTGTTGTCGAGTTCAATTTCGAGTAGCTCTCCAGCCCCGTAATTGGCGACTTGTACGATTCTGCCGAACCGCACCCCCTCGAGATCCACCGCCTCCAGGCCGATCAGATCGACGTAATAGAACTCGTCCTCATCCGGCGCTGGCAGCAGCGACCTCTCCACCCACAATTCCGTTCCCTTGAGGGCCTCCGCGCCGTTCCGGTCGGTAACCCCGCTGACCCCGGCGACGAGACCCTTCGCGGTTATTCTGCGCACCTTAAGTCGCAGCGGCCGGCCGCCCGATGCATCCGTCAATTCATAAAGCGCAATATCTTCCGGATCGGCGGTGAACGCCTTGACGATCACATCCCCACGAATCCCGTGAACACCGGTTATCAGACCCAGTTGAACCCGCTCGGGCTTCGCCATCCTCACCACCGCCGATTATCGCTCTTTGCCAAGCTGCTCGTCTTGCAGCGCCTCTATGGCCCTTTACCTGGAACCGGCAACAAGAACGAGTAGAAACAACAACCGCTGGCTATATTCAGGGCAACGACCTTTGCCAGTGTAGCGCACCTAACGTTTGGTCCCCATTTGCGGCTTGGCTCGATGCCAAACGTTTGGTGCAAAAGCTACACTGGAACCATAGCTTTTCTCGTGTTCCTTATGGCTCCGACACTTGGAGGAATAGCGTGCTGCAAGGGGAACCAAGTGTCGGAGCCGGAACACGAGTGTAGCGCACCTAACGTTTGGTCCCCATTTGCGGCTTGGCTCGATGCCAAACGTTTGGTGCAAAAGCTACACTGGAACCATAGCTTTTCTCGTGTTCCTTATGGCTCCGACACTTGGTCGATAGTGTGCTGCAAGGGGAACCAAGTGTCGGAGCCGGAACACTAGCCCAGAATTCCGATATACCGGAATTTCACAACGAGCCTTTCCCCCAGCAATTCGCAAATACCTCCGAATTCCTGGTCCTCGTGCGAAAGCTCACCGGAGACATCGACAACACACTCTTCAAAGCCGACTCGCTTGCCGGTCACCAGCACCCCGCCGGGCGGCACACGAACCTGGAGCCTCAAACCGGCCCCACGGCCTGAAGGTCTAACGACGAGTTGCCCCTCGAAGACCCCGCCGAACTTGTCCGAACCGAAAATCGAACCTTCCCTCAACACGACAAGCGCTTCCCCCGACTCCTCAACCGCCCGTCCCTCCACGGCGAAGTGAACCCGATAAAGACCATCCCGCCAGACATCCAGCAGACCGCATTCACCGTTGTCTTGGTAGATGCCTGCTTTGGCCCTGGAATCCTGGGATTCAACAGCCATTTCCAAAAAGCCCTCAATTAGAGCGAATCAAACCGGCCCATTCAATAACTACGAATGGGCCCCGGAAACGTCACTTCGCCAATAAACGCGATGCGGCGCACATTTTATTGCCTATTCCTGTAAATTCAGGATGCAAAAGCGCAACAATTGTACCTACTTGCCGATCACAATTACCCCTATTCTATTTAATCTCCCTGGATCTTTCCAGGAAATTACCGTTATATCAGGATCATCCAACGCCAAATTCACACAGGATTAAGTTCCTATGCACCGCAAGAAATCCCGTCGAGGCCGGCCCAAAGGGTCGGGAATTGACGATAGCCGTCTACTCCGGGAAATTGCTGAGATGATCATCGAGGCCCCGGAATTAAGACCGACAACCGCAATAAAGCACAAAGGAATATCCGATCCATCGACAATTCGGCGCCTGCGCGACAAGTTCAACGCCGAAAAGGAACTGCTATTCCGCGAATTGCGCCCGCAAGCCCAACCGGAATCGAAGTGCAACCGACTCGAAAACCAAAGCGCACCCGCCCCGCGGCACAACACTTCCGAGATCCGCACCATGGCTCTCGTCCACCCCCGCGAGCCAGCCCGTTCGGAACCGGTCACAAAAAAGTCCGGCGATGACTCTGCAACGCGCCGCGCCAATGATTCTGACGAGGAATCGCGACGATACGGCGTATTCGCGGCCCCGAACGAGTTTACCGCACGCCAAATGCTTTCTAACAGCCTCCGCACCGCTTCAGCTGTTTGGCAGCTCCAGTTCTACGTTGCGTCCCAGACAATACAGTCACCGTTAGTACGCTCGGTAATGCACTATCAGTTGGCCTTTTCCCAATCCCTGTTCGGTTTCGGTGGTGTGCCGTCTCCGGGCCGTTAAGCACACAAATAAACACTGTTCAGTATAATATAGAGTTCAGGCCTATTTCCCTCCCTTACAGCACAAAAAAACGGCCGCACCCCAATGCGGCCGTTTTTTTGTTGCCTCGCCTCGATGTCGCGCCTGCGCAAACGGACGAATTGAAATGACCCATTGCGCCGCCTGCAATCTAAAGCTTTCGTAGCGCGACCCGCTCGATTCTGTGTTTTTCGGACTTTTTCAGGATCAGCCGCGCACGTTGCTTCGTGGGAATAATATTCTCCTCAAGATTGCGCAGATTGATGCCACGCCAGATCGAGCGACCCTTTGCCCGCGCCTCCTCGTCGCTGAGTAGCGCGTACTGGTGGAAATAGGCGGCCGGATCGCGGAATGCCGTCTGCCTCAAGCGCATGAAACGTTCGACATACCATTCCTCGATCAGCGCCGGATCGGCATCCAGATAGATCGAGAAGTCGAAGAAATCCGATACGAACGGTATCGCCTCGCCATCCCTCGGCAGTCGTGCCGGCTGCAGCAGATTGAGCCCCTCGACGATCAGGATGTCGGGGTTCTCGATCGTAATTCCAGTTCCAGGCATGATGTCGTAGTGAAAGTGAGAATAAACCGGTGCCTCCACTTTTTCGCGGCCCGACTTCACATCGACGAGGAACTGCAGAAGCCTAGCCGAATCGAAGCTTTCCGGAAATCCCTTCCGCTCCATCAACCCGCGCCGCGCCAACTCCGCATTGGGGTAAAGGAACCCGTCCGTTGTTATGAGATCGACGCGCGGATGATCCGGCCATCGCGCCAGCAGCGCTTTCAGGACGCGCGCCGTCGTACTCTTGCCGATCGCCACAGACCCGGCGACGCCCAGGATGAAAGGAACCTTGCGGTCCCGGTGTCCTAGAAAAGTAGACGTTGCAGCGTGCAGTTCCTGCGCGGCGGCGACGTAGAGGTTCAACAGTCGCGAAAGCGGCAGGTAGATCGTCTCGACCTCCTCGACGGAGAGCTGCTCGATGAGACCCGACAGATCGTCAAGTTCGCGCGGAACAAGCGTCATTGGCGTGTCGGCGCGAAGCTTTGCCCATTCATCCCGGGAGAAAAACTGATAAGGCGAGAAAGGAACCGCTGACGGCATAATCCTACGATCCAGCCGCCGGCTTCCTGCCGGCCTTTTCAGCTAGGCCTGAAACGCCCATGCGCCCTTCGAGCCTGGCAACGACATCCCCAAATTCGATATGCCGCGATTCCAGCAGCACCAGCAGGTGGTAGATGAGATCGGCCGCTTCGCCCTTCAGCGCCTCGTCATCTTCGGCGACCGCGGCGATGATCGTCTCGGCGGCTTCCTCGCCGAGCTTCTTGGCACACTTCTTCGGTCCGGCGTCGAGAAGCTGCCGCGTGTAGGAAGCATCCGCTCCCGCGGTTCGTCGCTCTCGGATCGTCACTGCCAGCCGGCTCAATACGGCGTCGCTCATCGGCTTCTCTGTCCAGATTTCGTCCGTCCAACCCGGTTTTGGTGCCTCGACACAAGCTTGCATCAAAACACCGGCTTGCCGGGTGTTGTCCAAAGCAGTGTTGAGCAAAGCAAGTATTGGCCAGAAAAAGAGAGCCCATAACCATCAGGCGAAACCCGGCACGTCAAGCCATGCGTAAGGCGCGGGATAGAATTACTCTTTCGCGCCGGTCTCCCGTATCAACTGTAGGAGCCTGTCAATCGCATACGAATGTATTCGAGCTGGTCGAAATTCCCGTATTTGATGATCATGTTGCCGCTTTCGCCCGAGCCGCGTTTGATCTCGACCTTCAGGCCCAGCGCTTCGGTCAATTCCTTTTCGAAAGCCTTGGTATCGGCATCCTTTTCCCGTGCGCTGCGACCCTTGGAGCCGTCATCGACCCCTGTCTGCACCAAAGCCTCGACGGCGCGGACATTCAAATCGTCGGCGATGATCCGCTCCGCAAGCGCCACCGCATCATCCCGCCCGATCAGCGCTCTGGCGTGACCGGCAGTCAGGCGTCCCATCTGCACCAGCGCCTGCACCGAATCCGGCAGCCGCAACAGCCTCAGCGTATTCGCGACATGGCTGCGGCTCTTGCCGATGATCTCCGAGATTTGTTCCTGCGAGTAATGGAACCGCTCGATCAACTCCCGGTAGCCCATCGCTTCTTCGATCGCATTGAGATCGGCGCGCTGCACGTTCTCGATAATCGCCAGCTCGAGAACTTCCTTGTCGGTAAGATCGCGCACGACGCAGGCAATCCGATGCAGCCCGGCCTGGCCGCATGCCCGCCAGCGCCGCTCGCCGGCAACGATCTCGTAAAATCCACCCGCCAGCGGATCCGGGCGGACCAGGATCGGTTGCACGAGGCCCTTCGAGCGGATTGAATCACTCAGTTCGGCAAGATCTTCGGGATTGAAATCCCGGCGCGGATTGAGGCTGCTCGGCTTGATCCGTTCGATCGCTACGAGCTTGTGCTCGCCCTCGAGCCGCTCGGTACCGCCAGCAACCGCCGAAACCGAACCGTCCCGGCGCGGAGCCTCGGCATTGCCGGCTGGTTTCAAGGCAACCGGCAGCGGCTCAACGTTGTTCTTCGTTCCGTTTCCACCGATCAATGAAGCAAGCCCCCGACCCAGTCTGTTTTTCTTCGCCGGCGTATTCATGCCAATGCCCCCCTCCATGAATCACACCGCTGGCGCACCTCGTTGAGGCCGCCAGCAGCGCAAGTTCGACTTTCTCTTCACCGAAGCCTCAGGCCGCCTTGTATTGCCGTTCGCGTTCGATGATTTCGGTCGCAAGCCGGATATACGCCTGACTCCCGGCACATTCGTAATCGTAGAGCAGTAGCGGCTTGCCGTGGGAGGGTGCCTCGGCAACCCGCGTATTTCGCGGAATAACGGTATTATAGACCTTCGGCCCGAAGAACTCCCGCACGTTCTCGGCGACTTCCCTTGAAAGCGACGTTCGCGCGTCGTGCATCGTCAGCACCACGCCTTGGATTTCGAGCGCCGGATTGAGGCTGGCCCGGATCTGATCGATGGTTTCCTTGAACTGGGCAATACCTTCGAGCGCAAAGTATTCGCACTGCACCGGCACCAGCACCGCATCGGCCGCCGTCATCGCATTGAGGGTCAGGATATTCACCGACGGCGGGCAGTCGATCATAATGTATGTATAAGCCTCCTCCGCCGGCATTGCCTGGCATCGCCGCATCAGTTCGACGACCGCATCGCGTAGCCTGTACGGCCTGTCGGCTTCATTGACGAGTGCTGCTTCGAGGCCGACCAGGTCGGCGTTTGCCGGCACCACCGCAAGCCCTGGCACCGCGGTCGGCATGGCTGCGTCCGCAAGGCTGGTTTCCCCCAGCATGACCCCGTACGAGGTCTTGATGCGGCTTGCCGGTTCTATGCCGAGCCCGGTCGAGGCATTCCCTTGCGAATCGAAATCGATGACGAGAACCCGCTCGCCGACCGCCACCAGCGCCGTCGAGAGGTTAATGGCCGTCGTCGTTTTCCCGACGCCGCCCTTCTGGTTGGCGACAGCGAGAACTCGCGGCCTGATGCCGGTAATGGTTGCGCCTGTCACGGCTGTTATCCTTCGCTATTTTGCTTCAGGACGACTCACAACAGCAATACGCGCTTCAACATCTGTCAGGCTCTCGACGAGTTGGCACTCAAACGACCAATTCACCCTGGCAGCCTCGACCTCCTGGGCGACGTCGCGGCCCTTGAGGAACAGGCCCCGTGTCTGCGGTCCGAACAACGGTTCCGACAGACCGATCAACCGATCGAGAGGCGCCAACGCCCGCGCCGAGACGACATCTACTGATTTGTATCTACCCTGAGTCGAGGATAACTCGATTCGCGAGACGACGATGTCCACAGCAACCGACGTCTTTCTGGCAATTTCCCCAAGGAAAGCGGCCTTTCTCTGATCGCTCTCGATGAGCATATGTGGTTCGCGGTCCGATTCGAGACCTCGACCGGCCCGCAAAATTGCCAGGACGAGCCCGGGAAATCCGGCCCCTGAACCCAGATCGACCCATTTTCGGGCTGCTCCGGGCGCAAGTTCGAGGAGCTGCGCGCTATCCGCGAAATGCCGGTGCCAGATATCATCGAGCGTGCTCGGCGCGACCAGATTTATTTTCCTCTGCCACTGCCTGAGGAGGTTCTCATAGGTGGCGAGGCGCTCGATCGTCTCGTTTGAGACCCCGAACCGTGCTTGAAAGTCCTTGGGACCTGTGATCCTGGACGGCATGGCAGACCCCGTCTCCACACGACCCTGGGAAGTGTGGAACCAAAAAACCAACCTCCACACGACTTCAGCACGTCAACACTGCGCAAGCTTGTGTTGAGCAGAGGAGGTGTGGACCGATAGAAGCATTACGCCGAAGCCTTGGAGATCCGCTTCTTGATATGCGCAGCCAGAAGCATCAAGGCCGCCGGCGTCATCCCGTCGATCCGCTGCGCCTGCGTCAGCGATACGGGACGGTGCTTCTCCAGCTTCGACCTCAGTTCATTCGACAGCCCCGATAGACCCGAAAAGCTGAAATCCTCCGGAATGCGCATCTCCGCATCCCGCTTCAACGCCGCCACGTCTTGATCCTGGCGGCGCACGTAGGACGAATAGCGTGCATCGATCGCAAGCTGCCCGGCGATCCGAGGATCGAGGCCCGCAAGCTCCGGCCAGATCGGTTTCAGCTGATCAACCGTGATTTCCGCCAGGGACAGGAGGTCGAACGCCGACCGCCGCCGTCCGTCCTTGTTGAGCTGGAGTCCATGCCGCTCGCCCTGGTTGGGCGTAATCGACAACCGCTCCAGCAGCGCCCGGCCGTCGTCCAGCGCCAACGTCTTCGCTTCAAAGGAACTGCGGCGCTCCCGCCCAATGCACCCGGCGGCAAGCCCGAACGGCGTCAGCCGCTGATCGGCATTGTCCGCGCGAAGCTTCAGCCGGAATTCCGCCCGCGATGTAAACATCCGGTAGGGCTCCGAAACGCCACGGCAGACGAGATCGTCGATCATCACGCCGACATAGCCGTCGGCCCGCGAAACGATCAAGTCCCGCTGCGAACCGGATGCCTTGAAGGCCGCGTTGAGACCGGCGAGCAGGCCCTGCGCACCGGCTTCCTCGTATCCGGTCGTCCCATTGATCTGCCCGGCAAGATAAAGCCCCGGCAGCACTTTGACTTCCAGCGTCGGGTTGAGCGCACGCGGATCGACGTAGTCGTATTCGATGGCATAGCCGTGCCGCCGGATCTCGACCTTCTCCAGCCCCGGCATGGTGCGCAGGAACTCTTCCTGCACTGCGGCTGGCAGCGAAGTGGAAACACCATTCGGATAAACGAGTTCGTCGTCGAGTCCTTCCGGCTCCAGGAACACCTGGTGCGATGTCCGGTCCGCGAACCGCACCACCTTGTCCTCGATGGATGGGCAGTACCGCGGGCCGACACTTGTGATCGCACCCGAATACAACGGCGATCTCGACAGGTTGGCTTCTATGATCGCGTGGGTTTCTTCGGTCGTCCGCGTGATCCCGCAGGCAATCTGCGGCGTCGTGATCCGCTCCGTCAGAAACGACAGCGGCACCGGTTCATCGTCGGCAGCCTGCATTTCCAGCGACGCCCAGTCGATCGACGAGGAAACGAGCCGCGCCGGCGTCCCGGTCTTGAGCCGGCCCATTTCGAGCCCCAGCCCATAGAGCCTGTCGGAGAGTTTCAGCGCCGGTGCTTCCCCGGCCCGCCCAGCAGGAATCCGCTGATCTCCCAGATGAATGAGCCCGTTGAGGAACGTTCCCGTGGTCAGCACGACGGCACCCGACTGCAATAGGCGCCCGTCACCCGTCACCACTCCGGCGACCTTCCCGCCTTCGACAATGAGGTCCTCGACGCCGCCTTCGACCACGAAAAGGTTGGCGATCGCCGCGATCTCGGCCTGCATTGCCTCCCGGTAGAGTTTCCGGTCCGCCTGGGTCCGCGGCCCCTGAACCGCCGGCCCCTTCGAGCGATTGAGCAATCGGAACTGGATTCCCGCCTTGTCGGCCACCCGGCCCATCAGCCCGTCGAGTGCATCGATCTCACGGACCAGATGCCCCTTGCCGAGCCCGCCGATGGCCGGATTGCACGACATCTCGCCGATCGTGTCGGCGCGGTGCGTAACCAGTGCCGTCCGCGCGCCCATCCGCGCAGCCGCCGCCGCTGCTTCGCAGCCTGCGTGCCCGCCCCCGACAACAATGACGTCAAATCGCTCGGTCATGGCTTCGTCTTATCACCGGCCCGCCCAACGGCAAGGGTCTCACTTCTTCCACATCTAAGAACGAGCCGATGGATTGACAAATGATTCACGTGAAACAGCCGGAAGCAGCGATCTGGTCGTCTGGAACCCCCGACGCCTGATGACCATTGCCCGCAACCATGCCTTTGATCGAGAACAACAGATCGGCAGTCACTCCAACCGAATTCGCAACAACTTCAATTCGCGCGCCTAAACTCATGATTCACGTGAAACATTCACTCTAACCGTTGGTCAGACCCGCGCCTTGCGCTGTTCCTTCAAAACCGCAACGACCGCTTCCGCATTGGTCAGCGGTTCCGAACACTGCGGCCCGAGGCAGGCAAAAACGGTGGCCTTGCCGTCCTTTGACGATTTCCCATCGAGCGCCGCGGCGGCACCCGACGCATCCGGCCCGCTGAGGATATGCTCCAGCGCCCCCGGCAACGATATGCCATGCAGAGTTTCAACCATCGCCGGCCGGCCGACCCCATCGGCAATCACCACCTGCTGCGGGCTCATCGCATCCATCGACGCCGCCAACAGCCCCGTGTGCGCCACCAGGTTCTTCTGGATGTCCGGCGAAAAGCTCTCCAGAACCGACATCGCCTGCTCGGCGTAGGTCTGACTACCGGTCAGCACGGCAAGATGGGCCAGGTTCGACAGCTGAATGGCATTCGCGCTCGGAACCGCGTCGTCCGTCCCGTTGGCCAGTCGAACCAGAACGTCTTTCGTATCGTCGGCCGTCGTCGCATAGCGCCTCTCATCGCGCAGCCAGTAATGCGCGTGCAACACGTCCGCCCAATTCTCCGCCCGCGCCAGATAGCCAGGTGTTCCGCTCGCCTGGAACAGCCGCAGCGCCGCCCAGGTCATGTTGGCGTAATCGCCCGCCGTTGCCGCCGCCCCGAGCTTGCCCGCCCGCCACGAATGCCGAAGCCGGCCATCGAGCGACATTTTCTCCACGATGAACGCGAAAGCATTTTCCGCCCGCTCCAGCCAGTCTGCCCGGTCGAACACTACGGCTGCCCGCGACAGCGCCGCGATCGTCAGGCCGTTCCAGTCGGCAAGCACCTTGTCGTCCCAGCCCGGCCGGATGCGCTGAGCCCGATACGCTAGAAGCTTCCCGCGCAGTCCCTGCAGCCGGTTTTCCTCCTCTTGCGACATCAACCCGAGGCTGCCCAGCCGGTTGAGGATATTCTTCCCCTCCCAGTTTCCTGCCTCGCTGACATCGTAGACGGAGGAAAACAATTCCGCGTCTTCCTTGCCCAGCACGCGCTCGATCTCGGCCCGCGACCAGACGTAGAATTTTCCCTCCTCGCCTTCGGAATCCGCATCGAGCGAAGCCGCGAACGCCCCGCCATCTGCAATCATTTCGCGTTCCAGCCAATCGACCGTTTCCGCGATACGTAGTTTTAGCAGCGGGTTTTTCGTCTCCCGCCAGACCTCCGTCATCAGGTCGATCAGCAGCGCGTTGTCGTAGAGCATCTTTTCGAAGTGCGGCGCCAGCCACTTTTCATCGACCGAGTAACGCGCGAACCCGCCCGCCAGATGATCGTAGATGCCACCCTGGCAGATGTGGGTCAGCGTCTTTTCCACCGCGTTCGCCGCCTGGCTGTTTTGATATCGAATGGCCCCGCGCCACATCATCCAGAAGAAGCTCCACTGCGGGAATTTTGGTGCACCCTGGATGCCGCCGTGCTGCGGATCGACCACACCGGCCATCCTTTGCGTCAAGTCACTCAGCAAGCGGTCGCTGACGAGGATCCCGCTGCTGCCGGCACTCCTATCGCCAAGCGCCTGCGTAATGGCTTCGGCATTGTGCCGAACCCGGTCCGGCTCCTCCCGGTAGATCCGCGCGATGTTCTCCAGCACCTCCTTCAATCCCGGACGCCCGAACCGCGCGGTGGGAGGAAAATAGGTACCGCCGAAAAACGGCCGCGCCTCGGTGTCTAGAAACATCGTCAGCGGCCAGCCGCCCTGCTCGCCCATCATATGCAGCGCGCCCATGTAGATCGCATCGATATCGGGGCGCTCTTCGCGGTCGACTTTGACGTTGACGAAGAGGTCGTTCATGACGGCGGCGATCTCTACATTTTCGAAGCTCTCGTGCGCCATCACGTGGCACCAGTGGCAGGCCGCATACCCGACTGACAGGAGGATGGGTTTGCCGGTCGCTTTCGCCTCGGCAAGAGCTTCCTCCCCCCACGGCCACCAGTGCACCGGATTGTCCTTGTGCTGCAGCAGGTATGGGCTCGTCGTCTCGCTGAGGCGGTTGCGGCCCTTTTCGGCAGCCATGTCGGATCTCCGTTTCTCTCACTCAAGAATTATCCCCCTCAGTTCGGAGGATCGTCATGGCCCGGTTGCGCAGTGGGCAACCGAAGGGCCAAGAAACAATGTTGCGCAACTACGTTGTAACCCTGTAATCGAGGCTCATGGCGTCGACTTCAACCTCTGCGGACACGATTTTTGCTCTCTCCAGCGCACCCGGACGCGCCGGCGTCGCCGTGATCCGCCTGTCCGGCCCCCAAACCGCAACCGCTGTCGAAACGCTCTGCGGAGCGTTGCCGCCCCCGCGCCAGGCGGTGCTGCGCCGACTCCTGCACCCAACCGACGGCACCCTCATCGACCGCGGTCTGGTGCTCTACTTTCCCTCCCCCGGCACCTTCACCGGCGAGGATATCGCCGAGTTCCAGGTCCACGGCGGCCGCGCGGTTATCGTGGCACTCCTCTCCGCCCTTGGAAACCTGCCCCGCTGCCGCCTTGCCGAACCGGGCGAGTTTGCCATGCGCGCCTTCCACAACGGCAAGCTCGACCTCGCCCAGGCCGAAGGCCTCGCCGACCTGATCGACGCCGAAACCGAAGCCCAGCGCCGCCAGGCATTGAACCAGGCCGAAGGTGCTCTTTCGCAGCGAACCGAAAAGTGGCGTACCGCCCTCATCGAAGCCATGTCGCTGGTGGAAGCTGCAATCGACTTTTCCGATGAAGCCGACGTCTCCGACAATGCTGTCGCCCAGGCCGAAAAGCGCATCGCGGCGCTTGCCGCGGAGATCGCCGGCCATCTCGACGATTGCCATCGTGGCGAGATCCTCCGTGACGGCTTCAAGGTCGTCCTCGCCGGAGCCCCAAACGTTGGCAAATCGAGCCTTCTCAACGCGCTTGCCCGCCGCGATGTGGCGATCGTCTCAAGCGAGGCCGGCACCACCCGCGACACGATAGAAGTCCGCCTCGATCTGGGAGGCTTGCCGGTCATCGTCACCGATACCGCCGGATTGCGCGAGGCCGCCGGAGAGATCGAACAGGAGGGCATCCGCCGCACACTGGCGCGTGCTCAAGATGCGCACCTCGTTCTCTGGGTGATCGATGCTTCGTCTCAGGGGAAGCCCGATGCCTTGCCCAAGGAACTGGAAGACAAACCGACAATCGTCGTCGCCAACAAATGCGACTTACTTGTTCCCAACACCGACACCGCACCTACGTCATCCCCGCGAAGGCGGGGATCCAAGCACGCTTCAATTGAGACTCCCATCTCCGCGAAAACAGGCACCGGCCTCGAAACGCTTGTCGCGTCCATCGCGGCGGAAGCCGCCAGATCGACCGAAGGCGCGCAAGCTGACGGCGTCATCACGCAGGCCCGCCACCGCCGTCACTTGGGCGATTGCCTCGAACACGTTTCCCGGTTCCTGCAAGGCGCCCCGGAAATCGAACTGCGCGCCGAAGACCTGCGCCTCGCCGCCGACTCACTCGGCCGCATCACCGGCCGCATCGACCCCGAAGACATCCTCGACCAGGTCTTCGGAAGGTTCTGCATCGGGAAGTAAATCCAACACAAGCTTGCGCAGTGTTGAGGAGTGAAGAACACAAGCTTGCGCCCCCAACATCGGCTTGCCGAATGTTGGGCTCAGAAGTGCTGGTGGGAGCATGCATGAGGAACCAATGCTGAAATGATCGATGGCGTCGAAATCCGCAACAGCCTCCCGGACGATCTTCCTGCCATTGAAGACCTCTATCGCGCGGCATTTCCGGACGAAGACCTCCTGCTTCTCGTGCGTGCGCTTCTTGCCGGTCGTAGCGATGTCCTGTCCCTGGTCGCAACGTTAGACGCTGCGCTCATCGCCCATGTCGTCTTCACGAAATGCAGCATCGACGGTCACACTTCACGCACCGCACTCCTGGGACCGCTCGCCGTTGCACCCGCCTCGCAGAAAAAAGGGATCGGCAGCGCGGTTCTTCGCGACGGCTTCAGCCGGTTGAAAAGCGAATGCATCGGCCACGTACTTTTGCTGGGAGATCCCGAATATTACAGGCGCTTCGGCTCCTCGCCGGAAGCGAACGTCACGCCACCCTACAAGCTGCCTGCCGAATGGCAGGGGGCCTGGCAATCAGTCTCTCTTGGCGATCCCACCCCGCTCCCCCCCGGCACCCTCCACCTCCCAGATTTGTGGATGCAAAAGGAACTTTGGGGGCCTTGATGTAGGCGGACGCATCGATCGGTACGAACCGGGGATCCAATCAAGCCTCAGATAGAACTCCCGACAGTTGCCACCTGAAAGAACGGAAAATCCCCCCCAAAAAAGCGGAGCTCATGGGGTGAGGGGAAGTCCAGGCCCCACCGCAGCGGAGGGCACTCAAGGACCACATAGTGATCGGCAAACGAAGGCGTCGCGGAGAATTGTCAGCGCGCGGGTGCGGGTCGGCACCTGAAGCGCCATCGGAATGTCATGGCCCGGTTGCCGGGTGGGCAACCGAAGAACAAAGCGGTGGGCGTCTGGAGCCCCCACGCAGCGGAGAACTGTCAGGCACTGGATGTCGCCGTGCAGGCTCCACACGACTTTAGGAAGTGTGGACCAAAAAACGAAAGCGATGGGCATCCGAAGCGGCCAGAAAAAACCAACAAGTTTCACGTGAAACCGGAGTCGTTACAACTTGACTCTTGAGTCGCTAAGTAAATCCGCACGACCCAAGAGTCTTCGCAGAGTCGAACCTACTGGTTTTTCATGCTCATCGAATCGAAGAACTCGCCGTTGGTCTTCGTGCTCTTCAGTTTATCGATGAGGAACTCGATCGCGTCCATCGTTCCCATCGGGTTGAGGATGCGGCGCAGCACGTAGACCTTCTTCAGCTGATCGGGCGGTACCAGCAGGTCTTCCTTGCGGGTGCCGGAGCGGGCAACGTCGATCGCCGGGAACACGCGCTTATCGGAAACCTTGCGGTCGAGGATGATTTCCGAGTTACCGGTGCCCTTGAATTCTTCGAAGATCACTTCGTCCATGCGCGAACCCGTCTCGACGAGTGCCGTCGCGATGATCGTCAGCGAGCCGCCTTCCTCGATGTTGCGCGCCGCGCCGAAGAACCGCTTCGGACGCTGCAAAGCGTTCGAATCGACGCCGCCGGTCAGCACCTTGCCCGATGACGGAACGACAGTGTTGTAGGCACGGCCGAGTCGCGTGATGGAATCGAGCAGGATCACCACGTCGCGCTTGTGCTCGACCAGACGCTTCGCCTTTTCGATAACCATTTCAGAGACTTGAACGTGACGCGACGGCGGTTCGTCGAAGGTCGAGGCGATCACCTCGCCTTTGACGCTGCGCTGCATGTCGGTCACTTCTTCCGGCCGCTCGTCGATCAAAAGGACGATCAGATAGCACTCTGGATGATTGGCGGTGATCGAGTGGGCGATGTTCTGCAACAGCACCGTCTTGCCGGTCCGCGGCGGCGCCACGATCAATCCACGCTGGCCCTTGCCGAGCGGGGCAACGATGTCGATCACCCGCGGCGAGAAATCCTTCCGCGTCGGGTCCTGGATTTCCATGTTCAGCCGTTCGGTCGGATAAAGCGGCGTCAGGTTGTCGAAGTGGATCTTGTGCTTGACCGCTTCAGGCTCTTCGAAGTTGATCTTGTTGACCTTGAGTAGCGCGAAGTAACGCTCGCCCTCCTTCGGGCTGCGAATATGGCCTTCGACGGTATCGCCGGTCCGCAAAGCAAATCGTCGGATCTGAGAAGGTGAAATATAGATGTCGTCAGGACCGGGCAGGTAATTCGCATCTGGAGAGCGAAGAAAACCAAATCCGTCCTGTAGTACTTCAACGACACCGGTGCCGATAATCTCGACATCCTGGGTCGCAAGCTGCTTCAGCGTCGCGAACATCAACTCCTGCTTGCGCAGCGTGCTGGCGTTTTCGACACCGACTTCTTCTGCGAAACTTAACATTTCGGGCGGGGACTTGAGTTTCAAGTCTTCCAGCTTGATTTCGCTCATCGGAGTGCTCCGGAAAGGCGCGGGCGATAGAGTGAAGGGGCAATAAGCCTGTTCGCCGGGCCTGAAGGTGGTGGGAATTTTGATCTGGGAGCTAAGCTTCAACGCTGCGCGGCAAAAGTCGGGCGAGCGATGGCCTTGCCATCATCGAGGCAGAAGATGCGCGGGGACGCGCACCTGCGAAACATGCCATTTATTGAGATCGGCAGTCCGCGGCTCTTGTTCGAGCCTTTATAATTGATAACAGAATTCGCGCGGTTCGCAAAGCCTCGTCGTTGCGACATGAATCAAAAGGGCTTGACGATGACCAGAATAACGATGCCGAACATCAACACGGTCGGCACCTCGTTCATCATCCTCCAATAGCGGGAGGACTTCTCGTTACGGTCCTCCGCAAACCGCCGCATCGCCGCCGACAGAATCCCATGCGCCGCCGACATCGCCACCACCAGGGCGAGCTTTGCGTGAAACCAGCCGGAACTGAAAAACCCGGCTTCCCAGGCAAGCCACAACCCCAGCACCCAGGCTACAATCATCGCCGGGTTCATGATGATCGTCATCAGCCGGAATTCCATGACCTTGAAGGTCTCGGACTGTTCCGAGCCCGGCTTCGAATCCGCGTGATAGACGAACAACCTCGGCAGATACAACATGCCTGCCATCCAGGCGATCACCGCAATCACGTGAACAGCTTTCACCAAATCATAGGCTGCTGATCCAAATAGAAAAATAGCCGCAACTGTCGACGCTACGGTAATGCCGAGAGCAATTCCGGCCCGAACCGCGGGCGCCCCCGCCCGCTTGTCCTTCGCAACGTCGCTCACGCGGCGGCCCTCACCAGTTCGACCAGCCGCGCCACGTTCTCAGGCGGCGTGTACTGCAAAATTCCGTGGCCGAGATTGAAAACAAATTTCCTCCCCTTCATCGCCGCAAGGATCGCTCCGACGCGCTCATCGAGCTGTTCGCCGCCCGCCACCAACAGCAGTGGATCCAAATTCCCTTGCACCACGCCCCCGGTCCGCTCCGACAATTCCACCATCCCACTCAGCGGCATCGCCGTGTTGCAGCTCACAGCGTCTACACCCGTCTCCGCCGCAAACCTGGCACTGAGCTGATCGGCGCCGCGCGGAAACCCCAGGATCGGAACATCGGGATATTTCTCCTTCAACCGGGCAACCATTACCCGAGTCGGGGCCACCACCCAACGCTCAAATTGGTTATCCGCAAGCGAACCCGCCCAGCTGTCGAAAATCTGCAGGCAATCGACACCAGCCTCGATCTGGCGCGAGAGATAATCAACCGAACTCTCCACCAGAATATCGATAAGCCTTTGAAAAGTTTCAGGATCCTTATATGCCAGCAACCGCGCGGCGGCCTGGTCCGGCGACCCGCGCCCGCCGACCATGTAGGTCGCAACCGTCCACGGCGCCCCGCAGAACCCGATCAACGCGGTTTCATCGGGCAAGTCTCGTCGGAGGATCGAAACCGTCTCGCAAACTATCGAATATTTTTCCGCCGTCTGGGCCAGATCAAGCCGTCTGAGCCCCGCCGCATCCTCGATCGGATCGAGCCGTGGCCCTTCACCCTCGACGAACCGGACCTCCTGGCCCAACGCATCGGGAACCACCAGAATATCTGAAAACAAGATCGAAGCATCGAACTGATACCGCCGGATCGGCTGCAACGTCACCTCGGCGGCAAGCTCCGGCGAATAGCACAGATTGAGGAAACTCCCCGCTTTCCCGCGGGTTTCCCGGTATTCCGGCAGATACCTGCCGGCCTGCCGCATCAGCCACATCGGCGGAGGCCACACCGGCTCACCTGCAAACGGCCTCAGGAACCTGCGTCTCTCTGCTCGTTTGCCGAGGGTTTCCAACGTCATCGCTTCACTTTCAAATTCTAAATGATCTTTTCTTGGTTTCTTTTATTCTCTCTTTAGGGCCGTGGAATTCGGGAATTAGTCTCCCGTACACAACTTTTCCACTTTGTGCGCACACTGCCTCCAGACGTCTACCAGATCTAGCCTTCACTTTCGCCGAACGCTACTAAAGGAGAAAATGTGCTCTGAATCATACACTTGGAAGGCGATCAAACGGCCGGTTGTGCTGTATTTCCCCTTGAAACCATGTGCAAAGCGTATGAGCTTGTGAGCAATGGTTAGCTTTCCCAGCCCCCCTCGACAAAGCCGTCCCTCTCACCGCTAATGTGGGCATCTTCGGGGATAACCAGCGACTTGTTCTCGCCAAGTCCGCTCCACCGCCCCGACCCGCTTTTTTCTCCCATGGCTGTCCACATGTCAGACGCGCTGCCGAGCTACTACCATCTTCATCTGGTTTCCGATGCAACCGGGGAAACCCTGACAACGATCGCCAAGGCCGCCTCGGTTCAATACGGACGCGTTCGCCCGATAGAGCACATGCATCCCCTGGTGCGCACTGAACGTCAGGTGCTGCGGGTTCTAAAGGAGATCGAGCAGGCCCCCGGCATCGTGCTCTACACCGTCGTAAACGCAGAGTTGGGGTCCATGATTGAAAAGCGCTGTGCCGAACTCAAGGTTCCCTGCCTTGCTGTCTTGGCGCCGATCATGCAGGTCTTTGAAGCCTATATCGGCGCCCCGCAGACGCCGACGGTTGCCGGCCAGCACGTGCTCGACGCCGATTACTTCCGCCGCATCGATGCACTCAACTTCACCATGCGTCATGACGACGGCCAGTTGCCGGAGGATCTCAACGATGCTGATATCGTCATCCTCGGCATATCGCGTACATCGAAAACGCCGACCTCGATTTATCTGGCGCAGCGTGGCTACAAGACCGCGAACGTGCCGATCGTACCCTCGGTCCCGCTGCCGCCGCCATTGAGCGAAAAGCATTCGGCGTTTGTCGTCTGTCTCGTCGCCCAGGCCGATCGTATCGCCGAGGTGAGGCGCAACCGCGCCATGGTGCTTGGCGACCGCAACCTCGATGTCTATGTCGACCGTGACGCCATTCTTGCTGAAATTGCCCATTCGCGGCGAATATGCGCGAAGCACGGCTGGCCGGTCATCGATGTAACGCGACGTTCGGTGGAGGAGACGGCGGCGACCATCATCAAGCTGCATCAGGACAGGCGCGCCACCGGCGCCGCGATGGAAGAATCTAGCGATGTCTGAGAAACAACACCTGATACTGGCCTCGGGATCACTTGCCCGCCGCGACATGCTGAAATCCGCAGGCATCGCGTTCACGGTCATTCCCGCAGCGATAGACGAAGCCGCGATCCGCGATACGCTGACCGCCGAGAATGAAGCGATAGACCCCGCCGACGTTGCCGAGATCCTGGCCCGCGCCAAGGGCGATGCTGTTAGCGCGGACAACCCCGGCAGCCTTGTGATCTCCGCCGACCAGACACTGTCGCTGGGCGGCCAGTTATTCACCAAGCCAGCCGATCTCGATGAAGCGCGCGATACGCTGCTGCGGCTGCGCGGCCAGCAACACCTGCTGCACACAGCGGTTGCTTTGGTCGAGTCGGGTGAAGTCACGTGGAGTCACATCGAGTGCGCACACATGACCATGCGCAAATTCAGTTTCGGCTTCCTGAGCGAATATCTGGTACGGGCCGGTGATGAAGTATGCCAGTCAGTCGGCGCCTACCAGTTCGAGGGTCTGGGCATGCAACTATTCGAGGAGGTCGATGGCGATTTTTTCTCCATCCTCGGTCTTCCGATGTTGCCGTTGCTGGCCGAACTTCGCCGCCGCGGCGCAATTGCCGACTGAGCCATGAGTCGAGGATTGAAACCATGATCCGCGCTTGCGTCATCGGTTGGCCGATCGAGCATTCCCGATCGCCGCTCATTCACGGTCACTGGCTGACGACCTATCGAATCGATGGCAGCTATGGGAAGACCGCCGTGCAGCCGGAAGCGGCCGCAGATTTTCTCCGCAGCCTTTCAAGTAACGGCCTGGCGGGCTGCAACGTCACCGTGCCCTTGAAAGAGATCGCATTTGCAACCGCCGGCCGCATCGAGGATTCTGCCCTTGCGGTAAAGGCAGCGAACACGATCTGGCTCGAGGACGCAGTGATCTGCGCCGCCAACACCGACACCTATGGGTTCATGACTCATCTGGAGCTGACGGCCCCAGGCTGGCAGAACAGCGCAAGCCCGGTCGCAATCCTCGGCGCTGGCGGCGCTGCACGCGCCATCGCATACGGGTTTCAACAGGCCGGTGTCGAAGAAATTGTCATCTTCAATCGCACTCGGGAGCGTGCCGAGGCACTCTGCCAGGATCTCGGCAAGGGTCTACGCACAGCCGATTGGTCCAAGCGGGCGAATTGCGCGGACTGGGCTTGCGTGGTCGTCAACACGACGACGATAGGCATGAAGGGTGCAGGTCATCTTGGTCTCGACTTCGCTTCGGCCAGGCCCGATTGCGTCGTTGCGGACATCGTCTACGTGCCGCTCGAAACCAGCCTTTTGAAAGACGCCCACGCGCATGGGTTGCGAACTGTCGACGGGCTGGGCATGCTCCTGCATCAGGCCGTACCCGGCTTCGAGCGCTGGTTCGGCGTCCGTCCGGAAGTGACGCCCGCGCTGCGCCGGGTCGTTCTCGACGATCTTGGAGCCCAATGATGCTGATCGTCGGCCTGACAGGGTCTATCGGCATGGGCAAATCAACCGCCGCCGCCCGGTTCCGCGAAAATGGCATAGCCGTCTTCGACGCCGACGCCTGCGTCCATGAGCTTTATTCAGGGCGCGCTGCACCGTTGATCGAGGCGGCCTTCCCCGGCACCACCGCGGCAGGAACGGTCGACCGCCAGAAACTTGCAGCCGCCTTGCTTGAAGACAAGAGTGGTTTCGAGAAGCTTGAAGGAATCGTGCATCCGCTGGTGCGCGCCGAGGAAAGAAAATTCCTCCATCGTGAGGTCTCCAGGGAGGCCGAAGTCGCCGTCCTGGAAATCCCGCTACTTTTCGAGACCGGCGCCGAAAAAACCGTCGACGTCGTCGTCGTTGTCAGCACCGATCCCGAAACCCAGGCCACCCGCGTTCTCGAACGCCCGGGCATGACACGCGAAAGGCTTGCCCAGATACTCGCCCGCCAGACGCCCGATGAAGAAAAGCGCGCTCGCGCCGACTTCGCTGTGGATACCGGGGCAAGCCTCTCGCACAGCAGAGCCGAAATCGATTCAATCATTGCCGGACTGAACGGCCGCCGCGCCGAAGCTTATCAGCGCCATTGGGCGTGAAGCGTATTCTGGCGGCGAGCATCTGGCTTGACCTGGGAAACATCACATGCGCCGCGAGATCGTGCTCGACACTGAAACGACCGGACTGTCAGCGGACGGCGGCGACCGCCTGGTCGAAATCGGCTGTGTCGAACTCATCAACCGCATGCCCAGCGGCAACGAATTCCATGTCTACATAAACCCGGAACGCGATGTCCCTGTCGAAGCCGCGAACGTGCACGGCCTGACGACTGAATTTCTCAACGATAAGCCTGTATTCGCCAAAGTCGCCCGCGCGTTTATCGATTTCATCCAGGCCGATACGCTCGTCATCCATAACGCCGACTTCGACGTCGGCTTCCTCAACATGGAACTGAAACGACTGTCGGCGCCGCTGATCTCAAAGACCCGCGTGGTCGATACGCTGGCGATCGCCCGCCGCAAACATCCTGGCGGCCCCAACACATTGGATGCGCTCTGTAAACGCTACGGTATCGACAACTCCAGAAGAACCAAGCACGGCGCACTGCTCGACTCGCTGTTGCTGGCCGAGGTCTATATCGAGTTGTTGGATGAGCGGCAGGCGCGAATGGAGCTGGCGGCGAGTGGCCGGGGTGGCAGCCGGTCGGAGTCCGCGGGCGGCAATGCTCCAGCAAGGACCCGACCGGAGGCTCTGCCTCAGCGCATTACCGAAGCCGAACAGAAATCCCACGCACAGTTCATCGAAACGCTCGGCGAAGCCGCAATCTGGCGCCGCTACACGTGAGCGGTCCCTTCGACAAATAAAAGGGCCGGTCAATGCCGGACCCATGAGACTTCAATTAATCCGCTACCATGGCCGCAAGTGGTTTTCTTAGCTGACCGCCGGGGTGCTCCCGGCACCCGATTCCTGCTGCTTGCGGCGCATGTAGAGACCGCCGAAATCGATCGGGTCGAGCAGCAGCGGCGGGAACCCGCCCTCGCGCGTCAGATCGGATGCAAGCCTGCGCAGATACGGGAACAGCAGCGCCGGGCAGTTGATCAGCAGGAACGGCTCAAGCGCTTCGTCGGGGATATTTTGAACCCTGAAGATGCCGGCGTACACGATTTCCAGCTGGTAGATGGTGCCCGACTCGTTGGTCGCATGGGCCTTGAAGTCGATCGCGCTCTCATAGAGGCCTTCATTTTCCTTCATTCGCCTGGCGTTGACGTTGACTTCAAGCTTCATGTTCGGGTTTTCGCCCGGCCCCGTCATCAGCTTCTCGACGTTCGGATTCTCGAACGAAAGATCCTTGATGTACTGGGCGACAACCTGCGCTTGAAATCCGCCTTTTTCGCCGGCAGCAGCGCCCGTTTCCTGAGCCTGTTTACCGGATCCATTCTTGTTCTCAGCCATGTTGAAGCGTCGTCCGTGAAGATGTCATGTTGATGGAGCGCGCTAAGTGATTCTGCGCAATTCGTATCGGGGTGGCTATCACAGTGACCGCCGCACCGCAATCGCGCGACGAGCACAATTCAGAGGGCGGCAGCCGGTCCACACCGCTCACCGCCGCCGTGAATCGTTCTCCGGCCGGACGGTATTTTCATCGACCCGCTCGAATTCACCGTCGATGACCGGCCCGTCTCCGCGCGGCGGTTGGCTCATTCCGCCACGTTCGTCGGCGCCAGCAGGCCGGCTCGCGCCGCGCATGCCAAAGCCTGCAACGTGCACGGCCCCGGATTTCAGCATCTTCTGCAGGGCCCATTTGGCGATCCGAATACGAACCGGTGGCACCAGCAGCAGAAATCCGACGGTATCGGTGAGCAGGCCGGGGGTCAGCAGAAAGGTGCCTGCAATCAGGAGAAAAAGTCCTTCGATGACGGTTTCGACAGGCATCTTGCCTGCGGCGAGCGCCTCAGACGCCCTTGCGAAGACTCCGAACCCTTGCTGGCGCAGCAGCGTCGTCCCGATCACGGCTGTCAAAATGACGATCAGGATCGTCCAAAGCAGCCCGATATGCTGACCGACCTTTACCAGGAGAGCGATTTCCGCAAGCGGCACGGCGATGAAGACTATGAGGAGGATAAGTGGCACTCTGGGTTCCAAACCGGCTTTATTCCGAGCCTAGTGTTCTGGCTCAAACATTTGATTCCCGGGTGGAGGTCGTCAAATGTTTGTGAATCCAGAACACCATCAAAAGGTTGCCTAAGCAGAGATTCCTTGGTTGCCCAACAGAAGCCTGTTCCGCTCGCAGTTTAAGGCCGTTACGGCATCGTGGATAGCATGATCGAGTGCCTCGACATCGATGAAGGTCTGGTGCGCCAGATGATGTGCCTTGAGGTCGT
>JAHJSN010000127.1 GCA_018830445.1 Alphaproteobacteria bacterium | reverse complement strand
CGCATCAGTCAACCGCTCTCAGGGACTTCTGATCGAAAAGCGGTACTAGATTCAATATTTTACTAGTACCCTCTGCTTTCAGAAGTTCGTCAAGGTGGTTGCCGCGAATGACTCACGAACTTCTGAAAGCGGGTACTAGTCTGTTTGGCTGGCGGTCGAGTCCAGCGCCGGGCGGGGGCGGCAGTCGCGGACTGATTGTTGATTGCCGCAAGGTCGCACTTCTTGAATCCAAATACAAAAAGGCCCGGATCGCCGATCCGGGCCTTTTGTCGTCGCCGAACTGAAGCCGGGCTCAGAAGAGGCCTTCGAACTTCTTCTTGAAGCGGCTGAGGCGACCGCCGCGGTCCATCAACTTCTGGTCGCCGCCGGTCCAGGCCGGGTGTGAATTCGGGTCGATGTCGAGGGTGATGGTGTCGCCTTCCTGACCGTACGTCGAGTAGGTGAGGAACTCGGTGCCGTCGGTCATGACCACCTTGACCTGATGGTAATGGGGGTGGAATTCGGGATCTTTGTTCATCGGTCGGTCCAATTGCTGGATGCCTTCGTCGGCGGCGTTGCCGATACCCCGTCAGGCCGGTATCGGGTTTGCGCACATGGTCGAAGGATCGAATTCGCCAGTCGGCTGTGGATTTCAAGCGGGTTCAATAGTCCGAAACGGCTCCGGAAACAAGGCAGGGAAACGAAAATTCGGCTGCGGCGGGGCGTTTTGTCCGCCCTTAGTGGCAGGTGTTAACGAGACGGCGGCCTTGTTCCGTGAGACAAGGTTGGGCATCTTGCCGTCCAGCCTTGCCGTGGTGGCCGGTTTTATCGTATTCGCAGCCCACATGAGAGTTCTATTCCCTTGAAGCGCAGAAAAAACGATTCCGGTGACGCCGAAGCCGCCGCCAAACGCCGTTCGCTGAAGCCGCTCATGGGCCTGAAGCCTTATGTGCTGAGGTATCCAGGTGTGCTGGCGGGAGCCGGCATTGCGCTGGTCGTTTCAGCGATTGCCATGCTGAGCGTGCCGCTTGCCGTGCGGCGGATGATCGATCACGGCTTCGCGGGAACCGACGGCACGCTGATCGGCCAGTATTTCGGCATGTTGATCGTTATCGGGCTGGTATTGGCGTTGGCGAGTTCGTCGCGCTTCTATTTCGTCAATTGGCTCGGTGAGCGAGTCGTTTCGGACCTGCGCGGGGATGTCTTCGCGCATCTGGCGAGGCTTGGGCCGGCCTTCTTCGAGCGTTCGCATTCCGGCGAAATGATGAGCCGGCTGACAGCCGATACAACGCAGATCAAGGCTGCGGCGGGGACAGCGCTCAGCCAGCTTTTGCGCAACGCGATCATGCTCATCGGCGCTCTTGCGATGATGCTGGTGACGAGCCCGACGCTGTCACTCCTGGTTCTCGTGGCAATCCCTGCAATCGTGCTGCCGCTGATGGCCTACGGCAAGCTGGTCCGGAAGAAGTCGCGTGAGGCGCAAGACAGCCTTGCAGGCGCCTCCGCTTATGCCGCCGAGAACCTGTCGGCGGTGCGCACCATGCAGGCGTTCGGGCATGAGGGGGAAGTCTCGCGGCGCTACGCGGGGGCGGTGGAGGATGCCTTCCAGGCAGCGCGCTCCCGGCTTGTTGCGCGCGCAGGGCTGACGGCTGTCGCCATTGCACTGGTGACTTGCAGCATCGTCGGCGTGCTCTGGTATGGGGCTTCCTCGGTCGTGTCGGGTGAGATCAGCGGCGGACGGCTGGGGCAGTTCGTGCTTTACGCGGTTTTCGCGGCCGGCGCGCTGGCGGAACTTTCGGAAGTGTGGGGCGAGATGAGCCAGGCGGCCGGCGCAACGGAACGGTTGATGGAGCTGCTGGCGGTTGCCCCTGAGATTCGTTCGCCGGAAAAACCCGTTGCGTTGCCGCAGCCGCCGCTTGGCGAAGTTGAATTCGAGAACGTCTCGTTCCGTTACCCTTCGCGACCTGACGATGCCGCGCTCGATGATGTTTCGTTCAAAATCGCGGCTGGTGAAACGGTGGCCCTGGTGGGGCCTTCGGGAGCTGGGAAGACGACGATCTTCTCGCTCATCCTGCGCTTCTTCGATCCCGCAAGCGGCTCGATAAAAATCGACGGCGTCGATATTCGCCGGGCTTCGCTGGAAGACGTGCGCGGGCGCATGGCGCTGGTGCCGCAGGATGTGGCGCTGTTCGCCGATACGGTCCTTGAAAACATCCGCTACGGGACGCCGGGTGCGTCGCTGAAAGATGTCGAAGCGGCGGCGGCGGCGGCCCATGCCGATACGTTCATCAGGGCTTTGCCGGAGGGCTACAAGACGCAACTTGGCGAACGCGGCGTGACGCTGTCGGGCGGCCAGCGGCAACGCATCGCATTGGCGCGCGCGCTATTGCGCAACGCACCGATCCTGCTGCTTGACGAAGCTACAAGTGCTCTTGATGCGGAAAGCGAGCAGGACGTGCAGAAGGCGCTCGTTGGCGTCATGGCTGGGCGTACGACGCTTGTGATCGCGCACCGGCTGGCCACGGTAAAGCAGGCGGACCGGATCATCGTCATCGAAAACGGCCGCGTGGTCGAGGTCGGCGATCACCGCACGCTGTCGCAGGCTGGCGGGCTTTACGGCCGGCTGGCGGACTTGCAGTTCGGGCTGGAAGCCGCCGAATAGGCCGCAGGTCTGGCACGGCACGCTTTAACCGCGATACCGTCACGCCGATAGCGAAACGTCGGTGGCGGTCAGCCGTGCTTCATGTTGGAGACGGCGACGCGATCCCATTCGGGAATTTCGTGGTCTTCGTCCTGCAAAGACTGGTAGGGCGCCTCGTGACCGTTGACGACGAGCCTTGCTCCGCGGTCGCGGCGGAACTCCGTCGAGCGGATGAAATCGCGAATGCGCGGCTGGATCTCGCTGCGCCAGCGGCGGCCGTTGAAGACGCCGTAGTGTCCGACGCCGGGCTGAACGTAGTGAAACTTGTCGTCGAAGGGCAGGTTGGTGCACAGGTCCTGGGCGGCCTCGGTCTGGCCGCGGCCGGAGATGTCGTCGCGTTCGCCTTCGATGGTGAGCAGCGCCGTGCGGCGGATGTTGCCGCAATCGACCCGCGTGCCGTTGTGCATGAAGGTGCCTTCGGGGATCGCGTGCGTCTGGAATACCGTTTCGACGGTCTGGAGATAGAATTCGGCCGTCAGGTCCATTACGGCGAGGTATTCTTCATAGAACTCGCGGTGTTGAGTGACGCTGTCGCAGTCGCCCTGGACGAGGTTCTCGAAGAGATCCAGGTGGGCCTTGGTGTGCCGCTCCAGGTTCATGGTCATGAAGCCGGTGAGCTGGATGAAACCGGGATAGACACGGCGCATGAAGCCGGCGTTGGGGAAGGGCACGAGCGCGATGACATTCTGCTCGAACCAGTCCATCGACTTTTGTTCTGCGAGTTGGTTGACCGCCGTCGGGTTGCGGCGCGTGTCGATTGGACCGCCGATCAACGTCATCGACATCGGCTGGAACGGATCGTCCTCTCCGGCCATCACGGCGGCGGCGATCAAAACCGGAACGGCGGGCTGGCATACCGCGATGAGGTGTGTGCGCTCGCCGATATGCTGGATGAATTCGATGACGTAATCGACGTAGTCGTTGAGGTCGAAACGGCCGTCGGTCACGGGGACGTCGCGGGCGTCGATCCAGTCGGTGACGTATACGTCATGTTCCGGCAGCATCGCTTCCACGGTGCCGCGCAGCAGGGTTGCGTAGTGACCGGACATCGGCGCGACGATCAGAACTTTCGGCAACACTGTGCCGTTGCCGACCCAGTCGTCGCGTACGAAATGGACGAGGTTGCAGAACGGCTTGCGGCGGACGGTTTCGATACGGATCGGGACATCGACGCCGTCGACGTGGGTCGAGTGGATATCCCACTCCGGTTTGCCATACCGTCTGGTGATGCCTTCGAAAACGTCTACGGCGGCTGCAATCGACTTGCCCATCGGCGTCATGGCCATGGGATTGAATGGCAACTGCATCTGCATCTTGAGGCCCTGCGCGGCCATCCGCATGGGCGAGATCAGTGCGTGCGCGAGTTCATATGCGTAATAGTTCATTAGACCCTTTCATCACCGCAGCAGTCCGAATTGTTGCGGCGCAGCAAGCCGTCGATGATTGCCGCATTATTGCCCCAAATTGTCAAGTGAGCGCATGATAGGGCGTTGCAGCATTTCCGCCAAGAATACAGGATATTCCTAACCATCCACCATAACCTAGTGTTCCGACTCTGACATAAGGTTCCCTGCCGGGAACCTGAATGTCAGCCCGGAACACTAGGCAACCTTTTGATTGTGTTCTGAATTCACAAACATTTGACGACCTCCACCCGGGAATCAAATGTTTGATCCAGAACACTAGGGAACAACAGCAATTGGGCAAGTTGTCCTTTGGTCAACTTACATTGACGAAGCGTTCATAAGGTTTCATGGCGAGGTTGCCTGGGGCTTTTCTTGGCGTGCCCGGATCAGCGGTTGGTCAGCTTCAACTCGATGCGACGGTTCTTGCGCAACGATTCGATATCATTGCTGCGTTCGAGTGGTGCAAATTCGCCATAGCCGGCTGCGACCAGCCGGTTCGGGGGGACACCGTGCGATATGAGATAGCGGACCACAGACATGGCGCGAGCGGTCGATAGTTCCCAGTTGGAGGGGAATTGCGAAGTGGAGATCGGTTGCGCATCGGTGTGACCGTCGACCTGGAGGGCCCACTCGATTTCCTTCGGGATCTGGTTTTCAAGTTCGATGATGGCGGAGGCGAGCTGGTCCATGGCGGCGAGACCTTCGGGCGTCATGAGGTCGCTGCCGGATGGAAACAGAACCTCCGACTGAAACACGAAGCGGTCGCCGACGACGCGGATGTCCTTGCGACCGGCGAGGAGTTCGCGCAGGCGGCCGAAGAAATCGGAGCGGTAGCGCTTGAGTTCCTGGACCTGGCGGGCAAGGGCGGCGTTGAGGCGGCTGCCGAGATCCTTGATGCGGTCCTGGGCTTCCTGATCCTTCTTCTCGCTGGCCTCAAGCGCATCATTGAGCGCGGCGATCTGCCGGCGCAGCGAGAGAAGCTGCTGGTTCAAAAGGTCGACCTTGGCGAGGGCCTCGGAGGAGATTTCCTGCTGGTTTTCAAGATCGGTGGTGAGTGAAGAAATCCGGGCAGCGGCGGCCTTCTGGGCATCGTCGCCGCTCAGAGCAAAGCCTGCGAGCTTGGTGTTCTCGTCGCGGAGCGTGGAGAGGGTCGCCTGCAATGCGGCCAGTTCGTCTTCGGCGGATTTGGTCTTGCCGCGTTCGAGCGAGAGGATGCTGGTCAATTCCGCGATCTGGCGATTGAGGCGCTTCAAGGCGGTGTCCTTGCCGGAGGACTCCTGCGTTGCGAAATACTGCGCCAGCATGAAGATCGACATCAGGAATGTCACGACGAGCAGGAGCGTGGATAATGCATCCACGTAACCGGGCCAGAATTCGCCGTAGTCGGCGCCGCGGCGGGCTCGTCCTCGCGCCATCTATCAGCTCCCGCGCCGTTGAATGTTCTGGGCGAGTTCGCGCAGCGTATCGGTAACGATGGTCTGCTGGGCGGCCTGCTCGTCAACCCATTCGCGCACGATCTTTTGTTCGGTGCGCATTTGGTTGATGAGCTGGCTTACTCCGCGGGCCAGTTCCTTGACAGGTTCGGGATCGCCGCCGCCGGCTATCTCGCCGCCTTCGCTAAGGTGCGAATTGAGTTCTTCGAGGACGCGCTGCATATCGTAAAGGGTGGCGGCGAGCTGGCGGTTGATGGCGCCGTCGCTGGTGTCGGTCGAGGGTGAGATTTCGGTAATTCCCGACAGCCATTCTTCGAGTTCGTTGTAGAAGCGATTGTGGGCGTGGCTCGCCTGCAATTCGAGGAAACCGAGGACCAGCGAGCCCGAGAGGCCTAGAAGCGATGAGGAGAACGCCGTGCCCATGCCCTTCATCGGCGCGGACAGGCCGGCTTTCAGATCGCCGAAGAGCTGTACGGTGTCGGAAGCATTGGTGTCGATCTCGCCGATGACGTTACCGACTGCCCGGATGGTTTCGAGCAGCCCCCAGAACGTTCCAAGCAGGCCGAGGAAGACAAGCAGGCCGACAAGATAGCGGCCGGTATCGCGAGCTTCGTCGAGGCGCGAGGCCAGCGAATCCATGATCGAGCCCATCGAGGCCGTCGACAGGGAGATGGCGCCGGTGCGATCGCGCAGAAGTGTGGCCATCGGTGCCAGGAGCCGCGGCTGGTGGGCGATCGCAAGGCCAGGGTCGGCGATGCGGAATGCGTTGACCCAGCGAATTTCCGGATAAAGGCGCAGCACCTGGTTGAACGAATACATGATGCCGAAAAACAGCACGGCGACGATCAGGCCGTTGAGGGCCGGATTGTTCGAAAATGCGTCCGCCAAAGGCCGGTAGAGGATCGCAACGATGAAGGCGACGAGAGTGAGAAAGATCACCATCCGGGCGAGGAACAGCGCCGGCGAGGTCAGTGTCCTGTGGAACATTGCCGAACCGAGGTCGGATTTGCGTCGTCTCACCATTAATCGGCCTCCAACGGTGTTCAGCGAATTCTTCGGTCCGACTGTCTTAGCCCAACCCTTATACAGCTTAAACCGGCAAGATTAGGCTCGTGTGTTGAACCAGAAATTCGCATCCGCTTGCGGCTGGTGGCCCGTCTCGCCCAAATCGTTGTGCTGGCCGCAACCGCTGACGATTTCGGCGAGACATGAAGGCCACTCGCAAAAACAATGGTTTAGTGTGGCGTTCAGCGCGCCTCGATTGGCAACTCCTGTGCGGCACCAACACGTCAATTAAGGCGCGACGCCACACTAGAACCCGTTCTAACGGTGCGTGCAAAGATGGCAAAGCCTTTCGGGTCGGGCTGTTCCCGGTGAGACAACAGTCAGGCGGCACTGTTTTGCAGGGCATTCAGCAGGCTTTTGCGGATATCCGAATTGCCGGCGAGAATGCTGCCGTGGTCGAGCATTTTGTCGCCGCCTTCGATATCGCTGCATGATCCGCCGGCTTCGCGAACAATTACGATACCGGCCGCGAGGTCCCAGGGCTTTAGGTTCCGCTCCCAGAATCCGTCGAAACGGCCTGCGGCGGTCCAGGCCAGGTCGATGGCCGCCGAACCGGTGCGCCGGATACCGGCAACCGTTGCCATGGTCGCGCGCAACTCCTGGTGAAACAGGTCGTGCTGCGGGCGTCCGCGGTGTGGAATGCCTGTTGCCACAACGCATTCGGAGACATCGCGGCGGGCTGCAACACGCAGCCGGCGGCGATCGTTGAGGAAGGCACCCTTGCCTTTTTCGGCTGTGTAGAGTTCGTCGAGCACCGGATTGTAGATGACGCCGGCGACGAGTTCACCTTCGCGTTCCAGGCCGATCGAAATGGCAAACAGCGGGATGCCGTGCAGGAAGTTGGTCGTGCCGTCGAGGGGATCGACAATCCAGCGGTGCGATTTGTCGGCGCCTGCGACCTCGCCGCGCTCCTCCATCAGGAAGCCATATCCCTCGCGGGCCTTGGCGAGTTCATTGAAGATGATCTCCTCGGCGCGCAGATCGGCGGCGGAAACGAAATTCGCGGGACCCTTGATGGAAACCTGGAGATTTTCGACTTCGCCGAAGTCGCGGTTGAGGCTGCGTCCGGCCTTGCGCGCGGCGTTGACCATGACGTTTATGAGCGGCGAAGCTGCCATATTTCAGTTCCAATGAGGCGGCGCCCAGGGACTGGCGACCGGGTGGTGTTCGCTGATGCGAAACATTGTTGACAAAGCGCCTACCTTGCGCGCGGCAGGTTGGCAAGGGCGGCGGTTCGCCGATCGTTGACGGTCCAGGCAGGTTGGGTGGTTCAGGGGGAAAGCGGATTGACCTGCCGGCGCTCCTGCCACTCGACAGCTGCGCTTTCGGCTTTCAACCGCTGATCGTCTGCCAGGGCGGCGACTTTCTGGTCCATGTTCGGGTCTTCGATACCGCCCGCCTTGGCGATCAAACGCCATTTTGCCATTTCGATGGGGTTTGCAACCACACCGAGACCCTCCTCATAGACGTAGGCGAGGCGATTTTGTGCGCCTGCGATGCCCTTGTCGGCAGCCTGGAGCATGTAGCGCAGGGCCTTGTGGACGTCCTTGTTCAGCCCCATCCCCTTCAGCAACATGACAGCGTAATCGTACTGGGCGGCGGCGAGCCCCTGTTCGGCGGCCAGGGCGATCCAGCGCGAGGCTTCATAAGCATCCGGTTCGACGCCGACGCCATTCTGGTAGAGTGCGCTGAGGTCGTATTGGGCCGCTGCAACGCCCTGTTCGGCGGCGTATTTGATATGCTGGGCGGCGCGGCGGGGGTTCTCCGGCTTGCCGTCACCCTTCAGGAACAGAAGGCCGAGATTGTAATTGGCTTCGGCGTGTCCCTGGCGGGCGGCCTGTTCGAACATCTGGGCGGCAGCATTGCGGTCTTTTTCGACGCCGCGACCCTGCGCTGCTATCAGACCGAGCGCGAACATCGCGTTGACGTCGCCAAGTTCCGCTCCGCGGGTGTACCACTTGACGGCGGCTGCGAAATCCTGCGGGACGCCGAAGCCTTCTCCGTAGATGCGCCCGATCAAGGTGTGGGCAGCCGGATCGCCTTTGCCGGCGGCGGCTTCGGCCAGTTTCAGCGCAGTGAGGTATTTGCCCTGGTCAAAGGCGATATAGGCCTGCGAATTACCACCTGAGTTCGATTTGACCGGCGCGGCGGCGCCTGTATCGCGCGCGGGGGGCGCCGCCGCGGGCTGGTCTGGCGAAACATGTCTGCCCGCCTTCGTTGGGTCGGTCTGCTTGGGGGGGGAGGTCTGGAACCAGCTGCTGGTTTCTGCGTGCGCGACCAGGGTGGCTGCGGAAAACGATGCCAATCCGGCGGCTGCGAGAGCGATGGCGGTAATCGGCTTCGTTTTCATGGCGTTTTCCTGCGTTTGGCCCGATCCGATCTAATCGGACGACACCGCCTTGTGTGCGCTCTGCAACCAATCGCGCAAATCGGCGGGGCTCAGTCCTGCGGGGACCTTGCGGGCGACGAAGTCGGCATTGAGTCCGGCAAATGATCGTGCAGTCTGTTCATCGGCGACGCCGAGGGCGACGACAGGAATTTCGAAAATGTCGGCCCACCACGATACCATGTCGCGCTGGGCGTCTTCGGGGCTGATCGACTGATCGGCCGCAGGGCCGGTGCGGGGGGAGAACGCAACGTAGTTGGCGCCGGCCTCGCCGAGCGCCATGGCGTCGTGACGGGAGAACCCCGCATCCCCTCCGATGATGGCGTTGGCGCCGAGGGACTCACGGGCCGCGCGGTAGCGCTCAATCAACAGATCATCGCCGCTTGTCGCGCTGAGATGGACGCCATCGGCGCCGGTTTCAGCGGCAAGTTCAACGTCGTCGGCGATCAGTACCGCCACATCGTGATGCTGCGCCACCGCGACAAATGCTTGCAGGGCGGCGGCATCGGGTTTGCGGTCATGCTCGGGAACGATCAGCAGCGAAGGTACGATTTGGGGATCGAACAGAGCGCCATAGCGCTCCACGGTCGGTTCCGAGCCGGCCAGTTCAAGCACGAGGTAGAGCTGGGTCTTGGCGACCATCATGTTTTGCGCCATCGGCGTCCTTCGGTCAGGAGGAGGTTGGCGAGATTATTCGCCGCGTGATAGCGGCAGAAAAGGGGCCAACGGGCGTTTCGTTTAGCGGCAAATCGCGACGATTACCTTGCCGATTCACGTGAAACGGGCGGGGAGGCATCACCCACCCGCCCGTTCGACGATGTTCTATGGGCCGTCCCGGAACGCGGATTTAGCCGAGTTTCGACATGGCGACGGCCGTATCCGACATGCGGTTCGAGAAGCCCCACTCGTTGTCGTACCAGGACATGACGCGGACAAGTGTGCCGTCCATCACCTTGGTCTGGTCGAGGTGGAAGATGCTGGAGCGCGGATCGTGGTTGAAGTCGCAGGAAACGTTGGGCTGATCGGTGTAGCCGAGTACGCCCTTCAATTCGCCGTCGGCTGCCGCCTTGATGGCGGCATTGATCTCTTCGGGCGTCGTTTCACGCTTGGCGACGAACTTGAAGTCGATAACGGACACGTTCGGCGTCGGGACGCGTATCGACACACCGTCGAGGCGGCCGTTCAACTCAGGCAACACAAGGCCGACCGCCTTGGCGGCGCCGGTCGAGGTCGGGATCATCGACAGGGCCGCACCGCGTGCGCGGTAGAGGTCCTTGTGCATCGTGTCGAGGGTCGGCTGGTCGCCCGTATAAGAGTGGATCGTGGTCATGAAGCCCTTGTCGATGCCGACGAAATCGTTGAGCACCTTGGCGACCGGGGCGAGGCAGTTGGTCGTGCAGGAGGCGTTCGAAACGACCTGATGCTCGGCGGTGAGCTTCTGATGGTTGACGCCGTAGACGACGGTCAGGTCGGCGCCCTCGGCAGGTGCGGAGACGAGGACGCGCCTGGCGCCGGCGGCGAGATGGGCTGCAGCCTTGTCGCGCTTGGTGAAGATGCCGGTGCATTCCATCGCGATGTCGACGCCGAGCTGACCGTGCGGCAATTCGGCGGGATCGCGGATGGCGGTGACCTTGATCGGACCGGTGCCGATGTCGATCGTGTCGCCGTCGACCTTGACCACTCCAGGGAAACGGCCGTGGACGGAGTCGAAACGTAACAGGTGAGCGTTGGTCTCGACCGGGCCGAGGTCGTTGATGGCGACCACTTCGATATCCTTGCGGCCGCTTTCTGCAATTGCCCGCAGAATATTGCGGCCGATGCGCCCAAACCCGTTGATCGCAACTTTCACTGACACGTTCGTCTCCTTCCTTGCCGGGCGGCGGCGATCGGCTTGGAGCCAACCCGGCCCGGCGCCCTTCATAATGGGGATTTCACAGATCTTTTCAGCTTGTGAAGCAATTAGTGGCGGCGCCCGGCCTATGTCAATCGGCGCAAGGTGAATCGCGACGATCTGGTCGGGAAAAGGTACCGGCGGGCGGCAATCCGCATGTCCGTAGCGGCAATCCGCATTGCCGGAAAGACGCCTGCGCTTCATACTATCGGCGCACTCAGATGCTGAAAAGCGGTCCGATCGGGCAGTTGCGGCGATGTCGACGGTCGCCAACGCCGGAGGGTTCGTCTAGAACGCGCGTCTTCTCAAGCGGACCCGCACGAGAGCCTGCAGGCCCAGCCTCTTGAACTGGATACGACAATGCCGACCCGCGAAACATCAAAGAAGTCGAAGCGGCCCGTTGCGCGCAAGGCCGCGGGACAATCGGATCTTGCTTCCGCCGTCGAGCGCCTGGAAGGCAGGATCAGTGCGCTGCAGGCCGAGCGCGACGGGCTTGTGGCTGAGCTTAAGGCGGCGCGGGCGCGGGTCGGCGAATTGGAGGCGTTGCAGAAGGATGCAGTCAACCGGATTGATTGGGTGATCGATTCGCTTCATAACCTCGTTGAGGAAAAGCCTGATTCGCAATAACTTAACCTCTGCGGGGTGAGGCGATGGGCAAGGTGACGACGACGATCAACGGCCGCTCCTACCGGCTGAACTGCGCCGATGGGGAGGAAGACCGGCTCAACGCAATTGCCGATTATCTGCGCGAGAAGGTCGACGGGCTGGTCGGCGAATTCGGCCAGGTCGGCGACGACCGGCTGTTGGCAATGGCCGCATTGATGATCGCTGACGAGCTTTTCGATGCGCGTGAAGCCGCCGAAGTCAGCGACGGGGCGAAAAAGGCGGCCGGTTGAGTTCGTGCGATGGCGGGGATTGGCGAAACGCGATTGATGGGGATTGTTTATCGCGTTTGATGTTCCGCCTTTAATCGGACAGCGCGGCATCCTAGATAGACGGTGCTGCGGGGCGCGTTAGGAACAACGAATCTCCAGGGCCTATAAGATCTGCCAGGGAGCTGTCCCTGACCGGGACCGTGGTCCCGGATACACGGCGCCCACCTTACTTTGTAGGGATCCCGGCGAGATCAAACGTTCCGACGGCCTTCGCGGCTCTTTATTCTTGGGCGCTCCGGATGCCCACCGCTTCGCGGCATCCGCGCCCTGACGGTTCTCCGCAGCCGCTCCGTTCGCCAACACTTGTTTGCCCAACATTCGGCAAGCCGGTGTGCGGGTTGGATTGCGCACACTCGGCAAGCTGGTGTTGGGCTGGATTGCGCACACTCGGCAAGCCGGTGTGCGGTTTGGCTTCGCGGCATCCGCGCCCCGAGGGGTCTGCGCAGCGGTTGGCGTGTTTAACTTCCGCGCATCGGGCGAGCTGCAATTCGGCGGATTTTCGGCTTGCGTTCTCCTGTTTCCTGGGGGATCTCAGGGGTGGATGGCGGATCTTGCCCGATGGAATTGCGATGAGCCTCGACGATCAAAAGAAAGCGCTGAGAGCCGAGGCCAAGGCGCGGCGGCTTGCGGCATTCGAAAAGCACGGCGCATCGGCCGGTGCGCAGATTGCCGCGCACGGGCTGGATTTCTGCGGCGCGCGGCCACCGAGAATTGTGTCCGGCTTCTCGGCGATCGGTGATGAAATCGATCCGGCGGCACTGATGCGGCGGCTCGACGGGGAAGGCTTCAAGCTGGCGCTCCCGGTGATCGCGGGGAAGGCAAAGCCGCTTCTCATGCGGGCCTGGGCGCCCGGTGAGCCCTTGGAGGACAAGACCTGGGGGATTTCGGAACCACTGGAGAGCGCTGCGGAAGTGCACCCCGATATCCTGCTGGTGCCGCTGCTGGCGTTCGACCCGCATGGCTACCGTCTCGGCTACGGCGGCGGCTTCTACGACAGGACGCTTGCCAAGCTCAGGGCGTTGAAGCCGGTCATCGCAATTGGCCTCGCCTTCGACGAGCAGCGTCTCGACGCGGTGCCGCGAGACCGTTATGACCTCCCCTGCGACTGGGTGCTGACGCCTTCCGGCCCGATTGCCTGTTCGTGATTCCAACACCAACCAGAAAAGCGTATGCGACTATTATTTCTCGGCGACATCGTCGGCCGCGCGGGCCGCAATGCAATCGTTGAAACGCTGCCGCGGCTGCGCGACAGCTGGAAGCTCGATTTCGTCGTGATAAATGGGGAGAACTCGGCCGGCGGTTTCGGTATCACCGAGAAGATCCTGAACGAGATCCTCGATGCAGGCGCCGATGCGGTGACGCTGGGAAACCACTCCTTCGACCAGAAGGAAACGCTGGTCTACATCGAGCGGCAGGACCGGCTGATCCGTCCGATCAACTATCCGCCGGGTACGCCGGGGCGCGGCGCGGGGCTCTATGAAGCCCGCAACGGCGCACAGGTTCTCGTCATTAATGCGCTGGGCCGCGTATACATGACGGAAATGGATTGCCCGTTCCGCACCGTCGAGCAGGAACTCTTGACGTGTCCGCTGGGACGGGGGGCGGACGCCATCGTGATCGATTTCCACGCCGAGGCGACCAGCGAAAAGCAGGCTTTCGGGGTGTTCGCCGACGGGCGGGTGAGCCTTGTCGTCGGCACGCATACGCATACGCCGACATCGGATGAGCGCATCCTGCCGGGGGGCACGGCGTATATGTCGGATGCGGGGATGTGTGGCGACTACAACTCCGTTCTCGGAATGAATTCGGGCGAACCGCTGAACCGGTTCCTGACGCGGATTCCGAGCGAGCGGTTCGAACCGGCGATGGGGGAGGCGACGATTTCGGGCGTCGCCGTCGACGTCGATGACGCAAGCGGGTTGGCGCGCCACGTCAGAGCGGTGCGGATCGGCGGCTGCCTGTCGCACAGCGAGCCGGATTTCTGGTAAGATTCGGCTCCCGCAAACGGGCCGCGGCGGCGACGGGAGCTTGACCGGGCCTCAGCGGCTCGCGCATTACAGCCAGCAAATCACGCAAAACCAGCCGTGAAACGACGCATTCGGAGACGGACACGATGGCCGGGCATTCAAAATTCAAGAACATCATGCACCGCAAGGGCAAGCAGGATAAGGCCAAGGCAAAGGTGTTCACCAAGATCGCCCGGGAAATCACGCTGGCGGCGAAAAGCGGCCTGCCCGACCCGACGGCGAACCCGAAGCTTCGTCTGGCGTTGCAGGCGGCGCGCGCGGAAAATATGCCGAAAGACAACATCGAGCGCGCGATCAAGAAGGCGAGCGGCGCGGATGCCGAAGACATCGAGCCGATTCGCTACGAAGGCTATGGGCCGGGCGGAGTAGCAGTCATCGTCGAAACGCTGACCGATAACCGCAACCGAACCAGCGCGGCGGTGCGGGCCGCGTTCGCCAAACACGGCGGCAATCTGGGCTCGACGGGAGCTGTGTCGCACATGTTCGATCACGTCGGCGAGATCGTCTACGAAAGCGACGCCGGCGGCCCCGACGCGGTGCTTGAAGCAGCGATTGAGGCCGGTGCCGACGATTGCCTCAGCGATGAGGACGGACATCTCATCACGTGCAGTTTCGACAATCTCGGGACGGTTGCAGGCGTGCTTGAAGAGGCGCTTGGGGAAGCCAAATCGGTCAAGGCAGTGTGGCGGCCCAACCTTTCCAACGAGGTCGACGAGGACAACGCCGCAACCATCCTGAAGTTGATCGATACGCTCGAAGACGACGATGACGTGCAGAACGTCTACGCCAACTTCGATATTTCCGACGAAGTGATGGCCAAGCTGACGGCGGCTTGATGCGCGGCGCATGGTTGATGGCGTTGCGTTGCAGATCAGTGCGCGCGAATCGCTGTAAGTGGAACCGATGGGGGAACAACGAAGCGTCCGCATTATCGGGATCGATCCAGGATTGCGCCGAACCGGCTGGGGCGTCGTCGAAAGCGACGGCGTGCGGCTGATTTACGTCGCCTCGGGGCATCTCACCTCGACCAGCGATGAAGCGCTGGCCTATCGCCTTCGTGAAATCTTCGAGGGGATCTGCGGGGTTATCGCCAGTTTTTCGCCACTCGAAGCGGCGGTGGAAGAAACCTTCGTCAACGAGAACGCGCGGGCGACATTGAAGCTCGGGCAGGCGCGTGGGATGGCGCTCTTGGCTCCGGCGCTGAAGGGGCTGCGCGTTGCCGAATATTCGCCGAACCTTATCAAGAAATCGGTGGTCGGCACCGGCCACGCGGACAAGCGCCAGATCCAGGCGATGATCGGCATTCTGCTGCCGCGCGCCAAATTCGACAGTTCTGACGAAGCCGATGCGCTGGCAATTGCCATCTGCCACGCCAACCACCGCACAGGTCCGCAGGCAAGGGCGGCGGCGGCCGTCGAAGAGGCGGCACGCCGGACGCGCCGGAGCGGGCCGCGCAGGGCGGCAGGCTGACGGCTGCGAGTCTAGACAACGCAGCGACTGGCGGGACTAATGTGCAATTCGCGGCGTAACATGCGCGCGAAGCGAATCGGCTGGAGTGCCTCGAAGGGCAGGACAAAACATGATCGGAAAGTTGCGCGGCAAGGTCGATGCCATCGGGGAAGCCATCGTCATCCTCGATGTCGGCGGGGTCGGGTACGAGGTGCAGGCTTCGGCGCGCACGCTGCGCGCGCTCGAACTGGGCAAGGAAGCCAGTCTCACCATCGATACGCATGTGCGCGAGGACGCGATCAGGCTTTACGGCTTCTTCACCGAAGTGGAGCGCAGCTGGTTTCGCACGCTGCAGACGATCCAGGGGGTGGGGGCAAAGGTGGCGCTGGCGGTGCTCGGCATTCTGTCGCCCACCGACCTTGCCAATGCGATTGCGTTCGGCAACTGGCAGGCCGTCGAACAGGCGCCAGGGGTGGGCAAGAAGATCGCGCAGAGGATCGTTGCGGAATTGAAGGACAAGGCGCCGGGGCTGGCGATCGCGGGCATTGGCGCAGGTGACGGCGGCGGCGGTACAAGAGGCCTATCGGGTATTGCGTCAGCTGACAGCAGCGCCGCCGCGGAAGCGATGTCGGCGCTTACCAATCTGGGATATCAACCCGGCGAGGCGGCGCGCGCGGTCGGGGCGGCGGTGAAGGAGCTTGGGCAGGATGCAGATACGGCAAAGCTCATCCGGCGCGGCTTGAAGGAATTGGCGGGCTGACGGGCTCGACGGAACATCAACAGCCCGGATGATTGTTCGATCGGTCGTTTCGGCGGGCAATTGCAGGTTTTTCGGAGGCGGAAATGGCTAAGGCGAAAGACGATGAGCCTGGAAACCTCTCCCGCGCGATGTGGGTATTTCTCGGCTACATGCTGGTGGGGCCGTTCTTTGCCGGGCTTGCGGTTGCCATCGCTGTGATCATCGGGCCGGTGATCGGCATGGGCGGATGGCTCCCCGAACCATTGCCTGAAATCGGACCGGCAGCGATTGCCGCCTTTGTCTGGGCAGCATTACCGTCGGCCCTGGCGGCCGTCGTCGTCATCCCACGGGTGCTGGGAATCGGCCGGTTCGGTTGGATCGAGGCCGCCATTGGCGGAGTCATCGGTTTCGCGGCCGTGGCAATCGCGACCGGCGTGCCGGACCGGGCCATGCTGCCGGCATTGTCGTTTGTCGCGGGGCTCGTTTCTGTATGCGTGTGGCGCGCGTTGGAGGCAGGCGGCGTCATTCAAGCTGGAGAGAAATCATGACAGGAATCCTGATCCGGGCAGGGCAGGTCGTGGTGCGCGCCGAACTGCTCGATACGCCGACGGCGAGGAAGATCGGCGAGGCATTGCCGATCTATGCGCGGGCGCAGACGTGGGGCGAGGAGATCTACTTTTCGGTCGACGTCGACTGTGACGTTGAGCCGGGTGCCAAGGACGTCATGGAACCTGGAGAAATCGCCTTCTGGCCAGGCGGCAATGCGATTGCCATCGGCTTCGGTCGAACGCCGGTTTCACGCGGCGACGAGATCCGGCTGGTCAGCCCATGCAACGTGTGGGCGCGCGCGCTCGACGATGTGCGCGCATGCGCGGCGGTGCGCGACGGCGACGAGGTCGTCGTCATCGAGGCGGATAGCTAGGGGTTAGGGGTTAGGTTCTGGGGGTTAGGTTCTGGGGGTTAGGTCTTGGGGGTTAGGGTGCTGTGACGAAGAGTGCGGGCAGGCGGCGCTGCAATTCGTCGGCGAGTTGATCGAGCGGGTTCTCCGCGAGCGGCTTGATGCGCGCCAAATGCGATTTGAATTTTTCGGGTGTCAATCCGGCAATCGGCATCGCTCCAGTCCAGCCGTTCTGCTGCAGCCATTTACGGTAGGCTGTTTCATTTTCCGGCAGCGAGTAATCGCGCGGGGCGACGGCGATCACGGGGCGTTGCATCCAGACGGCTTCAGAGAGCATCGTGCTCGAGTCGGCTGTGCAGACGACGGCTGCGGATTGAGCCAGCAGGACGCCAAGGGTGCCGGCGCCCGCAGTGCGGACATCTATGTATCTCGCGATAGGACTGTCGGGGGAACCTGCCAGTTGTGCGAGCCGATCGGAGATCGACTCCGGCGTGCGCGGTGAGTTGGCTACGATCCACCGCCCGCCAAACTCTGTCCGGCAGGTGTCGATGAACCTGAGGAGTTCGATCCAATCGGTATCGGCGAAGCGAACGGTTCCGGCATCGCCACCGATGATGAGGCCGAAGGTTTGCGGGGGTCGATGGTCGCGACGATCGCGGGTTGAGGGTTTCACCAATGTGTCCGGATCAAGCTTCGAGGGCTTCAACCACATCAGCCGGTTTGGCGCGTTGGCGTCGGCGGCATACGACGTCATCGCGAGGGCGAAGTCGGCCGGCCGAAAGCGCCGCAACGAGCCGTAGAAAACGTTGGGGGCTTTTGTGATGCGGGCGGCTGCGATATTGGCTGCAAGCGTATTGCCGCCTGCCGAAACGATCAATTCCGGCCGATCCAGCAGATCGGGTGAAATGCGGTAGATCGTTCGCAGTACGCGGTGGGGTGGAACTTTGGCGTTGGTGATTGCAGAGAGGAGTGCACCTGGAACCCAGCCTGGCTTGCGGACTTCGAGACGGTTGACCTCGACCGCGCGCCGTCGCGCCAGGGCTGCGATAATCCCTTCCGACAAGTTGAAATGTCCCGGCCGCCCATCGGAGATGAGCAGGATGCGAAGCGGCGTAGCGGTTTTCGGCGCTGGCGGGATGGTCATACGATCTACTTGGCATGGTGGCCGTTGCGAGATCAAATGCGGAGTGCGCGGTTTGGTTTATTGATCCGGGGAATGGAGGCGCAAGGCATAGGGAGTGTGATTGATGCCGTTCGTGAAATGGAAGCGTGAAGATGGATCACATATCGATATCGGTGAAGTCTTCTACCAGTATCTGGGGTTCGAGCACACCGAAGACGGATACCGGGATTTCGCCGCGCGAATGCGGGAGGGTGAGGTGTTCGCACTGCCCAACGGCGGCAAGCTGATCTGGCGAAAGGATCCGTTTCCAGGATTTCTGGAAGCCTCAGGGCGGCTTCCGGCCGGCACGCGCGAAGCGGAGTGGTGGATGCAGCCCGGTCTCGGTCTGACGCATCCGCCCTATGGAAGTTATCCGGACCAGAACTTCGATCCGGAATTCACCGAGTGGATGGATGGATGAGCCGACGCCGGGCCCCCGTCTGGCCTGTTGGCATGTGCGCGGACCGTTCGATTATAACATTTCCGATCAATATGTTGATGGGACCTGCTGACATGCTGGTAACGAAATTTATTGTCGACCTTTTGCGCAGTCTACCGACAGCATGACGGTAGACTGCGCTAAGTTCGACTGAATTCCAACGGAGGCCATTGAATCCCCGCAGCGACCGCTGTGGGGAGCGGGGTTGTCAGCCGGGAGCCTCGTCAATTTGAATCCGGTGCGCGAATACAATTAACGGCAATTGCGATCTCGGCGAAAATGTCCGCGCATTCGAGTTGCGTTTGTGACGGCTTCAAAGTGAAGAACGCATCGGAGAGTTTCACGTAGGCGGGAAGCAGTTTTTCAATCAGAAACGTACGTTCCTCGATGTAATGGGGAGGAGTGTGGCGGCCTTCATTTGCGCTGCGCTTTTCAATTCGTTCCGCAGCGATTTCTGGTTCGCAAGGAATGTAGATCACCGCGGTTTTATAGTCCAGGCCGTTGCGTGCATATTCGAGGATGCTGACATGATCCGGGTTGGCGCCGCCGTGGTCGAAGAGGATGCTGGCGCGCATCGCCAGTGCTTGCCGCAGGAGATGGTATCCGGCTGTCCGGGCGGACAATTCGTAGCGGGCATGGGCGGCGACGGGATCGGGGTCGCGGGCATATCCTGGAATTGTCGACATGATGTCATCGAAGCTGAGATAGAGAGGCTCGGGTTGGTCGGTGCGAGAAAGCTTCGGGTGAAGCGCTCTTGCGAAGGTGGTTTTGCCCGCACCGGGGATACCGAGCATATGGATGATATATGGGGCAGGTGAGGTGGTGAGCCCCGACAAGCGCGCGCCGATGCTTTCTGCAAGGCCCCGGTCGAGAGCTTCGAGGCGAGCGGTTTCGAGTGGGAAGCGGTGTGCCCGTGGTGTCAAGGACGTTGCCTCAGTGGTGGCATTCAATAGGCGGCGGGTGCTGCCACACGACAGTCCGTCTTACCGATCGACCCGCAGTGGGTTGGGTAGAGAGTTTCGAAATTCCTCGTAGCTCGCAAAGCCGAGCGCCGGTGTGACGGTTTCGCGCCAGACTTCGTCGATCTCCGCCGCCAACTCCGACGAAAGCCTGGGCTTATCAACCGTCTCGCGCCGGACCTTCAAACTCGCGCCACCCGGCGGCAATCCCATGACAGGATCGCGCTTCTCGCGGATGTCACGGTTGTCGAACTTGGAGGAGTTGGTGACCATGAAATCCCGAGAGCACTGTGAAACCACCTTGGCCAGTATTTCGTCGGGGACATCGATTTGCAGAAAGTCAGCTACGACAGACGGCAAGCTGTCTGGCGAGTGCAGCATGTCCTCGTAGGACAGCGCCAGCACGTAAGGTTCGTTGATTGCCGGGGCCCAACTCAGAATGTGCTTATAGTACCTTCTGGTGGCCAGAAAGAATTGCCGGCCCAAATCGTCGAGCGTGATGCTTCCTGGCTCAAAGAACCAGCCTTCGAAGAATTGGTGCATCGAGACGAGTACCGTCTTCGGATCGCGGAACGAGACGATATATCGCCCGCCTTTTGGAATGTCCTGCCAATCAAGATGTGCCTTGAAAAGCCGCGGCGACGATTGTTGCTCAGCGTCCGGGTCGACACCCAGATCAAATGCGATTTCCAGCCATGGAACAACGTCGCTTATTTCGCGGAAGTCCATTGAGCCGCCGGAGCGCACTGCGTGAGCGACATGCTGCAACCAGGTTGTGCCGCTTTTTGCGTATGGGGAAATGAATACATCGCTCGGGCGGACTGTGATGGCCAGTCCGCGCTTGACGGACTCTTCCGTGCAAAGGTGGCGCATCGCCGACCGAAGTTCGTCGATTGTGCGTGGGCGATTGAGGTTTTCGTGGATCATTCGCGGGTTCCGCTTGATCTGCCAGCTTGGAATTCGGGTTGCCCCGGTGACAATGCGATAGCGCCGAGTTCTGGGCGTGCCGTCAAAATGAAGATTGGTGGGCCCGGCAGGATTCGAACCTGCAACCAGACGGTTATGAGCCGTCAGCTCTAACCATTGAGCTACAGGCCCACCTCAAGCGCACGCCGGCGGCTCTCACCGGCCGTGCGGAGGCGGTGCTATAGCAGAGTTCGGCGCGCGACTGAACGGTCTCATGCAAAGTTCGCAGTTGAGACGCAATTCTCCCAAGTCTTTTGTGTATCATGCACCGGGCCATCGGGCTGCAATAGAAGATCTGTTGGCATTATGTTCCTGGCCGTTCAAGGAAGCGAAACGATGATTTTGCGACGCCTCTCGACCGCTGCTGCTGCGCTCATCATGGCTGCGGCCGTTTTCCCGTTCGGGCCGGTTCAGGCAGGAGACAAGGATATGCAACGCACCGTAACCGTCAGCGCCAGCGCCAGCATTTCGGCGAAGCCGGACATGGCGCGGATAACGAGTGGCGTGCAGACCGAAGCGGCGAGCGCCAAGGAAGCGGCGAGCGCGAATACCAAGACGATGGCGAACCTCATCGACGGGCTGAAATCGCTCGGCATTGAGGAAAAAGACATCCAGACCTCGAATTTCAGCGTCAATCCGCGCTATCAACATTCTGGCGACGGGCGGCCGCCGCGCATCGACGGCTATCAGGTTTCGAACGACGTCAACGTTGTCATCCGGGATTTGAAGGCGGTCGGCGACATTCTCGATAAGATGATCGGGCTTGGCGCCAATCAGGTGCGTGGGCTCGCATTCGAGGTGAGCGCGGCGGAGACGCTGACGGACGAGGCCCGCACGGCGGCGATCGCAAATGCCAGACGGCGGGCGGAACTGTTCGCCAAGGCGGCGGGAGCCGGCGTCGGCGAAGTGATCGAGATCCGTGAAGGCGGCGGCGGGTACGAGGGGCCGCGGCCGATGCGGGCGGCGCGCAGCGAGATGGCAATGTCGGTGCCGATCGAGGCGGGCGAGCAAAGCCTCGCGGCTTCGGTTACGGTGACCTGGGAGCTGAAATAAGCGGTGTGTGGGGCTCAATCAGGAGCGTTTTTTGAAGGATAGCGAGTCCCCGCCGGGGCCACCAGAGTTGAATTGGTATGCGGCGGGCACGCACGTGGCGTGGCTTTCGATTTTCGTCGGTGCGGTCTTGATGGTGATCGGCCTGCGGTTTCTGATCGTGCCGGATGGCGCAGCGGCCACCTTCGGGCTGGGACGCGCTGCGGAAGGGCCTTACCTGCATTACGTCATTGGTCTGCGCGACTTGTGGCTCGGCGGGCTGGCGATAGCGTTTGCGTATCTGCGGGACTGGCGGGCGCTGTTCTTGTGGCTGGCAATGGGGGTTGCGGTCTGCCTGTCGGATGCGTCCGTGGTGTGGGCATTCGGAGGGCCAAGGGCGGCGATCATCTTCCACTGCGGGGCCGGGGTTCTATGTGCCGGATTGGCCTTCGGCGCACGGCGGCGATGGCGGAATCGTTAACGGATTTAACCGCTTGGCACTTTCCCCTCTAGTTCATTCGTGCGCGTGGTGGCATGAATGAGCAAGGATCACACCGTTTGAATTCGAAAGACGCTTCGCCATGATGGTCAACAACCTGTTCCTTCTCGCTATCGCCGCACTGGGCTGGGGCTTGAGCCTTGCCACCTACCGGTTCTTCGCGCGCAGATACAACTGGCCGATGGGGGCGCTACAGGCCGACCTGCCGGTCATCCCGATCCTGATCGGTACCGTGTCGTTCCTGTGCGGATTGGCGTTCGCCTATCTGATCGGGGAAGATCTTGGCGGCTGGATCATCGTCGGGTGCGGGCTGCTGTTGGCGGTTTTCTGGACAGGTTTTTTGCGGGTCGGGTCGCAGATTTCGATCTTCCTGGCGCCGGCGGCTGCGTTCTTGTTGATTATCGGCTGGTTTGCGATCCCGCTGGGGTTCGGCATCCAGGGCTGGCAGCATAAGACACCCACAGAGCTGCTGGAGCGCGACGACCGCTCGTCCAGCCGGTATGACGACCGGCGCTGAGGCAGATTACCGGGTGGGTGCATTTGTCTGCGCCTGATTTTCAGCTTCGCTTTGTTGTCAGGCGCTGGATGCGCGAAGCGAGGCCAAGGCGCGGGAATCTTGCCCAACACAAGCTTGCGCAGTGTTGGCGGACCTAAGGCTTCCCAACACAAGCTTGCGCAGTGTTGGCGGACCGGCGCGCAAATAAAAAGGCCACTGCTACCAATGGCTCCGTTCTGATCGGCTTGCCTCCGGGCTAACATCGCCTTAGTTGAGGAACGCAAGTGCACGCACCGTTCAACAGCGGATGCATTATCTTGCGTGACCGGTTAATCGCCTGTCTGCCGCGTGTTGGCCGAGTTTGCTCAACACCGGCTTGCCGAGTGTTGACACTAAGACTCACACCGGCTTGCCGGGTGTAGACAGAATTGGCTCAACGCCGGCTCGCCGAGTGTTGACATGAAGGAGATCAACGCCGGCCCGCCGAGTGTTGACATGAAAGAGATCAACGCCAAGGAGCCCCGATGGCCGTTAGACGCCTGCATCCAGAGCAGCCCGCCAGCTTTCAGTTCAGCGCCGAAAACCTTGCCTGGGCCGATAAGCTCACCGCCAAGTATCCGCCGGGGCAGCAGGCGTCCGCGGTGATTCCGCTATTGTGGCGGGCGCAAGAGCAGCACGATGGCTGGTTGCCGGAACCGGCGATCCGCCTCGTCGCCGAGATGCTGGATATGGCCTATATCCGGGTCTACGAAGTGGCGACGTTCTACACGATGTTCCAGCTTGCTCCGGTCGGCAAAATTGCCCACGTGCAGGTGTGCGGTACGACACCGTGCATGTTGCGGGGTGCCGAAGACCTGATCGCGGTGTGCAAACGGAAAATTGCGAAGTCGCCGCATGAATTGTCGGGGGACGGTAATTTTTCCTGGGAAGAGGTCGAATGCCTCGGCTCGTGCGCCAACGCGCCGATGGTCCAGATCTGGAAGGATACCTACGAGGATCTGACACCGGCTTCGTTCGAGAAGCTTCTCAACGGGTTCGCGGCGGGCAATCCGCCGCCGCCTGGTTCGCAGGCCGGCCGGCAGGCGTCGTGTCCCGCCGGTGGTCCGACGTCGCTCTACGAATACAGCACCACCCGGACCGCGCAGGCGGGAGCGGCAAAATCCGGTGCGAAGGGGGCGCCGGTGGTGATGCCGGCTGCGGCGTCGGGCGGGGCAGCGGGACTTGCCGGCGTCGTGGCGGAAATCGCCAATCCGGGGGAAACGGTGGCGGACGGGCACCGGCCCCAGGGGCTCGATGGGCCGCGCGGGGGCACTGCGGATGACCTCAAGCGCATCAGCGGCGTTGGGCCGAAGCTGGAACGCACGCTCAACGAGCTTGGCATCTATCACTTCGACCAGATCGCCGCCTGGACTCCGGAAGCGGTTGCCTGGGTCGACGACTACCTGAGCTTCAAGGGGCGCATCGGCCGGGAAGGCTGGATCGCCCAAGCCAAGGCGCTGGCCGCGGAGAAGAAGGCGTGATCAAGCCATCGGCCGTCATCTTCATTGTGCGCCTCGCCATTATTCTGGCGGGCGTCTATCTGACGGGAGTGACGAATAACCCGGTCTGGCTCGCTACTGCTGCTGGCGCCGCACTTGCCACAAGGTTTGTTGCGCGCTTGTTCGTCAAAAGCTGGAGGGATGTGTGCTGAGTTCCGCTTCGGCGCGAAACTTACGCTCTACTGCCTTCGCATGAAACACTGTCCGAGAGACCACTATGCTCGCTGATGAGAACCGCATCTTCAAGAACCTCTACGGCTTCCAGGACTGGGGGCTGCAGGGCGCACGGGCGCGCGGGGCCTGGGACCAGACAAAGACCTTCATCGACAAGGGGCACGACTGGATCATCGACCAGGTCAAGGCTTCCGGTTTGCGCGGGCGCGGGGGCGCTGGCTTCCCGACCGGGCTCAAGTGGTCGTTCATGCCGAAGAACGACTCGCGGCCATCCTATCTCGTTATCAACGCCGATGAATCCGAGCCCGGTTCGTGCAAGGACCGCGAGATCTGCCGGCACGATCCGCACCTGTTGATCGAAGGCGCGCTGATTGCCTCTTTCGCGATGCGCGCGCACACCTGCTATGTCTATTTTCGCGGCGAATACATCCGCGAGCGCGAGCGTTTCCAGGCGGCCGTCGATCAGGCCTATGAGGCGAAGCTGATCGGCAAGGACAACGTGCATGGCTGGGACTTCGACCTCTACGTCCACCACGGCGCCGGCGCCTACATCTGCGGGGAAGAAACCGCGCTACTGGAAAGCCTCGAAGGCAAGAAGGGACAACCGCGCCTGAAGCCGCCGTTCCCGGCCGGTTGCGGTCTTTATGGCGCGCCGACGACGGTCAATAACGTCGAGTCGATTGCCGTCGTTCCGGATATCCTGCGGCGCGGTGCGACGTGGTTTTCGAGCCTCGGCAAGCCGAACAACACAGGTACCAAGCTGTTCCAGATTTCAGGGCACGTGGAGAAGCCGTGCGTGGTCGAAGAGGAAATGGGCATTCCGCTGCGTGAATTGCTGGACAAGCATGCCGGCGGAGTGCGCGGCGGCTGGGACAATCTCAAAGCGGTGATACCCGGCGGTTCGTCGGTGCCATGTATTCCGGCGCGCGCCTGCGATGACCTGACGATGGATTTCGACGCCTTGTCGGCGCAGAAGTCGGGCCTCGGCACGGCGGCCGTGATCGTGATGGACAAGTCGACCGACATCATCAAGGCGATTGCCCGCATCTCGTACTTCTACAAGCACGAAAGCTGCGGGCAGTGTACGCCGTGCCGCGAAGGAACGGGGTGGATGTGGCGGGTCATGGAACGGCTCGTCAAAGGCGAAGCCGACAAAAGCGAGATCGATATGCTGTGGGATGTGACGAAGCAGGTCGAAGGGCACACCATCTGCGCGCTGGGCGATGCGGCGGCGTGGCCGATCCAGGGCCTCATCCGCCACTACCGCCACGAGATCGAAGCGCGAATCGATGCGCGGGAGGCCGCTGCGCGGACGGCGGCCGAGTAGGTGGTGGTGGTGCCACGTAGATCGCATTGTCGTTGGTTCGTGGCGTGCTTGGGTCCCCACCTTGTTTCTTGCTCGCCTTCGGCAAGGCCGCGGGGATGACGATGGTGGGATTTAATTCGTTGGAGAGTATTCGACCCGGTAGATAGAAAAACTAGTCGTCATTCCCGCGTAGGCGGGAACCTAAGCGAGATTGCATTTCAGGCGAGCGTTGGATGCTTGATAAGCCGAAACAGCCGTGCGTCTACATCATGGCAAGCGGCGTCAACGGCACGTTGTATATCGGGGTGACGAGCCAACTCTACGACAGGGTGATGATCCACAAGGAAGATCTGGTCGACGGGTTCACTGCGAAGCACCAAGTCGTCCATCACCTCGTTTACTACGAGATGCATCCGACGATGGAAGCGGCCAATGTTCGAGAAAAGCAGCCGAAGAAGTGGAACCGGCTTTGGAAATTCGGGCTGGTCGAGGAAATGAATCCTAAGTGGCAGGACTTGTTCGTTGTCGGGGAAGGTATTGTCGATGCCGGTGAGGGCGGTCAATCAAATCGCGGCGGTTCGTAGCAAGTTTGATCGTGCTTGGGTCGCCGCCTTGTTTCTTGCTCAACTTCGGCGAGGCCGCGGGGATGACGATGGTGGTTGGGGCGGGGATTTACGGACCAGGAGGGGACAGTCTGCCATGAGGCCAATTGCAAAGGCGATAGCCGTCGTTGCAATCTTCTTGCTGCTTGGGCCTTTGGTCGGCGGGGTTATTGTCGGAGGGATGACGGTGCTCGCGGCACTTGCGGGGGCGGTTTCGGATTTTGAGGGTGCCGGAAATAACCTGGTCTCTGCGCTCGGTCTTGTGCCGGCAATCACGATCTTCGCATACCTGCTCGGTGGTATTCCGGCGTTGCTTTGCGGTGGTTGGATTGGCTCAAGCGTTGTGCGTCAACGAGGCGTCAGTGTTCGCGGTGCGGCGATTGCCGGAGCTGTGGCGTCGCTGCCGTTGGGCGTGTGGCTGGTTTCCAATGATACTTTCAACCTGATGACGGCTCCCAGGACACTTATCACGTTAGGGTGGTATTGCAGTCTGGGGGTATGCGCCTCGGTCGTATGCCTGTTGGTATGCCGCCGGCTGGGGCTCGTTGCCTCGCCGACTTGACTGCTAACGCGAACACATGCACCACCAACTCATGAGTGACGACGACCGGCTGGTGACATCGGAACGGCGGGAGACGGATGAGCTTGAGGGCTCGATCCGGCCGCAATCGCTTGATGATTTCACGGGCCAGGAGCAGGCGCGCGCCAATCTGAAAATTTTCATCGAGGCGGCGAAGGCGAGGGGGGAAGCGCTTGACCATGTGCTGTTCGCCGGGCCGCCAGGGCTGGGCAAGACGACGCTGTCGCAGATCATGGCGAAGGAACTGGGTGTCGGGTTTCGCGCGACTTCGGGGCCGGTGATCTCGAAAGCGGGCGATCTGGCGGCACTTCTGACCAATCTCGAAGACCGCGACGTGCTTTTCATCGACGAAATCCACAGGCTCAATCCGGCGGTCGAGGAAATCCTTTATCCGGCCATGGAGGACTTTCAGCTCGATCTGATCATCGGCGAGGGACCGGCGGCGCGCTCGGTCCGCATCGATCTGGCAAAGTTCACGCTCGTCGGGGCGACGACACGGGCCGGGCTGTTAACCACGCCGCTGCGCGACCGGTTCGGGATTCCGATCCGGCTCAATTTCTACACGGTCGAGGAATTGCAGCGCGTGGTGGAACGCGGCGCGCGGGTTCTTGGCGCGCCGATGGCGCCCGACGGGGCGCACGAGATCGCCCGGAGGGCGCGCGGAACGCCGCGCATCGCCGGCCGCCTGCTGCGGCGTGTGCGCGATTTCGCGGCGGTGGCGGGGGCCCCGCGCATTACCGCCGAAGTTGCCGACAAGGCGCTCCGGATGCTGGAGGTCGACAGCGAAGGGCTCGATGCGCTCGATCACCGGTACTTATCTTGCATCGCGAAGAACTACGAAGGCGGACCGGTCGGAATCGAGACAATGGCTGCGGCCTTGTCGGAACCGCGAGACGCCTTGGAGGAAATCGTCGAACCCTATCTGTTGCAGCAGGGGTTCATCGGAAGGACACCGAGAGGGCGCGTGTTAACCCTGAAGGCCTACCGGCATCTGGGGTTATCGGGAGGCCCTAAAAGCGCCCCACAAGAACTGCCCTTGTTCGAAGATCCGGATTTGGGCGGTGACCCGCTGGATTGATGGGGTCACGATTGCCAATGCGTCGTTCCAGCAGTCGAAAGGAAGTCGGGCGGGCGCTCCTTGGGGCGCGAAGCTCCGGAAATTTGCGGAAGTTTCCGGACCATCATCCGAGCCATTTCTGCAATTTACAGCGGCGACATAGCAGCAGGCTTTAGAGACTTGATTACGCGTAGAACATTCATGAAAGGCTCCCTGGCGCTGGCGGCGGCGGGGTCGACGCTTGGCGGATATGCGTTGGCGGAACCGTTCCGGCTCGGTGTTTCCGAATACGCGATGACGCCATCGGGATGGCCGCGCGGACTCAAGCTGCGACTTGCCGTCATCGCCGATCTGCATGTCATAGAACCGTGGATGGGGTTGCAGCACGTACGCCAAATCGTGGCGAAGACCAATGCGCTCGAGGCCGATGCCGTACTTCTGCTTGGCGATTACGTGCCGAGTTCGGGAATGCGTAAATGGGCGCGCCGAGTCGGCGGAGGCATCGTCCATCATGACGATTGGGCGCGCGAACTCGGCAGACTGAAAGCGCCGCTGGGAGTTCACGCGGTGCTGGGCAACCACGACTGGTGGGAGGACGATACGGTCCAGATCCAGCACAGCGCGACGACGCCGGCTGGCGAAGCGATGAACCGTGCCGGGATCCACGTGCACGAGAACACCGCGATCCGGTTGAAGAAGGATGGCGAGGCGTTCTGGCTGTGCGGGCTTGGCGACCAGTGGGCCTATTACATGATCGGCGACAGGCCGCCGACGCGCGGCAGCTACATCGGTACGGACGACGTGCCGGGAATGCTGCGGCAGGTCAGCGACGATGCGCCGGTGATCATGATGGCGCATGAGCCCGATATCTTCGCGATGATGGGCGAATTTGCAGACCGCATCTCGTTGCAGGTGAGCGGCCATACGCATGGCGGGCAGGTTCGCTTCATGGGGTACGCGCCGACGGTGCCGTCGGCCTATGGAGACCGGTTCGTCTATGGCCACATCGTCGAAGAGGGCCGCCATCTCATCGTTTCGGGGGGGCTAGGCTGCTCGGGCCTGCCGATCCGGTTTGGTGCGCCCCCCGAAGTCGTTCTGATCGAAGTTGGGGGAGAGGTGGCTTGAGCGCAGACCAGCTGCCGTCAGACGCTTGGCCGGATGTCGCGGGGCGGCTCGAACGTGACGGCCGGGGACGCTTCCACCGGTTGCCGGTCAGGGTCTACTTCGAGGACACCGATGCTGGCGGGATCGTCTATCACGCTTCCTATGTGCGCTTCTGTGAGCGCGGGCGGACCGATCTTCTGCGCCTGATCGGCGTGGAGGCGCGCGAACTCATCACGGGGGAAGCCTCCAACGAGCCGGCGGCGTTCGTGGTGCGGCGGATGACGCTCGACTTCCTGCGGCCGGCGCGCATGGACGACCTGTTGATGGTGGAAACGCGGGTCAAGGAACTCGGCGGGGCCTCCGTCAGCCTGATCCAGGAGGTGCTCAAAGACGGTCGCAAGGTGTTCGAAGCCGAAGTGCTAGTGGTGCTCGTTTCGATTTCGGGAAAACCGTTGCGGCTGAGCGATACGATCCGATCGGCATTCGAGGGCTAGGACCGGGTCGCGGCCGTCGCCGAATGAGCAACCTGGAAATCGCTCGCAGTGACGCAACAAAGGCGATGCTGTGGCAGCCTTGTGTGCATAAGTCCTTGTTTTGGCTATTGGTCCTTGTTTGGTCATATTGCGCGGCAACAAGCGAACGGTGTACGGGGAGACGTCCGCGAAATTCAACCGGGGAGCGGATGGTTTGGGCATCGGTCAGGCGGTCCTTCAACGGGGCGCTAACCGGTGCCTTGCGCGTTGGCTACAGACCATCTGCGGTCGGCGGCACAGCGTTCCTCTGGTGCGGCGGGCGTGCGAGGTGAGCGGTTTTCTTCATGAATCCAAATGAATTGACGACGGAAAATCTCGGTGGGGCGTCGACGGGTTTCTCATTCGTCGAGCTGTTCTTGTCCGCGCATATCGTAGTGCAGCTCGTGATGATCGGGCTGGTGCTGGCTTCGGTGTGGTCGTGGGCCATCGTATTCGAGAAATTCTACGCCTTCCGCAGAGCTCGGCGGGAAGCCGACAAGTTCGAGCAGCTGTTCTGGTCCGGACAATCGCTCGATGAATTATACGGCCAGCTTTCGCGGTCCCAGCCGATTGCCATGGGGGCGCTGTTCGTTGCGGCCATGCGCGAGTGGAAGCGCTCGGTTGAGGGCAACGTGCGGGCGCTGGGCGGTATCCAGCTGCGCGTCGAAAAAGTCATGGACGTGACGATTGCGCGCGAGATGGAGCGTCTCGACCGGCGGCTGCTGTTTCTGGCAACCGTCGGCGCCACGGCCCCGTTCGTCGGCCTTTTCGGCACCGTCTGGGGGATCATGACGAGTTTCCAGGCGATCGCGGTCTCGAAGAACACTAATCTGGCCGTGGTGGCGCCGGGGATCGCGGAAGCCCTTTTTGCCACGGCGCTCGGTCTTCTGGCTGCCATACCGGCGGTCATCTTCTACAATAAGTTCTCGGCAGATTCGGCGCGGATCAGTCAGCGGCTGGAAGCCTTCGCAGACGAGTTCGCGGCGATCGTGTCGCGGCAGGTGGATAGCGGCAGCTAGGATTGGAAGTGCCAACACCCGGCAGGGCGGTGTTGGGCTGGATTTCTAAGTGCCAACACCCGGCAGGCCGGTGTTGGGCTGGGTTTCTAAGTGCCAACACTCGGCAGGCCGGTGTTGGGCTGGGTTTCTAAGTGCCAACACCCGGCAGGCCGGTGTTGGGCTGGCCGTGGTAAAGCAACGTGGAGTGAGCCTCATGGGCGCCAGTATCAAGGCAGCGCATCAGAATACCGGGCGCCGACGGCGCACCAGCCGGCATGCGCCGATGGCCGAGATCAACGTCACGCCATTCGTCGACGTGATGCTGGTTTTGCTGATCATCTTCATGGTGGCCGCGCCCTTGCTGCAGGTCGGCGTGCCGCTCGACCTGCCGCAATCGAAGGGCAAACAGCTGCAATCGAATACCGAGCCGCTGGCGGTTTCGGTGCGGACCAACGGCGATGTCTACATCGGTGAGACGGCGATCAAGCTCGATGAGATCGAGGCGAAACTGAAGGCGATCGCCGCCAACGGCCAGGACGAGACGATCTTCGTGCGCGCCGACAAGGGTACGACCTATGGCGTGGTGGCGCGGGTGATGGGGCGGATCAGCGCCGCTGGATACCGCAAGATCTCGCTGGTGACAGAGCTTGAGGAGGGTTAGCTCTCTATGCAGGCCGCCGGCCTCATTATTTCCCTGGTTCTACACGGGGCGCTGCTAGGCTGGGCGGCGCTTGAGATCCTTGGCGTACAGAAGCTTCCCGAACCCGCTGCTCCGACGATCGAAGCCGAGATCATCACGCTTGCCGAGTTCACCAACCTGAAGAAGGGCGATCCGCAGGCAAACAAGCTCGAAGCCAAGGCGACGCCTGAAGAAGATCCTCAGATCTCCGAGAAGATTGCCCCGAAAGCCAAGCCCGAGCCGCCGAAGCCGCCGCCGGCTGCCGAAGAACCGCCGCCTCCCGAGCCGCCGAAACCCGATCCGATTGCAGAGGCGCTGGAAAAGCCGGCTCCGATCGATCCGGTTATCGGGGAATGCATGAAGCAGTACGTGTCGCAAAGCGACATCGATCCCGAACAGAGGAAGAAACTGGAAGAAGAGTGCAGGCAAGAAGTAGAACGCAAGAAGAAGGCGGAAGAACTGGCGCGCATCGAGGCCGAGAACAAGAAAAAGGCCGAGGAAAAGCGCAAGAAGGACGCCGAGAAGAAAAAGCTGGCAGACAAGAAGAAACGGGAATCCGAGAAGAAGAAGCGTGAGGCTGAAAAGAAGCGCAAGGCGAAGAAGAAGAAGCAAGAAGACTTCACCAAGCGAATGGCGGCGTTGCTCGACAAGTCGCCCGAAGAGCGCGGTTCGAAGCGTTCGGGCACCTCGCAGGATACCGACTATACCGGCCCGACGGCCGGTGAGCGCGAAGGTACCGGTACGCAACTCACTGCGCGCGAGGAAGATCTCCTCAAGGGCCGGATCAGTTCGCAGATCCGCGATTGCTGGCGATTGCCGGGCGGCGGCGGCGGGATCGACGTCATGCAAGTGACGTTGTCGTGGCGGCTCAAACCAAATGGGGAACTCGACGGAGAGCCGCAGGTCATCGGCTCAAGTAGCGATCCGACGTTCCGAGTTGCGGCCGAAGCTGCAATCCGCGCCGTAAAGTGCGCCGCTCCATTCAAGTTGCCGAGCGAAAGTTATGAGCATTGGCGGTACATCAAAGACTGGAATTTCGACCCCAAGCAGATGCTGTGATCGAAGCGGATAGAGGACTTATGAAACGCACCACTGATCCCCGCGCTGGTCTCGCCTACTTCGTGGCGACGCTTTTGATAGCCGCCCTGTGCGTCAGCAACGCCTGGGCACAAGGCCTGAGCGGCACGCAGCGGCAGGGAACCGTTGCGCCGATCCCCATCGCGGTGCCGAATTTTCTCGGCGACGACCCCAAGCTTGCCGCCGACATCGCAGGGGTACTGGCTTCCGATCTGCAGCGATCCGGGCTGTTCCAGTCGCTCGACCCGGCGTCCTTCCTGGAGCAGATCACCGATGCCAACCGGGCGCCGAGATTTCCCGACTGGCGTGCGATCCGCGCCGATGCCCTGGTCGTGGGGCGCGTGACGCGCGAAAGCGACGGGCGGGTGACGGCGGAGTTCCGGCTGTGGGACGTGACGACCGGAAAACAGCTGTCGGGTCAACGCTTTACGACATCCGGTGAATACTGGCGTCGGATCGCGCATATCATCGCGGACCAAGTTTATGAGCGCCTGACCGGGGAGAAGGGCTATTTCGACACGCGCGTCGTCTACGTCGACGAGACCGGTCCGAAACAGAAGCGAGTGAAGCGGCTCGCGATCATGGATCAGGACGGGGCCAATGCGCGGCTATTATCGAACGGCAGCGAACTGGTGCTGACGCCGCGTTTCTCGCCCTCCAGCCAGCAGATCGCCTACATGTCTTACGGCAACGGGCAGCCGCGGGTTTTCATCATGAACCTGGAGACGGGGCAGCGGCAGGTCGTCGGAGACTTCCCGGGGATGACGTTCGCGCCGCGGTTTTCGCCCGACGGGCAGCGAATCATCATGTCGCTGCAAGAAGGCGGCGGATCATCGATATTCGAAATGGACCTGAGGTCCAGGCAGTCGCGGCGGGTGACCAACGTTCCCGAGGCCATCGATACCGGGCCGTCCTATTCTCCCGACGGGCGCGAGATCGTGTTCGAATCGGACCGCGAGGGTACCCAGCAGCTCTACGTGGTCAGTGCCGACGGGTCGGGCGTGCGGCGCATCAGCTACGGAACCGGGCGCTATTCGACGCCGGTCTGGTCGCCGAGAGGCGATTACATCGCATTCACGAAGCAGCTGATGGGGCGATTCCTGATCGGGGTCATCCGTCCGGACGGCAGCGGAGAGCGAATCTTGAGCGAGGGTTTTCATAACGAAGGGCCGACATGGGCTCCCAATGGCCGAGTCCTGATGTTTTTCAGGGAAGAACGGGGCCAGAACGCAGGTCCGAAGATCTATTCGGTCGATATCACCGGCTATAACGAGCAGGTCGTCAAAACGCCGTCGTTCGCGTCCGATCCGGCATGGTCGCCGCTGCTCAATTAGTCCCGTCCCCGGCTACCACCGGCTGCCGGGTATTTCCGGCGCTGACCTGTAATAATACAGGGATTAACTCCGTTTTAAGGGGAAGTGGATTCTTATCTCCGTGATGCCGTGTGTTGTGCGTGGGCAGGAACAATTGGCTTCGAGAAGGCGTTAGGCAGAAGGTTGCGCGTGCTGAACGCCTTAGTGAGGAGCAATGAACACGCAGTGGCATAATCGCATCAAGCCCTTCGGAAAACTGATCGCAAGTGGTCTCCCAGCTTGATCCGAAATCGCTGCACCGGTACCCAATTAGTCGGCTAGTGCCGAACAAGCATCAGGAGATTGAACTATGCAGGGTGTTAAGGGGCTGATCGTTCTTTCGGCTGTCGTCGCCGCGGTAGCTCTCGGCGCATGTCGTCGTGAGGTTCCGCATACGCCAATGAAACTTGGTGCCGACGTTTCGGCTACCGAGGTTGCTCGCTGATATCGGCCTTAGGCCAGGACACTTAACTAGGAGAATACGATCATGAAGGGCGCACTCGTTATCGCTGCCGTTGTTGCTGCTGTTGCTCTCGGCGCTTGCCGCCGTGAAGTTCCGCACACCCCGATGAAGCTCGGCGCAGACGTGCCGGCAACCGTCGAGGTTGCTCGCTAATTAGCGGCAACGTTTCTCGTCCTTCGGGGCGAGTTGACGAACAAAGGCTGGGTCTACCTACGCGGATGCGGGGTGGCCCGGCCTTTTTCTTGTGGGCTACTACTCACCTGCTTGTGACAAAGGATCGCCGGTGTCTTTCCAGCGCCCGGGATCTACGTCACAATTTGGGCTGATCCGCTCGATAGACCGCGAACGATGGATCGTATGAGCCGCCGGGATTGCGATGCTTTTGCCGTCAGACGATCGACGGCTCCATCTCGAAGCGAGAAAGAATAGCCATGAATAGACCGATCGGCCAGGCCACCTGGGCAAGACTCGTTCTGGCTGCTGCCGCCAGTTTTCTGGTCGCGGCGTGCGCCGGTAATGGCGAGAACGACCCCACCGCCCAACTCGCACCCGGTGCCGGAGCCGGCGGGGGGCCCGTCATTCCCGGTACGCAGCGTGATTTCAGCGTCAACGTCGGGGATATCGTCTATTTTACCGTCGACAGTTCGGATTTGACGCCGGAAGCCCGCCAGGTGCTGCAGAAGCAGGCGCAGTGGCTCGGGCAATACCCGCAATTCACGATCACCGTCGAGGGTCACGCTGATGAGCGCGGCACGCGCGAATACAATATCGCTCTCGGCGCCCGCCGATCCACGTCGGTGCGCAACTTCCTCAGCCGCGCCGGTGTGAACGCGTCGCGCATCCGCACCATCTCGTATGGCAAGGAACGGCCGGTTGCGGTCTGCGACGATATCTCCTGCTGGTCGCAAAATCGGCGCGCCCAGACGGTGCTGAACAGCCGCGTTGCCGGTTGAGGCAGGTGCGGTCCGCACCGCGCGGACCCATTGCTGCAAGCCGGCATGACCGATGACGTTTGTTGACGGTCCGGTCCAACCGGGCCGGAGGATCGGGTCGGGGTTTGCAGTTCTTTCAGGCTTTCCAGGGTTTCGGAATTGGCCGTCGTGCGCTGTTCGCGGCGGCGTTTGTGCTCGCGGTGGTTGCCGCGGGGGCGGCGATGGCGGGTGGAAAGAGCGGGCCGGATGAGCGGAACGCCGGCGGCGCAGCCGAGGCTGAAATCCCCGTACCATTTTTGCGCTCACGGGCCGCGGGCCCTCCGCGGGGGCGGCGCTTGCGCCGGGTCGCCTTGCTCCCCGATCGCCGTTGGCGAGGGAAGAGTTCAAACAATCTCCGTCTATCCGCAGCCGTCGGCGGTGCGGGTTCGCCTGATTCGGCCGTAGCATCCGAAGTCACGCCGGTTTCCCCGGAAGTTCTCGAAATATCAGATCCGGACGCATCGCAACGGCTTCGTTTCGAAGTGGGCGACAGGATCTTCTTTCCGCCTGGGAGCGCCGAGCTGGGATCGCGCGCACGTATTCTCCTGGCGCGTCAGGCGCGCTGGCTGAAGGCTTGGAAAGCGAGCGCCGTCATCGCCGGACATGGCGACGAGGGGGGAGAGCCGGCAAACGACGAGCGAATCAGTCTTGAGCGGGCCACGGTTGTTCGCGGGCGGCTGCTGCAAGAAGGCATCCCGGCGGATCGGCTGGACATCGTTTCCCTGGGCAGGCGCGATCCTGTGGCGGATTGCAGCGAGCCGGCTTGCGCCGTGCAGAACCGGCGCGTCGTGATCCACGTGATGAAGACCGGCATGGCCGGTCCGGACAGGTAGGGGAATGTGACAAGGTCCGGCGGCACGTGCTGCTGCACGAGACTTTCCCATTAGTGCGGCAGGCATGGCGCGTAGCGCCATGACGGCGCTGTTGGCCGGGGTGGTAGCCGGTCGATGACTTGGAGGTGCCCGTCTGCGTATCGATGGTAGTCCTCTGCGGGCCCTGGGTGATGGGAACCGCTAGCCGAACAGCAAGGGT
>JAHJSN010000126.1 GCA_018830445.1 Alphaproteobacteria bacterium | reverse complement strand
GCCTATGCACTCCCCTGTCAACGCTTCGCCGACGCCCTCACGGACGCCTGCGCATGACTCGGGGCCAGTGTGGTTCGCTAATCCTTCACTGCAGAGGACTTGCACCTCCTACTTCTTGCCGGTCTCCCGGCGCACACGAAAACCGTCTCGGAGGTAAAGCTGACGAGAACCATGCGGGCGGCTGACCCGGGAGAATTGTGCGCTGCAAAGTCGAGGCTACCCGCACGCGACTCCATCTGCCACATGAGTGTTGCGCACGAGCACAGAGTCCGTAGTGGGTCTTGGTTGCGTGAAAACGTTGACGTACGGGGTAGCTCTGCCGTTGAGCGGTCTGATTGCTCGATTTTAGTAGATTTTTCCTTTGGTGGATGTTCGATCGGCCCCTGATGGCCATTGAGGCGCCTGCCAGTGATCCTATGAGCGCGACGGAGCGAGCATTCCAGGGGCTTACGCCGCTTGGATCTCTTTGATGAGTTCTTTGACGCCGACGATATTGATGACGCGCGTGAGGTTGTAGGCGAGCACGTGCAGTGCCATCTCTGTCGCGACCTTCGGCAAGCGCTTCATCAGGAAGTGCGTTGCTCCCATGCGCATCTTGATCGTGCCGTAAGGATGCTCGAAGACCTCCCGCCGCGTTCGCATCGCATCCGGGTTGCGGTCAAGGCGTTCTTGCACGGCTTCGAGTACATCCTCATTTTCCCAACGAGAGATGACGCGCCGTTTGGCCGTCGTGCACCGCGGCTTGAGCTCGCATTGGCCGCAGGCATTGGTCCAGTAGCGCCCGAATCTCTGCTCCCCATCCCGGACGGTATGGTGATAGCTGAGTTGCTGGCCCACTGGGCAGCGATAGACATCCTTGTCGGCAAGATAGGCGAAATCCTGTTTGCCAAAGCGGCCTTTCGATTTCGCGCCAGATGTTATCGGCTTCGGCAGTGTCACCTTGATGCCGGCGTCATCGCAGGCCTTGATCTCCTTGCCGCTGTAGTAGCCGCGATCCGCTACGGCTTCGAGTTCATCAACGCCAAGAACCTCTTTCGCTTGGTTCCCAATGTTGGCTAGCTGTGCCCGATCCGTGCCGCTTTTCGTCACTTCGTGCGCGATGATCAAGTGATGCTCGGTATCGACTGCCGTCTGTACATTGTAGCCAACGACGCCGGAGCCACGCCCGCTGGTTGCCATCGAACGACTGTCGGGATCGGTGAATGAGACCTGCCCGTCGGGCGAGGCCAGCATTTGCTTTTCGATAGCCTCGAGCTTTTCCATTTCCGAATGTAGCTTTTCAAGCTTGTCCTTGAGCCTGATCCTTTTCAGCGTGATCGCATCGGTCTGCTCCTGAAGATCGGCGCTGTCGAGCTGCGAGAGATACCGAGAAACGCTCTCTTCCAACTGCTTCCGCCGACGTTCAACTTTCGCTTTGGTAAAGTTCTTGTCGCGATTGTTGACGGCCTTGAATTTCGAGCCGTCGATGGCAACGCTGGCTTTGGTCAGCAAGCCCATCCGCCGGCACAACTCAACGAATTGCGCGCAGACCTTTTTGATCGCAGGTCCATTGTCTTTGCGGAAATCGCAGATCGTCTTGTCGTCGGGCGCGAGCCGCTGGATGAGCCAGATGACTTCGAGGTTGCGCCGAGCTTCGCTCTCCAGTCGGCGGCTCGACTGGACGCGATTGAGATAGCCGTAGATGTAAAGCTTCAGAAGCGCGGATGGGTGATAGCTGGGCCGTCCGGTCGTCGCCGGTTCGACATCTTCAAAGCCCAACTTACCAAGGTCGAGCGCGTCGACGAAGGCATCGACCGCGCGAACAGGATTGCTTTCATCGACCCAGTCATCGAGGCATTCCGGCAACAATGTCGACTGACTGCGATCGGCTCCTTCAATGAACCGCTTCATCGCTCACCCCCCACGAATTGCAAGGAGAATTATAGCCGACTCGCTCTTTTCACGCAGCCAGGGTCAATTGCAACGCGTCCTGACTGTCTGCTTCTTAGGGCAAAGCGTCGACGACAATTATCACCTAAGAGGATTAGGTGGCCCGGCGGTCAATCAACCTCTCCCGACCACCGCCGGTGTAACCCCGATTGCGGACTGTTTCGTCCGGGCACGCCCAGAATTCCCGCGCTGGCGCGCAGACTTCGGAAGCAGATTTCTCAACCGCAGAGAAATCGAGCGCACATCCGGAGACGGCCCGGGCTTTTGATGCTCGGTCGCCGATGGTTGCATGCGCACCACCGGCATCGACGAGCGGCCAAGGTGCTGGCTGTTGCATCAGCACTATTTCGACCCTTCGAAAACTGCGCCCTGACGCCCACGCGGGCCGGGCGCACCTTGCTTGCCCGACACCCCAAAAAGCCCGTCAGCGGCCCCGCTGGGCCCGGCAAAGCCCGGTTCAGCCCTGCCCGCCCCCTCAAGCCGCCACCGGGCAAGCCCCAAACCTCATGAACGCCGCTCACTTTGTGCTTATCGGCCAATGCCGAACGGGTTGCGCGAGCAACCGTTGAAGGCCCTAGAAGCTGCATAACACTCTGATATTGTAAATTATTTTGACGATTTTGCCATGCCGGGCTAAGGTGCCCTCACCCCGGCAGCCGTCAGCCCATTTGCACGGACGCGCTGACAGCCGAGGACACCCCAAGACGTGCGCAGACTTCTGGTGCCGCTCAGCCCGCTCCGGAGGAGAGCCTGCGTGTGTCGAAGCTCAAGGAGTTCTGCGAGATGGTTGGAAGACAAGCCAAGGTTCTCTCACGCCCCAACGTGCGCAAGCTGCTCAGCGTCGCCGGGCGTGGCCGCTGGCCGCAACGCGACCAGTTGATCGTGCTGTTCGCCACCCTTGCTGGCCTCAGAGCCTGCGAGATCGCCCGGTTGACTTGGGCGATGGTGCTCGACGCCAACGGTCAGGTCCATGCTGTGATCGACGTGCGCGCGAATATTGCAAAGCGCGGCACCGGCCGCAGGGTTCCAACGCACCCGAAGCTGCGGCGAGCCCTCGCCGAATGGAAGCGGATGCAGGGAGCTGACAGGACCTCGCCGGAAGACGTTGTGGTGCCGTCGCTCAGAGGCGGCGCACTTCAGCCCAACAGCATCGTCAACTGGTTCGTCGCCACGTGCAAAGAGGCCGGGCTCGAAGGCTGCTCATCGCACTCTGGCCGACGCACGTTTATCACGATGGCCGCGCGAAGGGCGCACTTAGCCGGAGCCAGCCTGCGCGACGTTCAACTGCTGGCCGGACACCGTTCGATTGAGACCACGCAGGGCTACATAGACGGCGACACGCTGGCCCAGCGCCGCCTCGTAAAGATGATCTAATTAAGGGAACAAACCATGAACATCGATCTGGAATATAAGGCTGCTGTTCGCCAACTCAACGATGAGTTTCGGACAACTCTTGCCGGCGGAACCCTTTTGCTGACGGCTGGCATCATCGCCTTGGGGGCGGAAGCGCAAGCGGAGATTGTTTCAGCGGTGCGGGCCTTTTCAACCTTCAACCAGGACAACGACCCATGGGGGGAGCATGATTTCGGAGCGCTCGAATTTCGAGACCAGCGTGTGTTTTTCAAGATCGATTACTACGACCCGACTCGCGCAATGCACTCGGTCGACCCCACCGACCCAACCCGGACAGAGCGCGTGATGACCATCATGCTCGCTGACGAGTACTGAGGGCTTGCGCTGCCATGGCAAGAGTGAACCTGCTGTCAGGAAGCGGCCGTCGTCGAAGAGGCAGGCCTCAACCGCTTCGCCAAGGCGAGCTTGACGGCCTGTGCGGGGTTTACAGCGTCGTCAATGCCGTGCGGGCATTGTGCCCCGAGTTTTGCGGCGATCATTCGGAACACTTGTTTGCGGAGCTGATGGTTCAGCTGGGCGAGGATACCCGGGCGCCTCTTGACGTTATTTGCTACGGTGTCGGCAAGCGGCAGCTGCGCCAACTCATCGGCAGCGCGGGGAAATACGTGGAGGCTCACCTCGCAATCGAACTTCGGGCGAGGCGGATCAAAGTATCAAAGAATGCGAAACTAACCACCAACAAGCTATGGGCGCTGATGGCCAGAGAACTCAAGCCTGGCAACGTTGTAATACTTGGCCTCGGTGGACGAGAAGATCACTGGACCCTCGCATATGCCATGACGGATCGGCAGATGCGTCTGCTCGATAGCAGTGGGCGGCGGGTGCTGAGGCGGTCGGCTTGTACGGTTCGCAAAGACCGCAGCCGAGTCGTGCTGAGTGCTCACGATATCACCATCATCGAGCGCAAGGCCAAGGACTAGACGGGCTAAGGTTCCGGCCGGCACAAACTCCGCGCGATATGCGTAGGAAATTGCGCCGACCGATACCGTTCGCCGAAAGATTTACCTCCGGCACATTCGACCAGATTCACCCCGGCCCTGACGCATTATGCGGTCAGTCCTCCTCTTCCTCCTCCTTGTCCGCCGCACCAAGGGTATTGGCAGGCGTGTGGGCCGACGTGATCATCGACTTGAACGTTCGAGTTATATCATTGGCAAGTTCTACCGAGTTGCCCCGGCTACGCTTGCGCAACCTGCTAGCGGTTTTGTCATCCCCGGTCTCCTGGGCCTCTGCCAATTTGTGCCGATCTTCATCAGAGAGGTTCCAGATGAAAGTCAGGTTGTAAAAGGCATCATAGGCGCGAAGCGGGATATCCGGGTCGATACCGAATTTCAGCAACATCTGACGTGCTTTTCGAGCAACCGCCCGGCTAACCTTGCGCTCTGCGTGATCGGTAAGAAACTTCTCGAATCTAACCTCGCCTTTGGAAAACCCGTCATTGGAAACAAACTCGAAGCCAAGGTGGCACCATTCAATAAAGCCAGCTGCCGCATCTGAATTATAGCCCTCTATCAACTTGGTCGCCCCTTCCAACTTGCTGGGCACATAGCTCAGAAGAACCCATAGCTTCATGAGGTCGCCGAATATGTGATCGAGCAACCACCGAACAAAACGTTTGCCGCTGCGCCCCTCCTCAGCATCCATGATCTTAATCGCCTGGCAGTAGTTGGAAGCCGTAACGACGGCATCCTCCAGCGTGGCGATCTTCGCCTCCCGCTGCATTTCCCGCTGCCCTCCCTCATGAATGGTCACGTCGACGCGAACGGCGGACGCTAAGAACTTCAGAACACTCTCATCACCAACATTGAGGTCTATCACCACCGCATCGCTTTTCGCCTTGGCAAGCTTATCGTAAAAATTGACCGACCAAGTCACTCGGCCGCCCTTTCGGAAGATCAACAACAAAGTCTCGACGCCATCTGGCCCCGCCTTCGACTGAACCTCAATGCCGAGGTCGTCGCAGAGCAGCCGATGATGTTTTCCATTTGAGTATGGAACCGAATAAACGCAACGCAGATATCCGATAATCTGAGCCGGTGTCATATTCCTTGCGATCATGTATGTGAACACCTGCGCCGGGCAAATGCGGAAGGCTAGCTTCTTAATCCTCCCCTTAGTATCAGCGTGCCATTCAAAACCCGCATCCACTGACCTGAGGATCGCCCTCAGAACTTGGAAAACGACGCGCATGATGATCCGACGCTCGGCGTGCTTTCCCCTCCCCGGTATGGCTACGGCAAAAGCATTGTAGCCATTGAGTAGCGACGTTGGATTCGCCCGAATGGAAAGCCAGTAGTGTCCATTTGTATCCCTATTGACTTTCACCTCCATCATCGTCGTTCTTCGGTTGGAAAGTCGAATTTCAAGCTTAAACTTGGAAGAACCATTCTTGGGCAGCACGTCAAACCCTCTGCGTGTAGCGTCACTGCTAACCATCCAGCATACGACGCCGTAGTCCACTTTGTGCGAATTGGCTTTCCTAGAAACCAATTGCTCCTGATTTTGAGCCTGACCTAGCTCAGCGAGCTTTGTCAGCCCGCCGACAACATGAAGTGCGTCGTCCGGGCAGAGCATGATCCCGAACACCGGCGCCGGCCGTTTGCTTCCAGCTCCCCCTAGGTTTCCCATCGATGCGTTAATTGTGTCGTATCCAACATCCCGCTCTTCGTTGCTCTTATTTATCAGAACATCGGGAGTCTTCTGTTCATCCAGATCATCAAAGTCCATTGCTATTGCCTTTCGTTTTCTCATTTCCAGCAAACTGACGAGAGCTGCTCAGTAGTCAAACTTGACATCTTCAACTCCACGCTTACGAACGCAACTTCTCAACTCGGGCATTGCCCAAGGCTCTAAATCTCCAAATTTGCGAAAACCAAGTCTTGACGAACCAATCACCACATCGAATGTGTGGTGATTGGCTCAGCCCTAAGCGTTGGCTGCTTATCTTAATGCGGCTATATCCATAAGCATTGTTACTCCAGCTTAGTGCCATTAAAGGCTATGGGCAGTTGAGTGAGGGGTATATATATATTAAGTGATTCAATAGGCCATTGCTTGTTTTGCCTATTCCAAATCGATTCGCCTATTCACTCTTCACACTCGCGACTCGCCAATCACCACACTTCGAGTGGGGTTATTGGTTTTCATGTTCGAGGGTATAGTCCCAAGACCTTACCCCTTACAAGGTAGCCCTAGGCGTTACCTCAGTTGGGAATGAGATCGTACGGCAGGCTGCAGGCAGAAGTAGCCAGTCGTTCAAGCGATGCGCAACACGTGTCGGCAGCGACAAAACTCGGCTGCCAGCGTGACGTCGCGAGGACGCGAACGGGCCGGTCTCCCGTCTAGCCTCAGATTAGCGAGCGCAACTGTTCCGGCAAAGGTTCAAAGTCGATTGTCTGAGGCTCGACGCGGCGGTTCAATTCGAGCGGCGGGCACTTGTAGCCTCTCTGCCGCAACTGACCGGCGACGCATTCGTAAGAAGCAGCGATCCGCCCAAGCCTTACTTGACGGCGGGCAAGGCTCAACAGTCTCCTGGCGAACGGTTTTGTATGAACTTGCGGGGGCGGCAAGAAGCCCCGAAACTGATCGAAAATCCAAAGCAGCGCACTCACCGGCTGCAATCTGCGCGCATAATTCCGAGCAGAATCTTTGCCGCGCTCGAGTAAATAGAATGGCTCCGGGTTCAGTTCCCGGTCGAGATAGATAGTATCCAGGGCCGTTGTGATCCCGCCTTTTTTGCGAGGCCGGCTAGCAAGTGGCGTGAACCCAAGCGAAAAATCGGCCAACGCAACGACGCAATCCGCTTCAATGTTCAATTGTTGTAGTTCAAGAGAAAGATCCCTCGGTCGCCGAGCGTAGCGAACCCGCTCCAAACCGATCCTCCCGAACACGACGTCAGAAATTAGTTCCAGAGAATCGCGTTTAGCGATCAGCGCGATTAACTTGAATTCGTTCCGAACCCCGTCCTTGTCATGGCGATCCGCATCATGTTGCAACAGTTGAAGCGTTGCCAACACGCGCGCCGACCTCAGCAGCCTACCGTCAGCCTTGATGACGAAGCCGCCGCTCTTCTTCTGGGTCGTGCTGGCAAGACCGCTGCACGAAAGGATTGCGACCTGGAGTTCGTACAGCGTCACTGCCCGCCGATACAGCAGGACATCGGGGTCGAGTATGACGTTGAAGGCACGGCTGACATTGAATCGCATGGTGGCCACCAGGGCAGTCGATCAGGTGTGTCGGAAAAACCATTGATACCCGATAGTGCACTACCCATGAAGTACACTAACACTGCTGTTCGTGCCGGTGTCGCCGAGCTATCGCCAAATCTTGGTGACGGCCGGGCCGGTCAGGCGGCGGCGGTATCGGGCTGACGGATCGCCTTTGCGGTGACCTCCAACCCGTCAGCGAATTTCACACCCATAATCAGTTTTGGCAACTGGGTATGACCGTCGAGGCGTCGCCAGCTTTTCTGCGCGCCCTCGACCAGCTTGAAGACCATGGCGAGCGCGGTCTTGTTCGACAGGCAGCCCTTCGCGCGGATCGTGCGGTGGCGCACCGTTGCAAACGTGCTCTCGATCGGGTTCGTGGTGCAAAGGTGCTTCCAGTGCTCAGCGGGGAAATCGTAGAATGCGAGCAGCGCGTCGCGGTCCTTGGCGAGGCAGTCGGCGGCCTTCTCGTATTTGAGTTGGTAGCTTTCGATGAACGCGTCGAAGGCGGTCTCGGCAGCGGCCTTCGTCTCGGCCATCCAGATCTCGTGGAGCGCACGCTTGGCCTTTGGCTGCTGGCTCTTCGGCAGCTTGTTCAAGATGTTCGCGGTCTTGTGCACCCAGCAGCGCTGCTCGGCGGCCGTCGGCCAGACCTCGCCGGCCGCCTTCCAGAACCCGAGCGCGCCGTCGGCGATGACCAGCTTCGGCTGCGCATCAAGGCCACGCCGCTTCAGATCGAGCAGCAGCTCGCGCCAATCGTGAGCACTTTCCCGCGCGCCATCGGTGAACCCGACAAGCTCCTTGCGACCTTCCGGTGTCGCGCCAATCAACACTAGAATGCACTGCTTCTCGTCTTCGAGGCGCGCTTCGAGATGGATGCCATCCGCCCAGACGTAGACGTATCGCCTAGCTGAGAGGTCACGCTTCTGCCAACGGGCGTGCTCGTCGAGCCAGCCGTCCTTCAAGCGGCCGATAGCCAAGGCAGACAAGCCCGCCGCATCCTTGCCGAGCAGGGCCGCCAGCGCCTCGGAGAAATCGCCGGTCGAGATGCCCTTCAAGTACAGGACCGGAAGCAGCGTCTCGATGGACTTCGAGCGGCGCATGTAGGGTGGCAGGATCGACGGCGAAAACCGGATACGGCCGGGATCGCTGGCGGCGGCCTCGCGATCGCGTATACGCGGCTGGCGCACGGCGACCGGGCCGATGCCGGTCATCACCTCGCGCTCAGGCAGGTGACCGTGGCGGACGACGCGCTGCCGCCCATCCTCGGTCTTGCACTCCGCATGCTTGGCGAGAAAATCGGCAACCTCGGCCTCGACCGCCTTGGCGAGCAGGGCTTTCGCACCGTTGCGTAAGACTTGCGTGAGTTGGTCGTCGAAAGTTCCTGGCTGAATCAGTCGGGTGACATTATCGTGCGGCACGGCATATCGCTCCTTCGGTGGAGAAGTGAGGTCGTCATGCAACCCCACGATATGCCGCCTTCCCGATTCCCGCCGTCACCAACTTCCGGTCATAGCTCCGGTGTCGCCCGAGGCTACCTTCAATAAGAGGCCTTGCGCAGTCAGCACGCGATTGCGAAGGTATGAGTGTGCTGAGATCGTATTCACCTGACAGTTAACCATTGAGCGCGGCCCCTGTCAGGGGTTGTGGACAACCGCCATGCCGCGCCGATTGAGCGGATTAGATGGAGGTGCAAACCCAAACATCGGAATCGGACACGACATGACGAACAAGAAAGTAGCACGCGCCAAGCTGTCATTGCTGCAGCTGGCCAACGATCTCAACAACGTTTCGAAGGCCTGCAAGATCACCGGCTATTCGCGCCAGCAGTTCTCCGAGATCCGGCGCAATTTCCAGACCTATGGCGCCAATGGCCTGATCGACCGGCTGCCCGGCGCGAAGGGGCCGCACCCCAACCGCGTTTCAGACGAGATCGAGACGGCGATCCTCGACCATGCCCTTGAAAACCCCTGCCACGGCGCCACGCGTGTCGAACATGAGTTGCGATTGAAGGGCGTCCAGGTGTCGTCGGGCGGCGTACGCGGCGTGTGGCAGCGCCACGACTGCTGACCAAACACGAGCGTCTGCTGCGTCTCGAAAAGGCAACCGCTGAGCGCAAGCTGGAGCTGACCGACGAGCAGATCAGGCTGCTCGAACGCTTCTCGCCGGAGTTTCGCGAACGCCACATCGAGGCCCCGCACACCGGCGCGCTTGTGGCCGTCGATACGTTCTTTGTCGGCATTTTGAAGGGGGTGGGAAAGGTCTACCTGCAGACGGCAATCGACTGCCATTCGCGCTACGCCTGGGCAGAGCTGCATACCTCGAAACTGCCGGTGACGGCGGTATCGAACCTCAACAACAGCGTGTTGCCGACCTTCGAGGAAGCCGACGCCAAGATCGACGTCGTTCTGTCTGACAATGGCCGCGAATTCTGCGGCCGGCCCGACCGCCATCCCTTCAAGTTATTCCTCCAGCTCGAAGAGGTCCAGCACCGTAAGCGTCGGCTGACGGCTACGTGGTTTTCTTCTTGCGCGTTGCCGGTTTCCGGGACCAGCGCTTGGCGAGTTTGGTGAGTTCTTTTTCGATCCAGTCGGTTTCAACGAGGGTCGGATCGAAGTCCTCCGGGTACCACTCGGTTAGTTCCTCGTAGCGGTCATGTTCGGGATCGGCGATGGCTTCGAGGAACTCGGCGTAGCCCCAGGGACCGCCGATGTCTTCGGGCGGGCAGCGGCCCTTTGCGGCGAGTAATCGCGGATAGAGCACATCGGGCTCTGGCGCGTCGATGCGCTCGACCTTTATAGCGTGCTCCCAGCCGTCGCCGAAGTCGTAGAGGTACCTCAGCGTCTTGGCCCCGGTGTCCTCAAGAACACCGAGCAGCGTCGCCTTTCTGGCATCGAGTGGCCCGTCCGGCCAGTCGGGATCGGGAATGCCCCAGCCGATGTCGCGGGCACGGAACTCCCACAGATGCGAATTGGTCCAGCCGATGGCGATCTGAAGGACGGTATGCAGTCGGTCGAGGCGAAGATCCAAGGGCACTTCGAGCCGGCGCATAACGGCGGGCTCGACGTCATCCATGGTGACTTTCAGGCGGGCGATATCCGTGGCGCTGATCATGCCGCCAGTTTAGCCACGCCCTCGCGTTCCGCCCAAGCCCACGGCAGCAGCTCATCCACACGATTGATCGGATGCTCGCCGATCCGAGCGAGAACGTCCGCCAGATAGGCTTCCGGTTCCAGGCCATTGAGTTCGGCGGTGCGGATCAAGGTGTAGACGTTGGCAGCCCGTTGACCGCCCGCATCCGAGCCGGCGAACAGGTAGTTCTTGCGCCCGAGCGCCAGCGGCCGGATTGCGTTCTCGACGGCGTTGTTCGAGATCTCCAGCCGCCCGTCGTCAATGAGCCGTGTCAGCGCCGGCCAGCGCGAGCGGGCATAACGGATGGCACCGGCCAGTTCGCTGCGCCCGGAGATCTTCGGCAATGTGACATCGAACCACGAGCCCAACGCTTCGATCAGCGGGCGTGTGCACTTGGCTCGGATTGCGGCGCGCTCATCTGGAGGCTTGCCCTTGATCTCGCGTTCGACGGCGAACAGCGCGCCGATCCGCTCCAATGCTTCGACTGCGATAGGAGCCCCGGTGGCTTTGTGAACGTCGTGGAACTGGCGTCTCACGTGCGCCCAGCAGGCAACTTCCATGACAGCGGCTGGCCTGCCACCACGCGCTGCGTAAAGCTCCTGGAAGCCGGCATAGCCGTCGGCGTGCAGATGGCCTGAGAAGTCTTTGAGGTGCTGACGGCACCGTTCGCCTTTGCGGTCAGGAGCGTAGCGGTAGAGCGCGGCCGGCGGGGCGGGGCAGTGCGGACGCTCATCCCTGAGGTAGACCCAGTAGCGACCCGTCTTGGTTTTGCCGCTGCCCGGCGCCAACACCGGAACCGGCGTGTCGTCGGCATGGATGACATTGCCGCTCATCACATGGGCCGCGATCCTGTCGACGAGCGGCTCAACGAGCCACGATGCCTTGCCGACCCAATCGGCCAGCAGCGAGCGGTCCAGATCGACACCATCACGGGCATAGATTTCAGCCTGGCGATAAAGCGGCAGATGATCTGAGAACTTTGAGATCAGAACGTGGGCGAGAAGTCGTGGGCCCGCCATCCCGCGCGGGATCGGCAGCGGCGGCATCGGGGCTTGCGCCATTGCTTCACACTGACGGCAGGACATGGCCGGACGCACGTGGCGGATCACCTCGAAGCGGCCGGGGATGTATTCGAGAACTTCCGTCACATCCTCGCCGACCTTGCGCATCGCACCGCCGCAGTGCTGGCACTCATGCGCGACTTCGTGGATCTTGGTGCGCCGTGGCAGATGGTCGGGCAGTTGGCGGCGCGGTTTGGCCGGAGTGTGGCCTCGGGCGTTCTCTTCGGAGGATCCACGAGGCGACGGTGGCGGTGCTGCTGCTTCCTCCGTCTCCAGTTCTTCCAGTTTGAGTTCGAGTTGCTCCAGTTCACGCACCATGCGTTCCGAACTTTTCCCGAACGTCATGCGCTTCAAACGCGCGATCTGGATTTTGAGCTTTTCGACCTCAAGCGATTTGGTAACGAGGCCGGCCTTGGCGGCGGTCAACTCGGCATCGCGCTCGGCGATGATCCGCTTCAAGGCATCGATGTCATTAGGAAGAGGCTCGGCCATGCATGGAAGTATAGCTGCTTCGTTGTCGCTGCCGTAGGCTGCAGAAGCCACACTTTCAAAATTCCCTGTCGCGCTTCCGCGTTCCTCGCCTCTTCTCAACCGGCAATTTCGGGGCGCCACGTTTTTTGTGGTGCACGCCAGTCGATACCTTCCAAAAGATAACCCAATTGCGCCGGCGTCAGGCGCACCGGACCGCCAGAGCTAGTAGGCCAGATGAAGCGCCCGCGCTCCAGTCGTTTCATGAACAGGCACGCACCCTGGCCGTCATGCCAGATAATCTTCAGGAGATCGCCACGTCGGCCTCTGAAGACGAACAGGTGACCGGCATGCGGATCTTTCTTGAGCGTTTCCTGCACCAGCAGCGACAGGCCGGGAAAGCCCTTCCTCATGTCGGTGGCGCCCGGAGCCAGCCACACCTGAACGCCCTGCGGGACGGGCAGCATCACAGGCCTCAAGTAGCTGATAGGCGGTAGGACACTTCATGTGTCTATGGTTGCGAGAAGGCGCTTCAACGTTGCTGCATCAAGATCGGCTGGAACTTTGATCGTGCGGCCGTTTGCCAGGGTGATCTCAATCATGCCGCTCGCGGACGTCGATACCGGAACGGGCTTCGGCGCAGGCTCCTCTAGAACGACCGGCACAAGCGAAACAGAAGGCCCAGTGGTGCCGCCAGATTCCTTGCGCCACCGATAAAGTAATGCCGGCTTGATCCCGTGCCGACGCGCCACCGCCGATACATTGACGCAAGGCCCGGAGGCTTCCTTCACGATGGCCAGCTTCTCATCACGCGACCACCGCCGCCGCGTATCCGCAACGACATCAAACCGGCGTGCAAATTCATCCCCAGACATACCCACTAACCAACCTTGGTACTGACCAGACTGGTTAGAGAAAATCTGTATCTTACCCCGCCCGCAAGGCAGCCATCAGCCGACGCTTACCCAGCACCGCACGACGCGCGTGAAGCGGCCGCAGTCGAACGGCATCATTGAGCGGTTCCATCGCACGCTGCTGGATGAGCACTTCCGGGTCGAGGGGCGCAAGACCTGGTTCGAGACGGTCGGCTAAATGCAGGCCGTTCTCGATTCATATCTGGTGCAATACAATACCAGGCGACCGCATCAGGGACGCGGCATGAAAGGACGCACGCCCGCGACAGTCTTCGCCGCCGGATTGCCAAAAGTGAAATCGAAAAAGGAGGTCAAGCAAAAAATCAACGAGACGGCCCTAACCGCACCCAACTGACCCGCCCTACGACGCGGAGACTGTCAGGTGATTACCGTTCTTGTACACGCTGGAAGCGGCTAAAGAGCGGCGATTTCCTTCAGGTGAAATCGCCACTCCATGAGCGCTTTCACTTCTTCATCATATCCATCATGCCCATATGACCCATGGCATTGTCCATGTGAATTTTGCATCCATCCATGTCTTTATCGGCCATCATCTTTTTTGCCATATCCATCTCGCTCATGGCCATATTTTTCTTGTCGGCGTCTGTCATGCCTTCCATTTTTGATTGCATTGTTGCCATATCAGCCTCAGTGCAGTTAAGCGGTTCCATCTTATCTTCAGCGTAGGCAGTGCCCACGGACAGAAGCGTTGCAAGCACCAAATAGGGAACATAAGAGCTTCTCATTTCCAATTCTCCTAATTTGAAGTTTTGAGCAGACATTATCGAAGGCAAACACCTCCTAATTGGCGGGGTTCTACCCGTGAGGAGGCATTCATTATATCACTCCACGCTGCCAGAAATACGGCGGAGCCGGTTGGCAGCTTCGACAAATAGATGGTTTTGGTCACCAAGAACTGCCGAATACAAAGTCATGTTCTGCCCAAGGGCTGCCATCGCATCCGACACGAAGGGCTGTTCGCCAACGGCAATCGCGCCGCCAACATCGTCAAGGCCGGTGAACTGTTCGGAGCTCCACAACCGGGGCCTCCCAACTGCGAAGACGCCAGTACTTACCACGACCGTGATGTGCTCCGACAGCCCTGCCTGTGCTGCGGCTCGCCGATGCGCATCGTCGAAGTTTCCCCAAGGGCCGCGAGCCAAAAGAACCGCCCCGGGGCTCCTCCAGGGAAGAACGACTTATGAGATCTCAAATGGAATATTCCAAACTAGTCAGTGCGCTGGCCCTCGGCCGACGACAATGCCGCTCGTCATGCGCTCGAAAATTCGCGGCTCATACCACCAAACGCGAGACTATCGACTACCGAAAACTCGGGTAACCACCCGCAAGCTTGGCGACAGACCGCGCTCTCAGATTGCGATCCAGGCACCGAACACCCAGCCCGACGGTCAAATCCCCATAGAGACCGCGGTACGGTCGTAACTTCACTTCACGCGATTTGGAGCCTTGGCGCCTCTGCGACGCGGGCAGCGTCGGTACGGCGCCGCACGACCATCGGCCCGTCCCAGAAACCTGCACACTATCCGAGGAGGAAACTGCTGTCAGAAGCTCTTTAGCCGTAGAATTCAGAAGGCACCCAGGAGCCATAAGACCAGAAGGATCACGCCGACGCCCCCAACTACTGAGAGAATTGGCCCAAGTCGACTAAAATAGTCCTGAAGCTGCTTCTTCTGGTCCACGCGATTTTTCTCCAAAGCGCTCATTCGAATGCTCTTGCTGATTAGCTTCAGTTTAGGGGATCAATTCGGCCAAACGCTGTGATTTGGATCAATTATTCATGGTCACGAGCTGTTATATCGCAGTATTTTTGCTACCGCACATAGCATCCTAATCAGGAAATCACCCGGGAATTCGGTAGATTTTGCCGTTGGCCAAAGCGGGGCTTACGGCAAATTGAACTTGACCCCGATCTTGGACTAACTGGAACTAGAAATTTCCGGCTTTGCTGCTCACGGCGGGCTCGGCGCCGGTGAACGTTGCAATAGCGCTGACGAGGCGAAGAAACCTTGCACGACGTCGGTCACAGGCGATCGTGTCTTTTGATGGGGCTCATCATCAACGCCGAACAGCTTTGCTGGGAGTGGGTTGGCGACGAGCGCCGTGGACAGCATCAATACAGCTAGCAGCCGTTTGCTCAGATTGCCGTGCTTGCAGCTGTAGTGCTTGGAGCATTCGTTTTGCATGTCTTGTTGCCTCGTGAGCAATCTCGCCAAGCTGATTGGCCGGCTGGGTGGAGCCAAATTTGGAAAAAGGGAAGTGCGGCCCGCTTTGCCGTTGGCGTCAGTCGAGATCTTCTTTGGATGATTTGGCGTTTCCACCGGCCAGCTCCGTGATGATCGGGCAGTCCGGTGCCTGGTCGCCTGCGCACTGTTCGGCAAGGCATTCCAGGGTTTCAGCCAGCACCTGGATCTCGGCCGCCTTGTGCTTAAGTTCATGAAGATGGTGGAGTGCCAGGGATTTAACATCCGCGCTCAGCCGGTGCTCGTCCGAATAGAGGCCGAGCAACTTGCGGCAGTCCTCGATGGGAAAGCCAAAGTCACGAGCGCGTTTCAGGAAAGAGAGGCGCTCAATCTGCGCCTCGGAATAGTCTCGATATCCGTTCGGCTGCCGATCTGCGACCACGAGACCGATGTCTTCATAGTAGCGGATCGTCTTGACCGGCAGGCCTGTACGGTTCGATGCATCACCGATTGTCATTGCAATTATCCTCCATCGCAGTAGTCCCACACAGGGCGTTGCTGCGTGCGGTGCGCGCACTATTGCGCGCACTCACACTGGCCGACAGGAACCGCCAATTAGCGGTGCCTGCTGGAGGAAGAATCAAATTCTAAGGCGTGCGGTGCGAAGAAGAAGCGTCCGGGCGCTATCGCTGCTCAAGTCCACCGGACTTCGCGGAGGCCCCCGCGGGACCTGGTAGATTGAAGTCGGATTGCGGCCTTCGGTCCAATGAGCTGGGGGCCTCGGCGGGAATGAATAGAACCCGGAAGGATCGGGCGAGTCGGCGCGAGATACCTTGGCGGCCAAGTAGTGATGTGGGGACGCCTCCAAACAGACAAGCAAGCAGCTGCGCTGTTCTTCCGGCACGACCGTTGCCGCGAGGTCATGATGTGCATGACTGCCCATACTGGCCTGGTGATAAGCCGTCACTGGCTGCGATGACGGCCCATCAATCCACGCACGTGCCGCCTGCAGGCCGCTCGTCCAAACAAGAACGACGGCCAATGTTACCGACAGAAGTTTGCGAAGCCGCGAAGGCATCATGATTTTAATAAGTCCTACCTGAACTAACACCAGCACCCTGAAGGTTACACCTGGGGGAAGGTCAAGCCAATAAATCTTACATACTTCTCAGCACGCGGTCTGAGACGCTTCACGATGGTTCATGTAGGGCCCGTTTGACCGTTGACTACGGCTGCATTTGCCGCTCGGCAGGTGGCAAGAAACCTATCGACCATGGATTCACATATCTGTGATTCATGGAATCTAAAGTGAATCAATCACCGCTTTGAGCTTATCCCGCACGGCATTGGCGAGGCCTTCAAGCTTCGGGTTGCCAACGGCCTGCATCGAAGCAACCGGATCGACTGCAGCAACCTCAAAGTTGCCGCTCTCTGCCGCCTGAATGATCACATTGCAGGGTAGCATTGTTCCGATCTTGTCTTCTGCAAGTAATGCTTGATGAGCCAGCTGCGGGTTGCAGGCGCCGAGGATTCGGTAGTCCCGAAACTCTTCGTTGAGCTTCTTCTTCAGCGTCTCGCGGACATCGATCTCGGTCAGGATGCCGAAGCCTTGATCTACCAATGCGCTGGTCACTCGCGAGATCATGTCCTCCAGGCTCTTGCCAGAGACGGTTTTGGCAAAATAATAGCTCATTGTCATAATCCTCACTCGGCGACTGATGTTGCTCATGGTGTCTTGTGCATAGGCAGCTGACTGTTGAATGGCGGTGCCGGATGCTGGCTCTGCGGCGATCACGACGAGGGGCGATCTGCGGCGAAGCTATTGAACAGCCAACCGAATAGAACAGCAACGTACCACGCGTAAATCACCGACTCGACGAGTCCGATAAGGACCCCCTGCAAGGTTAGCCATTCGAAGCCAGGGAAGAATTGCAGCCAGGGCTTATGCATTTCCCATTCCGGCACGACCAACCCGAGTGCAATACACAGTGCGTAGGTGGCAATAAAGAACGCTGTCAGCGCAAGTCCGAGCTGCCTGATGCTAATCCTCGAAACGTCCCGAGCGCTCGTCATTTTAACATCTCCTTATTGTAAAGGCTGATACCAAATTTCCGCGCGAAGCCGCGCTAAAATAGATGTGGGGATTCCAGCAACTGGAAGGTCAAGGGGAAGAACTAAAATCTCCCCCTTGCTGGGCATCACATCATGCAGCCCATGCCAGTCAGGATCTTGTCGGCCTTTTTCTTTTGTGCCTCATCCAGTGCATCATAAAGGCCCGCAACTGCTGGCTTTACTTCTTTGAGCGAGGCCAACCGCCCTTCCATCGCTTTCACATGCGCCTCGAGCCGCTCGACAGGTGTCCCCGACTGCATTGAGGACATCATGGTCGCGCGCATCGCATGCATGCCATCGAGGTTTTTCTTAAGCGCGGCCGCATAGGCATCGAAGACCTTCTGCTGCTCTTCTGTGATGCCGAGCTCAGCCTTGATGAATGCGATGCGCCCGGAAGCATGCGTCTCCTGGTCATCGGAACCGGCCATCATGCCCATCATGGGGCAGTTACCCCCCATCATGCCTTTGCCCATCTTGCCCGGCCCCATCATTCCGGGACCCATTTGGCCGTCTTTCATCATGCCTTTGCCCATCATGCCGCCACCAGGCATCTCTGATGGTTTCATTCCCTTTTCCATGGGCATGGTTTGGCCTTGAGCGGTTTCCGCAGCAGCGCCACCTGGGTGATGTTCCTCATGTGAACCCTGAGCATGAGCACCGCCGCCGAATGCGAGCCCGACTGCGGCCAAGACGATGAGCGTCAGATTTGAACGTTTCATTTCATGTATCCTTGATTTTTTACTGAGGTATCGAACTGAATTCGGCATGGGGACCAATCGGTCCAAGAGCGAGAAGCTCGTGACCGAACCGCGAAGTCAGTTGTCTGCGAAGTTTCCACTGAGCCGGCGGCCCCCGCGCGCAGGGGCCACACAGTGCTCTGGCTGTCCTCAGGACTTGGGAGGCGGTGGCTCTGGCGACAGCGTCCGGCCGTTAGTCCGCTCGGCAATCGGAAGGAGAAACTGCACGACCTCGGAAATGCCGTATGCGTTCGTTTTTTGCGAAACGATGGCGCCATGCACGGACGCGCATGCTGCAGAGCATGCGTTGCCAGATGAGCAAGTGCCCTGACAGGAGCCGCAGTTACAGCCTGCGCAGCCCTCGCCGCAGGCCGGCCCGCAACGCGGCACATCGGCCGATCTGGCCCACGCGACGTGTCGCACGGCGCCGAGAGAACTGGCTGAAGCTCTGCAATCTAGCCGACCGGAATGGGAGCTAACCCGAACAGAATCGGACGCCACTTGGCGTGAAGCATGGAATCCCGGATTTGTCGCAGTTCCGGCAGCGGGCGCAGAGACGATCTGGTGCGTGTGCCCCGAATGGGCGTGCCCTGGAGATGCCCAGAGAACGGACAGCAACACCGCCATCAGGATCAATGGTAACGTCCTCACCATACGCTGTGACAGCTCTCCCGGCACTGTGTTCACTTCTCCCAGGCTGATGCTGCGGTTCAATCCAATAAGTCATGTCTCGGTTGGGCTTTCATTGACAACGATCAATGCCAGATCTGGGAACAAGCAATCGCGCCCGGCGTTGGATACTGTTAAGCGCTCGAAAGATCCGTTCTTCGCAAAAAGCACCTCGAAATGGCTTGACCTTCCACCAGGGGGAAGCGGCATGCATGGATTTAATTAGCCTGAACAAGATACTTGTGGGCCCTCCTGTTGGTGGAAGGTCAAGCCGCAACTGGAGTTCACGTTATGCGTGGCGATGAAATGATGCACGGATGGGGCGGCATGTGGTTCGGACCGCTTCTCATGTGGGGTGTGCCAATCCTTTTGATCGTTCTTGTCGTCTGGTTTCTCGGCAGATCGCGCTGATCCGCGGCACAGTCGGGATCCGCGCGATATCCGGCGACGCGCCTCAATGGGCGGTTCGCAAGCGGCGAAATCGATCAGGAAGAGATCGGCGGAGGTTCAACGCGCTTAGAGGTCACAACACTGACTAGGCGATAATTCGCCCGACTGCTCAAACGCCCCCTTGTGCTAACGCGAATGCGTTCACCTGAAATCGAAGAAAGAGAGCGACCGATGTCGAAGTCGACATGCTGCGAGAGACCAGGACACGACCATGGTTCGGATAAAAGCGGAAACGTCGCGACCGAAGCCGATCACGACGCAAAAGCGACTGATCCTGTCTGCGGTATGAGCGTCAACATCGCGACGGCCGATCACAAGACCCAGCACGACGGGCAGGACGTCTATTTCTGTTCGGTGCGCTGCAAGGAAAAATTCGAAGCTGACCCCGAGAAGTATGCCGATGGACCTCCGGCGCAGGAGCCGATGCCAGCGGGAACGCAATACACGTGTCCGATGCACCCTGAGATCGTTCAAGAGGGTCCAGGCACATGCCCGATCTGCGGAATGGCGCTCGAGCCGAAGGGCGTTCCGACCGGCGAAGAAGGGCCTAATCCGGAACTCGTTGATTTCACCCACCGCATGATTGTTGGCGCGGTTCTGACACTGCCGATCCTCATTCTCGCAATGGGCCCGCACGTGGGCTTTCCGATCCGCGAGTGGATTGGCGAGCGGACCGCGGACTGGCTCGAATTCGCGCTGGCGACGCCTGTCGTCCTTTGGGCCGCCTGGCCCTTCTTCGTGCGCTGCAAGGACTCGATCATCAACGGCAGCCTGAACATGTGGACGCTGATCGGAATTGGAGTGGGCGCGGCCTATCTCTACAGCGTTGTCGCGACGATCGCGCCAGGGATATTCCCGGCCGCGTTCCGAGGCGCTGAAGGCTCCGTTGCCGTCTATTTCGAAGCCGCTGCCGTGATTGTCGTGCTGGTCCTTCTTGGGCAGGTGCTGGAGCTGCGGGCGCGCGAGCGCACGGGCGGCGCCATCCGCGCACTCCTCGATCTTGCACCGAAGACGGCGCTTCGCGTCAAACCCGATGGTTCGGATGAGACCGTTCCACTTGAGCAGATCGAAGCGGGCGACAGGCTCCGCGTTCGTCCCGGCGATTCAATTCCCGTCGATGGCATCGTTGCCGAAGGCCGTTCGTCGGTCGACGAATCCATGCTCACTGGCGAACCGGTCCCTGTCGAGAAGACGGCCGGCGATTCAGTGACCGGCGGCACGCTCAATCAGACCGGTTCATTCGTCATGAAAGCCGAACGGGTCGGGGGCGACACGATGCTGTCACGGATCGTGAACATGGTTGCTGAGGCGCAGCGCAGCCGTGCGCCCATTCAGAAGTTGGTCGATACGGTCGCCAGCTACTTCGTTCCCGCTGTGCTTCTTGTCGCGGTTGCGGCCTTCATCGCTTGGTCGGTCTGGGGACCGGCACCGGCGCTGGCTTATGCCTTCATTGCCGCCGTCTCGGTTCTCATCATCGCCTGTCCGTGCGCGCTAGGTCTTGCGACGCCGATGTCGATCATGGTTGCCACCGGGCGTGGCGCACAGGCTGGTGTCCTGATCAAGAACGCAGAGATGCTGGAGCGGTTCGCCGATGTCGATACGTTGATCGTCGACAAGACCGGAACGCTGACTGTCGGAAAGCCCAAGCTCACCGATGTGGTCGCGGTCAATGGTTTCGAAGACGTAGAACTTCTTGGCCTTGCTGCAAGCCTTGAACGCGGCAGCGAGCACCCGCTTGCTGAAGCCATAGTCGCCGGCACCATGGACAAGGGCATCGAGATCGACAAAGCTTCGGATTTCGATGCGGTCACCGGTAAGGGTGTTCGCGGAACCATAAACGGCCGCGACGTTGCGCTCGGCAACTCCGCCATGATGGAAGAAATCGGTATTGACCACAGTGATCTCGCCGCCAAGGCGGACGGCCTGCGCGACGACGGCAAGACGGCCATGTTCGTCGCAATCGATGGAAAGTTGGCAGGCCTTGTTGCGGTTGCCGACCCGGTCAAGGAGACGACGGCCGAAGCCATCCGTTCTCTGCACGAAGAAGGCTTCAAGGTCGTGATGGTGACAGGCGATAACGCCCGCACGGCCAAGGCGGTCGCGGGCAGGCTCGGGATCGACGAAGTGCGAGCCGACGTTCTGCCCGATCAAAAGGCGGAGATCGTCCGCGAACTCCAGCGGAATGGTTCCAAGGTCGCCATGGCTGGCGATGGCGTGAACGATGCACCGGCGTTGGCGCAGGCCGATGTCGGTATCGCTATGGGCACAGGCGCGGACGTCGCGATCGAAAGTGCCGGCATCACGCTCGTCAAGGGCGACCTTCGCGGCATCGTGCGGGCCCGTCGCCTGTCGCAGGCCACGATGGCGAACATCAGGCAGAACCTGTTCTTCGCCTTTGCCTATAATGCTTTGGGCGTCCCAATCGCCGCGGGGGTTCTTTACCCGGTTTTTGGCCTCCTCCTGTCGCCAATCATTGCAGCCGCGGCCATGAGTTTGAGTTCGGTTTCGGTCATCGGAAATGCTCTGCGACTGAAATCTGTGCAGCTATGAACCGGTTGACCGCGTAGGCACGGGGGCAATCATCCCATCCGCACGCCCTTGTTAGGGCGATCGTAGAGACGTCGTCGACGCACCACAAAACGGGAAGAATATTTTGGACAATCAATACAAAGCAGGAAGTTTAACTCTGAAGGGGGCGGTCGCCATGGGGACCGGCGTCATGATCGGCGCCGGCATCTTCGCTCTGACAGGACAGGTGGCAGAGCTTGCTGGCCCCCTCATGCCATTAGCCTTTCTCGTAGCCGCCGTGGTGAGCGCGTTCAGTGCCTACTCCTACATCAAGCTGGCTGCTGCCTATCCGTCAGCGGGCGGCATCGCTGCGTTTCTGCAGAAGGCTTACGGAGCGGGTGTGGTGACCGGCGCATGCGCCCTTCTCATGGCCGGCTCAATGATCATCAGCGAAAGCCTCGTGGCTCGCACGTTCGCGACCTACACCATGCGCGCCTTCGAGGCCGAGTCCTCGCCTGTGTTGATTTCGGCTCTGGCGGTCGCCCTGATCGGGTTCGCCTACTTGGTAAACATTGCGGGAAACACCGTTGTCGAACGCATCTCCAGCATTTCTTCAGCCATCAAGATCGGTGGAATCGTCATCTTTGCAATTGCTACTCTTTGGGCCTCGGGCATCGCCATTCCGGATAATCTGCCCGTAGAGAGGGGCTTCGAAGCCTCACCCGAAGGGTTCATCGCCGGCGTCGCGATCGCCATCCTTGCCTACAAGGGCTTCACGACAATTACCAATAGCGGTGGAGAGCTAGTCAACCCGTCAAAGAACATCGGGCGGGCCATAATGATCTCGCTCGCCATCTGCCTCGTCGTGTATCTCCTCGTAGCGCTCGCCGTTCAGAACAACCTGACGATTGACGAAATCATTGCAGCGAAAAACTACTCGCTCGCGGAGGCCTCGCGGCCATCGCTTGGCACGTACGGCGTTGGATTTACGATCGCCATCGCAATCATCGCGACCGCCTCAGGTTTGATTGCCAGCATGTTCGCTGTCTCTCGCATGCTCACCATGTTGACGGAGATGAAGCTGATCCCCCACAGGCACTTCGGCATGACCGGCCGGCTGCAGGGCCATCTGCTTGTCTACACAGTCGTTCTTGCAAGCATTCTCGCTGCATTCTTCGACCTCAGTCGAATCGCTTCCCTCGGGGCAATATTCTATCTCGTCATGGATATCGCCGTGCATTGGGGTGTGTTGAAGCACCTGCGAGCGGAAATCGATGCGAACGCAACAGTCCTTGTGACAGCTATTGCTCTTGATCTTACCGCCCTGGGCGCCTTTCTGTGGATCAAGGCGAACTCCGATATATGGATCATTATTATTGCGGCCGCCTCCCTCGTGGCGATCTTTCTGCTCGAGTGGCTATTCTTGAGAAGCGGACAGCAACCCGAAACGCATAGTCATTCTTGAACTACACCTTGAAATTTGAATAAATGCCGTTAAAAGACGCGACTCAGATAGGAGGAAAGTGTTTTTTTAGGAGTGAATAACGCGTGAAAAAATGATCAACGGCAACGGACAATTCAAAGGTTTGGATCCTTTCAATTCTGATGGTAACGTGCGGCATTTCGATCAACGCCGAATTGCCAGATGCCTGTGCAGCATCGTTTGGGAATGAGCACTTTTTTGCGGAATCAAGACCAATGCAGCGCATATCAAGCAACACCAATCCAATGGACGAAATGTATCGTTATCAGCGATATTTCTACGATGTAACTCGAAAAGCCTATCTTTTGGGCCGAGACCACATGATCGCTTCGCTCGACGTCCCTGTCGGCGGTTCGGTCTTAGAAGTCGGTTGCGGGACGGCGCGGAACTTGATCCGCGCTGCGAGCAGCTTCCCCGGGGCAACTTGCTTCGGCTTCGACCTCTCCGAACAGATGCTCATCACTGCACGGAACAACGTTGGTAAAAAAGGCTTGGGCGATCGGATCGTCTTAGCGCAAGCCGATGCGACCAAGTTCGACTCAGTTGAAACGTTTGGCGAGGACGGCTTTGACCGAGTGTTTGTCGCCTACTCTTTGTGTATTATTCCGGGCTGGGAGCGTGCGCTTGATTGTTCTTTTCGCGCCGTAAAGCCCGGCGGCTCCTTGCATCTGGTAGATTTCGGCGAGCAGGAGGGCCTCCCCAAGCTTTTCAGGTCCGCTCTGCGCGCTTGGTTGAGGCAGTTTGGGGTCTTTCCGCAGAAGGATATGGAGGCTGAGCTAAGGCAGCGGCTGGACGGAGAATACTCCAAGTTCAAATTTGAATCAGTTTATCGCGGATATGCTTATCATGCAATTATATCTCGAAAAAAGTAAAAATGCTTGCCGAGCTCGGCAGTGTCGGCGAACATGTGTCGGATTTTGTGACATTGCATAATGAAGAGGCCAAGAGCTATGCACAGCTCTTGGCCTCCGACAATTTATTCGTTATCGAGATTAGTCGCCCTGGAACACGGGGCTATCAAGTGTCGTCGAAGGCTTCTCGATATTGACGGTGTGAGCCTGGGCGACCGATGCTGCACCGAGAGACGCGATGATTGCCGCGATAATTACAAAATGTTTCATGATCATTTCTCCATTGCTAAGTTGAGTTCGTTCCAGCGCTATCGCGTTTCGCGTCGCTGATGGAATTAAGATAGAGGAGAAAATGAAATGCGCCAGAAGTTCACGGTAACCGCCAATAACAGAACGGCCAATTGTTACACGCTGTTACAAAATGGCTGTTCGATATGCGCTGAAAGCCGCGTATACCGGCCGTTAGCAGGTTCGAGGAGGAGAGATTGAGAGCGATGGAGCCGCATATTTTGGTGGTCGATGATGACCGGGAGATCCGTGAGCTTGTCGCGCGGCACCTTCGCAACAACGGTTTCCAGGTGGACACGGCGGCAGACGGCCTGGAAATGCGTAAGGTTCTGAAGACTGCTCGGATAGACCTCGTAGTCCTCGACCGTGTTATGCCGGGCGAGGATGGCTTGAGCCTGTGCCGGGATCTACGCAAGACATCCGACACTCCGGTCATCCTACTCACGCTCTTGGGCTCAGACACGGACCGCATTGTCGGGCTGGAGGTCGGTGCGGACGACTATGTGGCCAAACCGTTCAACCCTCAGGAAATCGTGGCACGTATCCGTGCAGTACTGAGACGAGCGCAAGCGCTACCACCATCGGCGGGAAAGACGCGCGAGCACGTGTTTTTATTCCTTGGCTGGAGGCTCGATTGCCGTTCGCGCCGGCTGACAGCACCTGATGGCTCAGTGGTCACACTCACCGACGGCGAATTCGATCTCTTGCAGGTCTTCGCAGAACGACCAGGAATTGTCTTGAGCCGAGATCAACTTCTCGATCTGACGAGCAGGCGACAACCTGGCGTATTCGACCGAAGCATCGACATGCAAATCGCGCGGCTTCGACGTAAGCTTGCCGTGTACACCAATGCCGAGGAAATCATAAAGACGGTTCGGCAGCGCGGCTACATGTTTGCAGCAGGCGTTCAGGCGGAGGCCTCAACGTGATGCAACTTGTCGACACTCTGAGTGGCAGGGCGTTCGTCCTCATCCTCGGCCTGTTAATCGCTTCGAATGCCGCAGCACTCTGGCTCTATGGCCAGCGCCATGATGGTGCAATGGACGCTCTAAATGACGTCATGGTTGCAGAGCAAGTGGCCATCGTGATCCAGCTCATGGATAGGCTCCCGGCACAACAGCGCAAGGCGGTTGCCGGCGCCCTCTCGGGGAGCATGCTGCATGTGTCAGCGGGAGAACGCGCCAAGCTCGCGACAAACGAAATCGGAAAGCCGCGAGCAGCCCGCATTGGTGGTGTGATCAATGCGCTACTCGAGCGCACGGCCCATGATCGAATTCAGGTCATTCTAGACTCTGAGCCTGGACAACTCGGAAGCCTTGGTGGCGAAGAAGTTAAGCAGCACGCAGCGCGACCAGACGACAAGAACCAATTTGCAGAGGCAGTGCTGAGTCATGCCAGTCTGCAAGGACGTATCCAAGCCACAACTGAACTGTCTGACGGCATGAACTTGACCATCACCAGCCGCCTCATGTCGGTTCCGCACTTTTCCTGGCCCCAGTTATTCCCCTCACTTGTCGCCTTGACGCTGTCTGCGCTCGTGATTGCGTTCTGGTCTCTCAATCGGCTAACCGCACCGCTGCGGCTACTCCAAGGGGCAGCGCAGCGACTGGCCGCAGATATCAATGCTCCAGAGCTCAAAGAGTCAGGCCCCAAGGAAGTGAGGTCGGCTACTGCTGCGTTCAATGCCCTGCAAACGCATATCCAGCAGCTTATCGCCGATCGTACGGCAACTGCGGCAGCGATCGCCCACGATCTTGGAACACCCGTTACGCGGATGCGCTTAAGGGTGTTTGAAGTCGACGACGAAGAGGTCAAGCGTCGGCTGCTTTTTGACCTCGACCAGATGCAGCGCATGATTGCAGGAGCGCTTGACTTTACCAGGTTGGATTTTGCGACCGAAAGAACAGAGAACGTCGACCTAAACTCGATCGTCGAAAGTGTTGCCGGTGATCTGTCCGATCTTGGTAGGGAGATTTCCGTCCAATGTGATGCTCCGATCACGCTGGCGACCAAACCGATTCTGCTTCGCCGCGCGCTGATGAACCTTGCCGACAACGCAGTCAACTACGGCAAATCCGCTGAAATTTGCGCAGTTCGTCGCGATGGAAAGATCGAGATCGCAATCTACGATCAGGGCCGAGGAATGAGTGAGGTCGAATGGAGGGAAGCGGTGCTTCCCTTTAGACGGCTAAACGAGGACAGCGAGAAGTCAATCGGTTCTGGTCTCGGGCTGACGATCTCCCGACGCATCATTGAGGATCTCGGCGGAACAGTGCAGCGAACCCGAAACGAACAGGGATACTTTGGTGTTCTCGTATGTTTCAGTGACCAGTCTAGAAAAGCGAAATTAGGATAGCGAAATGCAAGACAAGACTATGTGGATCATGTTGGCGGCCGTGATCATTATTTGCACCACGGCATGGTTATTGTGGCCTGCGCAGGCAGACATCGAACCCGTTGCCGTAAAGCTGCCGGCACAGTTGTCGAAGGAGGCCATGGACGGCAGCCGCCTGTTTGCGGACAACTGTCAGCGCTGCCACGGTAAAAACGCTTCAGGCACGAACAAGGGGCCGCCGCTGATACACGTTATCTACGAGCCGAGCCATCACAGTGACGCCAGCTTTTACAGGGCCGCCGCACAGGGAGTAAATCAGCATCACTGGCCGTATGGGAACATGCCTGCGATTACAGACGTCTCGCAGGAGCAAGTCAGCAAAATAATTCGCTACGTGCGAGAACTGCAGCGAGCCAACGGTATCGATTAAGTCAGTCCAGAAAGGCGCAAGACAAGGATGTTTCCGTATCCACCAGAGATTTGTGTACCCGGTATTGGGAATGGCCTCAGTCTTGAGAGCTTCTGCTCAATCCGCCGCAATCGACCGTAGCCGGCCAATAAAACCTTCCAGTGGTTGGAAGTATAGTGTCTTCAGAGTACCGGGAACTTCAAACCACGCCAGTGGTGTGCTTCGAATACTTGGCATTCTCAACGATGGATGCTAGCAATTAACCTTGAGAGGATTCGATGTTGTTTCGAATGGCCCGCACATCCATGCACCGAATTTTGCGGCTTGCGAGTAGTTTCGCAGGTTTGGCTGCGGTGACTTTGTTGTGCTCTTCGATCTTTGCCAACCCAGCCAATGCTCACGCGGGACACGCCCAAGCAACAGCGATCCACGCGTACGGCGGTGCCGTCAAGGCGCATGGTGTTCGGGTCAGCAAACAACTCTTTTGCCCAACCGCCGAAACTGCTGGTTCCAGCATATCGGCTTTGGTGACGACCACTCAGGACCCTGGTACCAAATTCGACTGCGTGCATGCCGGGGGCTACTCCTCGTGCTGCGGTGCCGGTTGCCACAGCGCAATGTCGGCGGCTGCCGATGTCGCTCTCGATGCGCCGGAAGGCGATACCGTGCCATGCCGGTTGTCGTCGGATGTGCTGACGGCGTCTGTCGTTTTCGGCTTGGAGCGACCTCCAAAACAATAAGCCCGACCTTCAGTCGGCAATTTGACCGACTGGTTGAGGAGTGGGTGCAATGTGTCCCGTCGTGAACGGCGAGCGCTTGCCGAAACAGTCGATCCTCTAATTGTCGAAATGTCTCTTGTGGTTGCTGTGAGTTCAGCAGGCTAACCGCATAGGTGTCACCGAATCATTCGTTCGATCGGCAGCGCAAAAACCCCGAAAGGTTTCAAAATGCGAATACCAAGATTACTCGCGGTGCTGTTGGCAGGCACTGGCGTCATCACGGGGTGTCGGGAACTCCCGGAACCTATCGGGGTGGGGCCGCATCCTGCTGAGCCTTACGCAGGCGCCGGGCAAGCTCGATATCAGTCGATCACGGACGGCATGCAAGATTATCAGATCGTTAAGCCAAAGCCTTGGGGAAGCGTCAACGAACGGGTTGCGCCAAAGAAGAAGTAGCGGCCCGTCCAGCTCACTGCGTCAGGGGCGCGGTGCTTGGGACACGGCCAGCTTCGGGGGATTGATATGGGACGGACTAAATTCAAGCGACGAGGTTCGCAAGGTCTTTGGATCGTGATGATTGGTGTGGCAATGGCGACAGGCGGTTGTGCGCAGTTCTCCGCGGATGGCGGGATGTTGTTGCTTCAGGATATCGCAAGCAACGAACTGCAAAAGGATATCGTCAAGATAGAAAATCAAGATGACGCCGCGCATGTTCGAGATCGCGTCAATTCGCTTCTGAGTGGAACCCTTTCAGTTGATGAAGCGGTCCAGATCGCGCTGCTGAATAACCGCGCGCTGCAAGCTGCTTTCAACGAACTCGGTGTTTCCGAGGCGCAGATGATCGAGGCCAGCCTGCCGCCCAGCCCGACGTTCTCGTTGGCACGCCTATCCGCGGGCGGATTGGTTCTAGAGATCGAGCGCAACGTTCTGCAGAACATTCTGGGACTCGTGACCCTACCGCGCCGTCGCGAGATTGCAGAGGACCAGTTTCACCAGGCTCAGCTTCGGGCGACAAACGAGATCCTGAAAACAGCTGCTGAAACGCGGCGCAATTATTATCGTGCAGTTGCTGCAGGGCAGACGGTGATCTTGTTGAAGAGAGCGAGGGTGGCCGCTGAATCTTTGTCGGATCTTGCCAAGAAGCTGGGAGAAACCGGTAGCCTTGGCCGTATCAACCAGGCGCGTCAGCACGAATTCTACGCCCAAGTCTCGCAGCAGCTTGCTATCGCCATTCTTCGACATCGCTCGGAGCGGGACCGGCTGGCCCGCCTCATGGGACTATGGGGAGACGACATTAATTTCCGGCTTCCCGACGCCCTGAAGCCTTTGCCGCCCAGACCTATGCGTCGCGACGATATCGAAGCCCAAGCCATCTCATCGCGCGTCGACCTTCAATTGGCGCGGTTGCAGCTCGAAACGCTGGCGAAATCATTTGGACTAACCCACGCAACTAGGTTCATCAACGTTCTCGAAGTCCGCGGAATGAGCAATACCGAGTGGGAGCGGGTGGTCGAGACTGACTATGAACTCGTCGGTGGAAACCTGAGGAGAACCGACACCACGGTGACAGAAAAGTTACCCTGGCGGGGCTTCGAAGTGGAGTTCCAAGTTCCGATATATGATTTCGGGGAAGCCCGGACGCGGAGCGCAGCACAGTCGTATCGGCAGGCCGTAAATCTCCTGGCAGATAAGGCGATAAACGTCCGCGGCGAAGCACGTGAGGCCTACCAAGCATATCGTGGGACTTACGACATCGCGAAGCTTTACGACGGGAAACTTGTTCCGCTTCGAAATATCATTTCAGAAGAAATGCTCCTCCAATACAACGGCATGCTCGCCGATCTGTTCGAACTCCTTGTCGATGCCCGCTCCAGAAATCAGACGAGCATTGCTTCGATCGAATCGCAGAGGGACTTCTGGCTGGCAACTGTGGACCTACAGGTCGCAGTTGTCGGAGGTGGCGGAATGGGAGGTTCGATGGGGGAAACTGGGGGACAAATGGCGGCCGCCGATGGTGGCGGCGCCGGTCACTAACCACTGGCCAAAGCCAAAAAGGTGCAACCATGACGTCTCAAGGCGAGAACGAAAAGAAGTTGGACGGAACGAGCGGGAGGCTCTCACGGAGAAACTTCCTTGGCGCTTCGGGTGCTGCGGCAGCTGTCGTCACGACCGAAGCTCTCTCGGGTCGTTCGGCATTTGCTGCTGTTCCAGAAGCCCCCATTCAGACATCGCCATCTATGCAGCCTCCGCTGTTCCCGAAGGAAGGGCCTGAATACCAGCCCGTCGTGACACTTAATGGTTGGACGCTGCCGTGGCGCATTAAAGATGGTTGGAAGGAATTCCATCTTGTCGCCGAACCCGTAGTCAGGGAATTGGCACCGGGCATGAAGGGACATTTGTGGGGCTACAACGGACAGTCTCCTGGCCCGACGCTCGAAGCTGTGGAAGGCGACAAGGTCCGGATTTTTGTAACCAACAAGCTGCCTGAGCACACAACCATTCATTGGCACGGATTTATTCTGCCTAATGGCATGGATGGTGTTGGTGGCCTGAACCAGCCGCAGATCAAACCGGGCCAGACATTCGTCTACGAATTCGTCCTGACGAAAAGCGGCACGTTTATGTATCACCCTCATGCCGACGAAATGGTGCAGATGGCAATGGGCATGATGGGAATGTTCGTCGTGCATCCGAAAGACCCGTCATTCATGCGCGTCGATCGCGACTTCCTGTTTATGTTGAACGCATTCGATATCGTGCCCGGTACCTACGTTCCGAAAATCAATACTATGACAGACTTCAATTTGTGGTGCTGGAACAGCCGCGTTTTTCCCGGCATTGACCACATCGTTTGCGGCAAGGACGATCGCGTGCGCATCCGCTTCGGAAACCTCACGATGACGAACCACCCGATCCATATGCATGGCTACGATTTTGAAGTCACATGCACCGATGGTGGTTGGACACGACCAGAGTCGCGCTGGCCGGAAGTCACAGTGGATTGTGCCGTCGGGCAGATGCGAGCGTTCGAATTCGACGCCGTGAACTTGGGAGATTGGGCGATCCATTGCCACAAATCGCACCACACAATGAATGCGATGGGTCACGACGTAAAAACCTATATCGGCGTCGACAAGCAGGATGTCGCCAAGAAGATCGGACGGGTGGTTGACGGCTACATGGCAATGGGATCGGCTGGGATGGCCGACATGGGAGAGATGGAAATGCCACTCCCGGAAAATACGCTGCCAATGATGACCGGCTGGGGACAATATGGACCGATTGAAATGGGGGGCATGTTCTCAGTTGTGAAGGTTCGCGAGGGCCTCGACGCAAATGATTACAAAGACCCCGGTTGGTACAAGCACCCACACGGAACGGTTTCCTATGAATGGAAAGGCAAATCTCTAGCCGAAGCCACTCGTGTGGAACAAGCGCCGAGCGGGGTGCCGACGCAAGTGGAAGTAAAGGCCGTAAAACCCCGTCATGGAGGTGGCGGACATTCTGGCCACTAATCAGCGGCTGGGCAGGCTTGAACACCATGTGATCGTCGCGTTCAGCCCGCCTTCAGACTGATTGTGCAGAGCTACTGTGTAACGATCGCAGTCGAAATCAATCGAAGACGCATCGGAGAACAATAGGTATGATGACGATATCCCAAAAAACGCGAGCCTTCTGCACGGTGTTCGCTGTCGCTAGCCCGTTCGTGTTTGGCAACGCAATGGCCGAACCGGGAAAACACGGTCATTCCCATCATCATGCAGACGAGCGTGCTTACGGTGAGCCTGGAGACCCTAACAAACCCGCCCGTGAAGTTGCTATCACGATGATCGAAGGCGACGGGACGATGTCCTTCGAACCGAACGTGATTGAGGTGAAAAAGGGCGAGCAGATCCGTTTCAAACTCAGGAACGGCGGCGAGCTCGAACATGAGATCGTCATCGCGACTCGCGAAGAAAACCTCGAGCACGCAAAAGAGATGGCGAAAAACCCGGACATGGAACACGACGATCCAAACGCTCGTCGGATTAAGCCCGGCGGTTCCGATGAGATCGTATGGCGCTTCAGCAAGTCTGGCGAATTCGACATGTCTTGCCTCATTCCAGGCCATCTTGAAGCCGGAATGACCGGGAAGATCGTCGTCAAATAATACATCGAGACAACTCGGTGCCTGTCCCAAGATAATTATCAGGAGAGTGTCATGAAGAAAATAACCGTCGCGTTCGCGTCAATTGCCATTGCAATCGGTACCGCATTTGCCGCCCTTGCCCAGGAAGTTCCCATGGTTGCTGGAGAAGTGACGAAGATCAATACCGATACCGGCAAAATGACCATCAAGCATGAACCCATACCAAATCTTGACATGGGCGCCATGACGATGGTGTTCAAAGCCAAGGACGACGAGATGCTGAGTGCCGTTAAGCCGGGCGACAAGGTGAAATTCGCAGCCGAGCGCGTCAACGGGCAAATTACCGTTACGAAGATCGAGCCGACCAAATGATGATGACCAGGGTACCATTCCTTAGCTTGGTGCCCTGGGACTCTCACACGTAGCCCGGTTGTTGATCTGGAGACTCTCAAATACCAGCCGTGAAGGATATGCATATGACAAGGTTTTTCATTGTATTGGCAGCTGTTTTGGCCATGACCGGGACCTCATTTGCGGAAAACGTTTCGAGCAATGCAGCCGATGTAGTGATCTATGCCGACGGGCAGAAGGTGATCTAACTTCTGGACCTTGGCTTTTCTGACCCGCTTTCTGCCACTTCGGTCGGGCACAATTCACACCATCATCATTGGCGCTTCGTCGGTTGCGTAACTTCTCATAGTGCCTGTGAATACCACGCAGCCGATCACGGCTACCACCACCATCGTGTAAAGCAAAATCACCACAAATGTCACCATGAGCCTCATTTGGCTTGTTACGGCCGCAACTGAGAAAACAGTTGCCCTCGGATATCAGCGCAACAGCAGTTGCGTGAATTTCAGATCAACAAGCTCGGTGTTGCGAAAAACGTGGACGTAGAAAAAGCCACAGAAGACCTTGGCGATCCTCAGAAAATCGTACTCTTGACCGCCGAAGGGCCGCTCGCTGCGATTGTGGCGAACTATTTGGCGAGCAAATACCCGGATCTTGTGGTCATCAGGGAACCGGCTGAGACGAAATCACAGATCATCAAACGCCGGCTGCGGCTCTTGGGACCGGTCAGGACTATCGGTCAGGTCGCCGGAAGTCTAGCGGCGCGAATTGTTGGGAAGTTGAGCGACAGTCGTATTTCAGAGATTTGCGGAACGCACGGTCTCGATCGATCCGTGGCTTCTTCAATTTCCGTTTTTCCAGTCGGCTCGGTAAATTCGGAAGATACGCGCGGCATGCTTGTCGCGTTACAGCCATCTGTCGTTCTAGTCTACGGAACGCGCATTATTGGCCGCCGCACTTTACATTCCATTCCGGCGCCATTCATCAACTACCACGCTGGGATCAACCCGAAGTATCGCGGCCAGCACCCTGCCTATTGGGCGCTTGTGTCAAATGATCTTGAACATGCAGGAATTACGGTTCACGTAATTGACGAGGGCGTTGACACCGGTGCTGTCCTTTACCAGGCGAATGTCCGTTTCACAAAAACTGACAACATCACGACTTATCCCTACGTTCAATTGGGGGTTGCCCTGCCGTTCCTGGTTCAGGCAATCGATGATGTCCTTGCCGGCCGGATGAGGCCACGCGCGGTTGACTTGCCCAACAGGCTTTGGTTTCCACCGACAATCTGGCAGTACCTCTGGAATGGAATCTTCAAGCGCGTCTGGTGAGGACTTTTCCCGGCGCAACACAATCTGTAGCAATGGAATGGCGCGTTGAAACAAGAGAGAAATCAGGTAGGGGCAAGTCTCAACCGACGCACTCAATGGGCAGCTCTAGCTTGCTACCTCGCGCTGAGCGCTGCCGGCCATCTCGTGTGGGAGGTGTTCCAACTTCCTCTTTACACAATCTGGCAAACTGAATCATCCGAAGACCTCATCGTGGCGATCGTGCACTGTACAATTGGTGACGTAATGATCGCTTTGTCCGCCATGTTGGTATCGGTATTTCTTTGGCGGTCACAGATTTGGCCCACGGATCTATATTGGCAGGTTGCTCTTACGGCTGTCTTTATAGGTGTGGTTTATACAGGCTTTAGCGAATGGTTTAATGTCTATATTCGCCAGTCCTGGCAATATGCTAACTCAATGCCGGTTTTTAACATTCTGGGATATGATCTCGGCCTTTCACCACTTGCTCAATGGATCGTTGTTCCTGGACTTGTGTTTCTTGTGCTTCACCGATTGAACCAAGTTAACGCCATTGGAAAGGTCAATCGGGATGACGGTGATTAGTGCCTCTAGGCTACTACTGCGAAAAGCGTCCGGGAGCGGCAACTCAAGTACCACCACGCCGAGGGCCTCGATTTTATCGCGTTCTTTATCGAAAGAGTTCAGGGCATTCCCGCCTACACTTATTGTTTGCGATTATGTAAATGAGATGGATCGTGCCGAGGCCTGCAAGTAGGCAGAAAAATGATATATAGGCGTAACTGAGAAAGATCCAGACGACGAGAACGACGGAAACCAGCGTGACTCCGAAAAGCCGCATATGAAAATAGTGTGACAACATTGGCGGAGTAATAATTAGTGCCAGGTATATCAAATAGGTAAGCTCTCGCGGCATGAAGTAATCCAAAAACATTGTATCTTCATATGCAATTGACTGCCGATTAATAGAGACTTTGACCCAATCTGGATTCATGAGATGTGGCACATAGAGAAGCAGGCCGAAGGCCAAGCCGGCGACCGCGAAGACCAAAAGTGCCTGTTTGCGGTCACTGCGCGGCGGCTCAAGGGCATACATGCTGAAGGGGATCCACGTCGGCCACATCAGCCACGAAAAGAGAATAAAACCCATTGCCGCCCACCAGACCATACCTGAATCAGCCGCTTCCAGGCCCATCCAAACGTGGCCTTCCATGAACTGTTGGAGGCCTGCGAGGACAGGCATCATGGCAAGTGGGACATAGCGCAAGTTTACGGTCTGAGCTTTCCAAACTGCGTACGCGCCGCCGGAGACGAGTACGGTCGCTGCCGCAAAACTTGCCGTCTGAGAAAAACACATGCCACTTCCAGGTTTGGACGGATAAAAATTCGCGGCCAATCGCAACATGGCCAACCGCTTTTTCTAAGGCTTAGCCGGGTTTGGCAGTAGGCAACTGGCGTAGCCTGGGTGTCGTCATGAGCAGAACCGCGAGGCCGGCCACCGCAGATAGGAGCGAAGCTGTCAGCACCGCGACTTTGGCCGAGGCGACCAAACCGGCCTCTTCGAATGCCAGCGTGGCAACAAACAGACTCATCGTAAATCCGATCCCCGCGAGCAGAGATGCGCCGTAAACCTGGCCCCATGTCACATTGGCAGGCAGCTTCCCAAGTCCCAAGCCGACAGCAATGAGGGCAGCGCCGAAAATACCGAACTGCTTTCCGATGACGAGCCCAAGAATAATTCCAAGAGGTATGGGTGCCGTTAGCGTATCGCTGATCGGCTCATCAAGCTCGATGCCGGCATTCAAGAACGCGAACAGAGGAACGATTGCGAGAGCCACGATTGGCTGGATTTTTTTCTCAAGCAGGCGCACGGGCGACAGATCACCACCAGGTCTTGACCTCATCGGAACAGCAAGTGCGATGATGATCCCGGCCAGAGACGCCTCCACACCTGACTCGAGTAGCGCGACCCACAATACCAAGCCTACGATCAGATAGCCCCACATTCCCGTCATTCTGTAGGCGTTTATGAGAAAGAGCAGAATAGTTGCGCCGATGGCGACAAATAGTGGTAGCGCGGATAATTGCTCTCCGTAGAAAAGACCAATAATCAGCACTGCGACAATGTCATCGAAAATTGCCACCGCCATTAGAAAGACGGTGAGGCCGCTCGGAATCCGTGTGCCGAGAATCGAGAGAATGCCAAGCGCGAGAACGATGTCGGTAGCTGTCGGTATTGCCCATCCCTGAAGTGCAACAGAGTCGTTCCAATTAAAGACCGCATAGATAATCGCAGGAAGTACCATCCCGCCCAATGCTGAAAAGGCCGGCAAGGCAATCTGCGAGGGCTTCGAGATCTGACCCTCCAGAATTTCCTTCTTTATCTCAAGACCTACAAGCAGGAAGAAGAACACCATGAGGCCTTCGTTGATCCAATCAATTAGCGGCCTCGACAAAGAAAAGTCTTCAATTCCAATGTGAATTCTTAGGTGGTGGACTTTGAAGTAGAGTTCCGCGTATATTGTATTGGCGCTCAGAAGCCCCAAGGCGATTGCGATGACAATCATCAGGCCTGACATGCGCTGGATATTTGCTGTTTTTATCATCCATCCCCACCCACTCGGCGGCCCGTCTTCTAAGGACTATGCTGGGTCCATAATACGCACCGATTTGGAGCCCCAAGATTGTCGTTTCTCTGAGATATGCGACGACATCAGCGCACCAACTTCCTGAAGTACTTGGACGGCCTCACCCAATTTGTACGATTGTGTCGGTTATGAACTTATACGGCGGTAGGTCGAGATTCCGCGGTGCAGGACCCTTCCGTATCCGACCCGCAGTGTCGTAGTGCGAGCCGTGGCAGGGGCAGAACCAGCCGCTCCACTGGCCCAGCGGATCACCAGACTTCTGCCCCAAGGGAATGCACCCCAGGTGGGTGCAGACCCCGATCATGATCAGCCAATCCTCTCTTTGTACACGCGAGGCGTCGGTTGCTGGATCGATCAAGCCCGCATTCCCATCATCTGCTTTGGCAAGGGCGATTTGATTAGAAGTCCGGTGGTCGATGAAAACCGGCTTTCCTTGCCACATCACAGTGATGCGCTGACCCAAGGCGATAGGGCCAAGATCAATCTGCGTTGAGGCAAGTGCGGAAACATCGGAAGACGGATTCATGCTGTCTATGAAGGGCCAGAGAGTGGCCGCTGCTCCGACAGCGGCGAATGCGTTCCCTGCCACGACCAGGAAGTCCCGCCTTTTGACTTCTTCCTCCTCGCCGCCTTGCGGCACACCGATAGTGTTCATCGTCATGGATCAATCCTCGCCATTCCGTCACGCACGGTTTCCAGGTTGATGCTCAAAATCGAAATGGCCATTCTCACCTCGCTTCGTCTCTAGCCAGTGTGCGTCGCGATCGACTGAATTGACAATTTGTTCAGGCGCAGTGAGAACCAGGTGAAGATCACGACATCGATGAGGCTAGCCAGTGCTGCCTGCACCATAACGATGACCTGGAATACGTTCAGCGGGTTCGCACCACGCAGCCAATCCACCATTGCGTAACCAACGACAAAGAGCGGCAGCAGTGAGACCACGATTTCCATCACGGAATGCATCACGCCACTTCGTGGCTGTGCCAGAACAGCCCGCGCTTGGAGCCCTACGTAGACCAACGCAAAGACGCCGACCCACGAGACATGCTGCATGGCCTCGTCGACAGTTGTGACGTTTGGCACATGCCCCCACCAGAGTACCCAGACCAACACGCCCGTGAACACGATCGGCGTGCCGTGACGGGAAGCAAAAGAGAGAAAGCGGCGACCACCACGCTCTATGAGCGAAGGACTTGATGTTTGGGATTTCGCATTACTAATCATGTTATTCCTCCGCTTTTAAGCGGTTGCGAATCCTCGCGTTGGCGCAAATTTGACGGGCCGCTTGCCTCGACCGTGCGGATCTCAACGGCGGGTAATGCCGGTCGTTCAAAGCAGATTTTCGTGGTCGGGGCGATGACCTCGGCCGAACCCTCGATCACAACAATCTCGTTTTGGTTCGTTACCTTGCAGTCAAGTGTCACATGGTGCTTCGCTTGCTGCTTGGCCGCTACTGTGATGCGGACGGTCACTGTGTCTGCAAGGTAGACTGGTCGGAGGAACCGAAACGTTTGCTCGACATAGATCGTGCCCGGTCCGGGAAGTTCAGTCCCGAGCAATGCGGAGATCAGTGCACCGCCCCACATCCCATGAGCAATGACGTTGTGAAAGAGGTCGCCCTTCGCGAATTTTTCGTCCATATGGGCAGGATTGACGTCTCCTGACATGGCAGCAAACAGGCTGATGTTGTTTTGCGACAAAGTTCGCGAAAACGTTGTGCTTCTGCCTTTCTCGATCTCGTCAAACGTTATGTTTTGAATACAAGCCATCGTTCTGCCCCGGGTTTTCTTTGAACTCCCAATTGGAAAAGCTTGATCTGAAGAGGCCCCACGAAATCACGGTTGGTCCTGTTCGACGACGGGTCGGTCGAAGAGGTCTTTCCATCGTGGAATGAAGCGACGCGGTACGCGCGCGGCGTAGCGCCGATAGACGTCCCCAAGTTCGGCCTCCACTTCTCTTTCTTCAGTCAGCGCCAATCGCCAGTACATGACCAGCAGCACAGGGAACATCGCCAGTGTGAGAATGGTTGGCCATTGGAATAGAAAGCCGATCAGGATGAGAACGAAGCCACCGTATTGAGGGTGTCGCACGTAGGCGTAGGGACCGCGTTGGGCCAAAGTGCCGCTTTTCTGTGCCTGATAAAGCACGGCCCAAGCCGCCGAGAGCAACCAGAACCCTCCGCCGATGAAGATGAAGCTCAGGAGGTGGAATGGGCCAAAGTGCGGGTTGGCCTTCCAGCCAAACAACATTTCCAAGAGATGGCCAGAGTCGTGAGCGAACCAATCGACGTTTGGATAGTTTTCTTGGAGCCACCCTGACAGGAAGAAGATTGTAAGTGGAAAGCCGTACATCTCGGTAAAGAGCGCAATAAGAAACGCACTGAAGGCGCCGAATGACCTCCAATCTCGCATCGTTTGAGGCTTGAAAAAGCTAAAGGCAAAGAGAATGAAAATGGCCGAATTAACAACCACCAATAGCCAAAGCCCATAGGAATCCGAAACGTCATGCATAGCTCGTGTCCTTATTTGCCGGCCTGATCGCCCGAACCATGTGATCCATGCCCACCATGCGCAAAGCCATGCACGCCAACACAGACTGCCAAGAGTGCACCGATGAGAAGATACTCTCGTGGAATATGTTGCAGATGAAGGTACGTGAGAGTGGCGGCTCCGATGGCGGCAATTGTCATCAGTAGAAATCCTGCACGCGACCTTAATAGCGCGCCCAGCCCGCTTTTCTCATCTTTTGCGTGATTATGAGTGGCCATGTGTTTTCCTTTTTCGATTGATGCCCATGTGACTATGCTTTGGTTTTTGACCTATTATCCAACAGCCCCATGATGCTCAGGAGATTCAGTGGCACTCTTGAATTTCTGCCGATCCCAAGGCCAGCATCCATAGAGTTCGACATTTATCGAGAAGCTCAGAAACGTTCGAATTGCCACAAGGGCCGCCAGCACCGACACATTTGGCAAAGACAGTTCAAGGACTAGCGAGCGCAGGATATCGGCCGCGACAAGCAGCTCGAGAGCGATAAGCGTGCTGCGTCCAAGATCACGCCTTAAGGACTCATAGCCGTCATGCCTCGTTGATCTGGCACTGGATAAGGACAAGCGGTACACGCTCCAACCGAAGCCCAAAATAACCGCTAGTAGTGCAGCGAATTCGAGGCCCAGGATCGTCCATGTGACCATGATTTCCAGGGCGGACGTCAACATCGTTTGCCCTACTCAACGATAAGCTTGCCGCGAAACATTCCCATCGCGCATCCGAATTCGTACTCGCCGGGCTTGTCTGGCAGGAACTCGACCGCGACCGTCTCTCCAGTGGGCAGATCTGCGCTTTTTTTGAAATCGGCGAAGATGACTTTCTCGGAACACGAGGCCGTTTCCTCGCGCCGAAAATTGAGTCGCACGGGCTTGCCGCGCCTGACGATAATCGTATCGGGTGTGTATCCGCCCTTGACCAGGACCATCACTTCTTGATGACCGCTTGAGGTTTCGGAGGCCTTCACGCCCTTGGCGCGATTCATCCAGAAAAACCAAACGATGAAAGCGACAAGTAGTAATCCGCTAATCAGGACCAACCAACGATCAGGTGTCATTTTGCTGTCCTCTTTGGTTCGAAGTAACGCAGTCGGTTTGCATTGGTGACCACCGTCACGGAACTGAAGGCCATGGCTGCCGCCGCGATGAGCGGCGAGAGCAGCAGCCCGAAGAACGGGTACAGCAAGCCCATCGCAACGGGCAGCCCAGCCGCGTTGTACCCGAAGGCACCAACAAGGTTCTGGCGGACGTTCGTCATAGTAGCCCGGCTGATTTCAATGGCCGTCACCACACCGATAAGTGAGCCCTTGATCAGGGTGACGTCGCTGGCCTCGATCGCCACATCCGTTCCCGTGCCGATTGCAAAGCCAACGTCGGCCTGCGCGAGAGCGGGAGCATCATTGATCCCGTCGCCCACCATGCCGACCTTCTTGCCCTCGAGCTGAAGCTTCTGGACCTCATGGGCTTTTTCATCTGGAAGTACTTCCGCCAGCACACGATCGACGCCGACTTCTCGCGCAATCGCATCGGCTGTTCGCTGGTTATCACCAGTGAGCATGATGACTTCAATGCCCATGGCTTTGAGAAGCTTGATGGCTTCCTTTGAGTCTGGCTTGACCGTGTCTGCAACCGCCACAAGACCCGCTGATCGTTCATCGACGGCGATGTACATTGGCGTCTTGCCCCCGCTGGCGAGACGTTCCCAATCGGCGCTGAGCTCTTCTATTGCGATGCCACGGTCGCGCATCAACTTGGCATTGCCGAGAAGGACTTCCTTGCCATCGATGAGGCCGCGAACGCCATGACCTGGAATAGCTGCAAACTCCTTGGCGTCGGTAAGCTCAATCCCACGCTTCCGGGCACCACTTACGATTGCCTCACCCAGGGGGTGCTCGGAGCCGCGTTCCAAGGAGGCAGCAAGGCGTAAAACCTCAGCCTCGTCATGACCGCCGATGGGCACAACGTCGGTCAGGGCCGGTTCGCCGCGTGTAATCGTTCCAGTCTTGTCCAGAATAAGGGTATTGAGTTTTTCGGACGTTTGCAGTGCATCGCCTGAGCGGATCAATATGCCGTTTTCCGCTCCCTTACCGATCCCAACAGTGAGGGACGTGGGCGTCGCCAAACCCAACGCACAGGGGCAGGCAATGATGAGCGTCGTAACCAAGACTATCGTGGCGTAAACGATGCGTGGTTCAGGGCCGAACAGATACCAGGCGATAAAGGCGAGAACGCCCAAGATCATGACCGTCGGAACAAAGTACCCGGACACCTGGTCAACAACCCTCTGGATAGGAGCCTTTGAACCCTGGGCGTCTTTGACCATCCGGATGATGCTTGCGAGTGCTGTATCCTTGCCAACTCTGGTCGCACGAAATTTGAAGCTCCCGGTCTTGTTGAGGGTTCCACCGATCGCCTCATCACCAACCTGTTTTTCGATTGGCATGGATTCGCCAGTGATCATGGATTCGTCCACGGCACTCGAACCGTCGGTCAAAACGCCGTCCACGGGAATTTTCTCGCCTGGCCGGACCATGACGATATCTCCCGCCACGACCTCTTCGACAGGCAGTTCAATCTCCTTGCCGTCGCGGATGACCCTGGCCGTCTTGGCCTGGAGCCCCATCAACTTCTTGATAGCCTCCGAGGTTCGTCCCTTCGCCTTGAGTTCAAGAGCCAAGCCTAGGACGACCAGGGCAATGACAACGGTTGTCACGTCCCAAAACACTTCGGCAAGCTCGACTTTCGGGAACATGCCGGGATAGGAGACTGCGACCACCGAATAAAGGAACGCAGCTGTGACTCCTATAGCGATCAACGTGTGCATGTTCGCTGAGCGGTGCTTGAGTCCATCCCACATGCCTGTGAAGAACTGCGACCCGGACCACACGAGGACGGGCAGCGTCAAGACACCGAGAAGCGCCCAGACAATCCGCCGGGTTTCGCTGCCCATCGGCATCCAGTCGCGCAGGCCGGGGATCAGATCGGGATAGCTAAGCACCATGACGGGAACGGAAACGACAGCCGCAAACCAGAATTTCTGCATCAGAGTGCGGTATTCATCCTCACGAGCAGCCTCTTCGGGATCGACATCGTCTTCGACGGCAGCCTTTACTTGGGCTGGATTGGCCTCGAGGATTTTGTGGCCGGCCGACTCGATCGCGCGCCGAATGCCATCGAAGTCCACCAGTTCTGGCTGATACTCTACGTCGACAGCATTGGGACCGAGATTTGCGCGCGCCGATACGACGCCCGGCGTCATCTGCAGTGCCGATTCAATTCGTACCACGCAGGAGGAGCAGTGCATGTTTTTGATCAAGAACCGCGTTTTGGCGGTGCCGGCACGGTAGCCCGCAGAACGGATTGCGCCAGCCAGCTCTCTTACCGACGTAACGTTTGGATCATAGTCGATGCTTGCAGTTGCGGTCGATGAATTGACCCTTGCCGCACTGACGCCTTCGATGTCCTGGATGGTCTTCTCAACCTTTGGCGGACAATGACGACACGTCATACCGCCAACAGCCAGATCGAGATGTGCCGCGCCACGCTGTACCGTTGCGGCTGGCCTTTCGGCGTTCCCGGAAATTTCAACGACCGTACCCATAATTGCCATCCTTTGTCGCCCGCTTCGTCAGGCACGCCCAGAAGTCGTGCGCGCTCGACCGCGCAGTTCAAGCGCTGTTGACTCAATCACATCAATAGACGCGCTCTGGGGCGGTGCGTTACAGCGTCGAAGGCGTGAGAGGTTTCTGGTCTCTTCGAATGGAATTGCATTCGAAGAGACGAATACTTGAATCGTTGATCGACTTTTCAGGCGGACGCGGTGCACAATCCTCTCGACCCGATCGTCGATGACTTGCGTCTGGGCAGGACGTCGCGAGACAAGCCGAGCTTGATGCGCCTAAGATTCGAGTGTTGCGCGCTTGCGCAGATACTCATCCTAGCCAATTTCACCGCGCGCGAACCGTTGATCCAAGATTTCTCGCGGATCGCCGACTGCATTTTCGTTCCCACGCTGCGTCCTGTTTTTGCCTCCCGCCCAAATGACGAAGAGAATAAATATCAGCGCAACCACGATAACCGGACCGGTAAAGATACTGCCCCAACTATGAAACAAGTCGTTGCCGTGTATGACGGTTCTCCTCGCGAGTTTGCCTCCGTTAGCCCGTAGCTATAATTCACCAGAGATCGCGTTCCATTCTTGCAATACCGTCGGCATCCCGGGGGCACCCGGTCCTGGTTCCCTCCGTTTGGGTCTACATGCGGTGCGGTCGGTAATGTATGCCAATTGCGGCCTGCAGCTCCCGGACGTAACTCAGTATCTGAGCGACTTGGGACTCTGAGACTTGCGTCTGTGCGGGCATATTGCCGAATGGCCAGTGATGCTGATGGACACCGTTGCGAACGGCCCGATAAAACGCATCATCGCTATGATGGCCAGGATTGTAGATGTCGTGAACAAGTGGCGGGCCTTTGTTCGTTCCCACGCCATTAATTCCGTGACATGACGCACAATTTGCTTCGAAAATGGCCTGACCTGCGAGCGCTTCGCCAGACACCGCTGGAACGATGACGCCGTTCGGCGACGTGCTGGCCCTACCGAAGACTCCGAAATGCGCCATCAGCATCCCCGCAAGCACAAGGATTGCTACCGCGAAGGCAAAACTCGATACGGTTAACCCCTTCATGAATTCTCCTCAGTTCGAGCCGGTTAACATTTGGCAAGCTTGATTCCTATTCGCCACGCTCCAATCAACGTGACAATGCGCGTCCCAGGGCTTAGCCCGCGCCTTCGGTCGCACTCTGGTAAGACGCCGTAGCGGCGCCGACGTTACAGTCTACGATCTTGCATCTGTTCACCGCTCCTGCCCGACGACTTCGATCTCATCGGCGGTTTGGCAACCCACGAATTCGTCTTGTCCCGTTGAAAAGCTTGGTCTTTTTGACGACGAGGCGCATCCATGCTCCCGACATCCGCCGCATGATTGCTCAAGCTCATATTTAAGGGCATGCCGGGCCCGGTGGAGTCGAACACGCATCGTACCGGCCGCGATTCCAAGATCATGGGCGGCGTCCGTAGGGGTCCGCTCTGCCAAATCGACGAGAGTAATTGCCTCCGCATACTCAGGCTTCAGTTTCGGCAACAAGCCGTAAAGACAGGTGCAATCGTCGCTTTCTATAGCCTGATCTTCGTCGATCTCTGGTTCGAGTTGCTCTGCCGTTGCAGACCATTCAGCAACCATCTTCTGGTGGGCTTGCCTCTTGGATGACCTGCTCCTGAAGTGGTCCATCAGCGTCGATTTCAGGACGGCACGAAGCCAACCCTCAGCCGCACCGCCATCCCTGATCTGGCTGGCTTTCCTGATCACCCGAATGCAGAAATCCTGGAGAACATCTTCAGCCTCATCACGATCACCAAGCCGTCTCAGCAAATAACTCAGGAAGCTACTGCGGTTTTTCACGAGCAGCCTTTGCAGGCGCGGATCAAGAGGCACTGCTTCGTCCGTGACGTCCCTTACACTCCCAGGCTTTGGCATAGACGGTTGTTCATTTGGTGCTGGTTTTTGGGCGGTGTTCATTTGAGTGCTCCGTAGTGGAGGCCCACCGACGGGTCACACGCATTGGGACCGAAAGGCGGGGGGCAATTAATTTTGATTTGCGAGAGACCGGCTCTGCACCGGGATGTGGGGAGTTCTGATCACCGCTCCGAATTAGCCCTCAACGCCATCATCCCCGGTGCGCCCCATGCGCAATTATCCGCGAATGTCGGCGTGGTACGAGGGTGCCCAGCCTGAAGCAATTCACCGTTCCGCTGTTGCGCCTCGCAACCACCGACATCTTCAGACATGGATAGGCTAGGAACGACCCTCTTCGATTGCCATCGAGAGTGGGCGCACGTCAGCGCGAGCAGCTGTCAAGCGTGAGGACGGCGATCAGAAGATGAAAATCGGCGGGCGCAGCAATGGCGCAATGCGCCAAGATTTCGGGCTGTCAGGTTCCCAAGAACCATTCGCCAGTATCAATCCAGCAGGTTTGGGAATGCCAAGCGGAACAGGTAAAATCACACCGCAAGGGCTGAAGCCTACGGCGCAACAGGGATTTTTATCGTGCTGACTGTTGTTCGGCAAACCAGCTGGAATGCCGTTACCAGCCGTGTTGCCGACATTCGGCAACACGGCTTGGTTGTGCTCATGTCCGCCCTTAACAGGAGCCACGCTATGATCATGTGGCTGCTCAGCCGAGGCGTGATCATGCTGTAGATGATTGTGCCCTTCCAGCATACCCGCATGAGCCAAGCCTGCTGCGAGCTGATTGAACGCGATAGCGAACACCAGGATCATCTTCAGCAGCCTCTTGCGGCCCCTGCCCATGCGATCCAACCCCATTTAAGGCTATTAAATTTGAGCACGTCTCCATCGCGCAGGCGTTGACATAGATCAGTACTCCGCAGGCGGAGATTTCTGGAAACGGGAACTTGCAGGCATCATCGGTGCCAGGCGCGCCAACCTCACCTGTCGCCGAGGCTCGCCCCTGATAAGCAATGGAGGAATGGCCTGAACTCGATGTTCAGCCAGCACCCAAACAAAGCCCAAGCGGAGAGCAGCAAAAGCTCATGATGGAGTCAATCACGATGGTGGCGGGAGTTACACAATGTTACAAATAATCCGCCCAGCAAGCCTACTACGGCTTCCGGTAGTATTGGATCGAACGTCACCTGAGGCCCGAGAACGAATTGGGAAACGCCGTCACGGACTGCCTTGGCCAGCCTTTGAAGCCAAATTAATATCATTCGTTGCGTAATGCTTTGGATCTTCAAGAAAGGTCTTTTGGCAAGCGTACGAGCAGAAGAAGTATGCCCACCCGTTATGCTCCTCTTGGGCGACGACTTGATCCAGCGTCAAGGTCTTTCTGCAGACCGGATCTGTGCGCGTCAATTCTTTCTCTTGGCCGAACTCCAGCATCAGTGAAATACCATCCCTTCGATATGAAAGCCCGCATCGACGTGTAGCGTTTCACCCGTAATCGCGCTTGAGTAATCGCTCGCCAGCACTAAGGCTGCGCGACCGACTTCGCACGCCTCCACCGTCCGCCGCAGAGGCGCTTTGTGCACGGTTTCGTTCAAGAGTTCGTCGAAATGCTCAATACCTGAGGCCGCCCGCGTTGCTACCGCGCCAGCCGAGATCGCATTGACGCGAATCGACGTGCGCCCCAACTCGTGGGCGAGATAGCGCACGGAAGCCTCGAGCGCTGCTTTTACCGGTCCCATAACATTGTAATGGTCGACGACTTTTTCGGCGCCGTAGTAGCTCATGGTCATCATGCTGCCGCCGCTCTGCATCAACGGCTCGGCGAACTTTGCCATGCGAATAAAGGAGTGCACGGAGATTAGCATTGATTCTGCAAAGCCCTCGGCGGAGCAATCCGTCAGGCGGCCGTTCAGATCCTCCTTCCGCGCCCAGGCGATCGAGTGAAGCAGAAAATCAAGACGGCCCCACTTTGCGTTGATCTCGGCAAACACAGCCTCCAGATCGCCCGGCTTGGCAACATCACACGGCATAAAGATTGCTGCTTCCGCCTCTTTCGCTAGCGGTTCAACATAAGCCTCTGCCTTGTCGTTCAAATATGTAATTGCGAGATCAGCCCCGGCATTGCGGAAGTGCTTTGCAGCAGACCAAGCCAGACTGTGTTCGTTCGCAATACCAACCACCAATCCTTTGCGGCCTTTTAGATCAATCACTTCCATCAGAGGCCCCCTTTCTTACATAGTTTCATCGGCGACACGTCAGCGGCCTTCGCTGCCTTAGGGCGCGAGTACGTATGTGCCTGGAGCGTCGCCGAGCGGCACGGAACCCTTTCGGCCTCCGCCCATCGGCGGGGCCCCGACGGGATCACCAGAATGTTCGGTAAGCCAAGCCTGCCAACACGGCCACCAGGAGCCGTCATGATGAACCGCGCGCTCCTGCCAGCTATCAGGATCGAGATAGGCCGCTAGATCATCGTGTGTCGCGATCTGGTGGAAGCGTTTTGAGTTCTTAGGTGGGTTGACGATGCCGGCATTGTGACCACCGCTGGACAGCACGAACGTGACATCGGCATTGGTTTGGGCGTGGATCTTGTAGACCGACCGCCAGGGGGCAACGTGATCAGAGAGCGTGCTCACGGCGAAGATGGGAATGCGAATGTCTCGCAACGAAACCGGCCGCCCATCGGCGCGATAGCGTTCATCGGCCAGATCGTTATCCAGGAAAAGCTGCCGCAGGTATTCCGAGTGCATCCGCGCTGGCATGCGTGTGGCATCGGCGTTCCACACCATGAGATCGAACATGGGCCGTCGCTTTCCCATGAGATAGTTTTGCACCATGGCGGACCAAACGAGGTCATTTGAGCGTAGTAGCTGGAACGCGCCAGCCATCTGCTTTGAATCGAGATATCCTTTTTCCGCCATGATGCTCTCAAGAAAGCCAACTTCGGCCTCGTCGATGAACAGCATCAGTTCGCCGGCCTCTGTAAAATCGGTCTGGGCCGCGAAAAGGGTCAAGGTGGCGATCCGGTCATCAACGTCTCGGGCCATGGCAGCCGCGGCGATCGACAGAAGAGTGCCGCCGAGACAATAGCCGGCACCATGGATGCGCCGACCGGGAAAGATCGACTCCACCACATCCAATGCGGTCATGACGCCGCGTGTTCGATAATCCTCCATGCCGAAATTGCGATCTTCGACACCCGGATTTTTCCATGAGACCATGAAGACCGTATGCCCCTGTCCGACCAAGAATCTTACCAGTGAATTTTCAGGGCTGAGGTCGAGGATATAGTACTTCATGATCCAGGCCGGCACGATCAGCACAGGCTCGGGATGCACGACATCGGTTGCTGGTGCGTATTGGATCAGCTCGATCAATTCGTTGCGAAAAACGACTTGGCCTGGGGTGGTGGCCACATCGCGCCCGACGACATAGTTTTCTGTGCCAACGGGTGGCCTGCTGCGTATATGACGTTGCAGATCTTCCATGAGGTGCGCGGCACCCTTCACGAAATTCTGGCCTCGGGTTGCAACGGTCTCCTCCAACACCTCGGGGTTCGTTGCCGGAAAATTCGCCGGGGATAGGGTGTCGAGAAGTTGACGTGCGACAAATGAAACAACTTCCTCATGATGCTTTGAGACACCGGTGATATTTGTCGTGGCGTCCTGCCACCACTGTTGCGTCAACAAAAATCCCTGCTGAATCTGAAGGTACGGCCAAGCCTGCCAGGCCTCATTCTTGAAGCGTTTGTCCTGCGGCAAGGGAGCAACGCAGGAGGCACAGGAGGGATCAGCGCACGACCTTATGCAGTATCCGAGATATTGCGACCAGGCGCGTTGCGCCTTGAGAACCAAGTCGATGTGCTTGTCAGGCGACAGCATGAGGTGCTGGATCCAGTCGGAATAGGCAAGGCTAAGTGCGACCGGTGAAATGCCGCCTGTCAATCGGCCGAGTGCAGCATGCGTGGGTCGATCAAGAGCGATAGGAGAATCCGTCTCGACGACATGGCAGGGCGGGAGCTTGGCCAATTGTTTGGTTCTCTTCGTTGGTACATCCTGCATGGGTTACACTCCGACCCGGCAGCAGGCACTCTCGGGCTGAACCGCACAATGAATTGCCGAACCCTCCTCCGGCTCAGGCCTGACTTCATCGCGCGCGACGCGGTGTATCAATACCGCAATCGCCAATGCCGCCAGACGTGCAGCTGGAGGATCGGCGCGCGATGAAAGAACTACGGGCACGGACAGCCCCATCACCATGCCGGCCGCTGTTGCACCGGCCAGATATTCGAGGCACTTCGCCAGGATGTTTCCGGAGATCAGATCGGGCACGAGAAGGATGTCGGCATCTCCGGCAACTTCTGAGACGATTCCTTTTTCGCGTGCTGCTCTCTTTGAAATCGCGTTGTCGAAGGCAAATGGACCATCGACAATTGCGCCCGCAATCTGTCCCCGACTGCTCATCATCGTGAGGCCGGCTGCGTCCAATGTCGAGACAATGGCCGGATTGATGGTCTCGACGGCGGAAAGTACCGCGGCTTTTGGTGTTTCAACTCCGATCAGGTGAAGCAGTTCGATCGCGTTCTCGAGGATCTGCGCCTTGGCCATAAGATCGGGGGCGATATTGATTGCCGCGTCGGTCACCGCCAGGAGTTTTGGGTAGGTCGGCACATCGACGAGAAAAACGTGGCTGACGCGCCGGAATGGAACCCTCAGGCCACTTTTGGAATCGAGCAACGCCCTCATGACGATATCGGTGTGGATGTTTCCCTTCATCACCGCATCGACGTGGCCAGACTTGACCAATTCGACGCCTTTGCGAGCAGCGGCAGCAGCGTCCGTTGTGCCGATGATTTGGTCAGCCTCAATCGTCAGTCCGACATCCTTTGTGCATTTCAGGATCGCATCGCGGTTGCCAATGAGTGTTGCTTCAATCAGTCCAAGCAACGTTGCCTCATGTACGGCCTTGACTACGAGGGCTTGATGGGCCTCGACGACAGCGACGCGGATAGTTGGACGCATTTTTGCGCGCCCAATCAACTCGTCCAGATTGGCGGGGCTCTCAGACATGGGCATGAGCCTTTCCAGCCAGCTTCGATTTACGCAGTGTGCCCTGAACATGCCGAGCGATGACGAACTCCTCGTCGGTCTTGAAGGCCTCGATATGTACTGGAATACTTTCCGCGGAAATGACCCGTTGCCTGGCCTTGTTACGATCCGGATCAATAATGATGCCGAGATAGTCCAGCCCTTCACAAATGCGCGCTCGGATCTCAGGCGAATTGGCACCGATGCCGCCCGTGAACACCACGCGATCAAGTCCTCCGAGCGAGGCGGTAAGACCGGCCAGATGCCGTCGGGCATGGTGGCAAAAATATTCGATGGCCTCCCGCACTGCTGGCAACTCTTGATGCTCGATAAGGTCTGCCATGCTACGGCTGAAGCCGGAGATCCCTATCAGTCCCGAATGCTCATAAAGCAAGTGCTGCAGTGCCTCCGGTTTCATCTTCTTCTCGATCAAGAGATGCAGCAGGATCCCAGGGTCGAGACCGCCAGGGCGCGTCCCCATCGGTAGGCCCGCGAGCGTGCTGAAGCCCATCGTGGTCTCAACACTTTGCCCATTCTTTATGGCTGCCATCGAAGCACCGTTACCAAGATGTGCGACGATGATTCTTGCATTTGCTCCCGCCGGCCCGTCCCGACGTCTAATCTCCTCGATGACGTATTCATAGGATAGTCCATGGAAGCCGTAGCGCCTGATGCCATCACCTTCGAACCGGCGCGGAAGTGCCGTCATTTGTGCCACCCGTGGCAAGCCATGATGAAATGCCGTGTCAAAGGAAGCGACCTGAATAAGGTCTGGTCGGCGCAACCGGATTGCCGTGATACCGGCGAGGTTGTGCGGCAGGTGTAATGGCGCAAGCGGGATAAGCCTCTTCAATCGCGCCTCAAGGGAAGGAGTGACCGGTAGCGCGCAATCGCAGTCCGGCCCGCCATGGACGATACGATGCCCAACCGCGACAATCTCCGCTTGCGACGTGCTGTTCTCGACCCATCCCAGAAGCAGGTCCAATGCAACGACGTGGTTGGGGAGTTCCTGCCCCTGATCGACAAGCACGCCACCGCCCGTGCCCGTTGCCACGAACCGCCCCGCGTCAAGACCGATTCGCTCAAGTGTCCCCGCAAACACCCGCTTAGGCTCCTCCCGTTCGACATCGAACGCAGCGAACTTGATGCTCGACGAGCCGCTATTGATCACTAAGATCAGGGGCCTAGTTGTCATGGGCTTTCTCTGCCAAGTCGCCGTCAGGCCGGATGCTCGGCTCCATGCTGCCAGGTCCGCCATAGAGCAAGCTGAAGAGCTGCTCGTAGCCCGCATCGCGCCCAACACGAGCGCGCTCGATCGTGGAGCTGACCTCATCAAACATCTGTCGCTCCTTTTCGATGAGTGGATGATCCTTGGGGAATGGTTTTCGGTCTTTCGCGATCGTCTCAGCCAGGATCGCAACCCCGCGCATCCAAGGGTTGAATGTTTCCGAGAACAGATAACGGCTGGTGCGCATGGGATGCATCCACTTCAACCATTCGGCCACCCAAGGATTCGATGCGCTCTGCACCCAGGGGCTAACGAATGTCCGATACATCGTCTCATTGAACTCTGAGGCCCGCTGTACCTTCTCGAACGCGGCGCGCGGATAATCCGCCCTCAGATCTCCGACCTGTCGTGGCTCAAAGCGAACGGAATAGTCGGGCTTATGACAATCTGGGTCGCCCGATGGGTTATCGATCTTCATTTCGTAGAGACCATGATCGAGTGCCTCAATCTCGTCGAGGCTTTCCAGGATGGCTCGATGTTCAAAACGGGCCACCTTGCCCGAAACGAAGATGCCAAGGTGGCCGACGTGCGGATTGGTTAGATAGACGATCCTCTGGCCGGCCTGCTTGAGTTCATTGGTATCCTTGTAAACCGCTGGAATCCACCCTAAGGCCTGATGGGGCGGGGTGATGTTATCGCCATAGGAAGCGAATACGATGATTGGATTGCGGATCCGCCTCAGGTCGGCAATACAGCCCTCGCATACGCGCATGAGGCCCTGTTCCAACTGGTTGCCGATGAAAAGATTCTCAACGATTGCCAAGATTTCTTCGCGGCTCAGAAAATAAAACCCATTCCACCAGCGCTCGAATTCAAGGAACCGATCACGTTCGGTATCGACGCCATGAAACAGGCTTGCATACTTTTCCCAAATGGCTTTTTCCGGTTTAAGGTTTTCGAAGTTCTGGGCAAGCCAAGCGCCATCGAACCGGCCATTCCCAAGATCTGCAATCAGATGCGTTATCCATGCTCCCCCGAGGAGACCACCCGACACACGCATCGGGTTCACACCCGACTCGCCCGCCCAGTAGGACAATGGCGAACCGTTTAGGACTGCTGGTCCGGCAAGCCCCTCGCAGTCTGCCGACAACATCGTTACGGCCCAGCCCGCCTGGCAATTGCCGTAGAGGACGGGCGGTGTACCAGAATGGCGGCCGGCAACCTCCTCGACAAAGCGCCGCAATGCATGCAGGACATCTGCCAGCGACTGACCTGGGGCCGGCTCCGGGAAGAACACAACGAAGTAGACGGGGTGGCCCTCATGTAGCGCCATTCCGACTTCGGATTCTTGCTTGAAGCCACCGATTCCGGGCCCGTGTCCGGCACGTGGATCGACAACAATCACTGGCGGCTTGTCCGGGTCGACGCAGTCCTCCCAGCAATCCTCACCAACTTCCGTGATGCGCAGGAGCGCATAATTTGCTGGTTTTTCAAAGTTGCGTGCATCCAGAATGATCTCGTACTTGAAGTCCAGAACGGGCGGCAGCCCGGCACGCTCGTGCTCAAGCATGTTGTTGGCGCGCTGTCTCAGGGTGTCCCAGAAGAGTATGCTCCGCTGCCAAACATCTACCTGGTAGCGAAAGAGATCGTTGCCACGCAGTTCGGTCACTGGACCCTGTTGATGGATTGCCGTGGTCGGAACAACAGATGCAGTAATATTTTGTTTGGAGTTTTTCTTCGGACGCTTTTCGACCGGCTCTACGCCATCCGTTTTCAGCACGACGGTCATGATCGACCTCCACGCCAACTCATTGCGGAAAAGACATTGAAGAGCGGCCCGAAGATGAGTGCGATGTACCAGCCGTATGCGAAACTCTCAGCCAAACCGAGAAAGAAGCTTGGCCAAGTCAGCCAGGTAAACCCTGGCAAGAGTTTCAACCAACTCTCGTACATGGCCTGACCGGGAAACAGAAGATCAAAACCAACGCACAACGCGAACGTCACGGCCAAAAATAGCCCCAGGCTCATGCCGAACGCGAACACTGGAATCCTGGGCGCCTGCTCAATGGGCAGAGCCGTTCCAGCATGTCGACGGGGCACCGTGGAAATAGACACGTCAGACATGGCTCAGCTCCATCGGCTGGGTTGGGTGTTCGGCTTGGGCACCAACGTACTGATCGGGTGCGGCTTCGAACATTTCGCGGCATTCTCGCGAGCAAAAATAGTAGACGATGCCGTCATGCACGCTCGACTTGGCCTTGTCGGTGCTTACGGTCTTGCCGCAGACAGGGTCGATGTCCTGAGCCGGTGCAATCCACTTCAAATCCGAGGGTTGCCCGTTCGCGCCATGCGCTGCGTGGTCACGTTTCGCACCACCATGGTTATGGCCATGCCCTGAGGCATGGGCGCCGCAACCCACACGCATGAGGAAGTAACCGATCACGGCCCACATTAAAAAATAGGCGACGACGTCCATGGTTCTTGTCCTCCGCGATGGTTGGCCGAACAACCTTGCCGCATGCCAACGTGAATTGCAGACACGGCCGGTTGCTGGCGAACTTGTGAATAGATAGACGGAAGGCCTTGGCGATCGTTACAGTCAGGAACGGTTCTTCGCGCGTTTTGCCTGGTCAGCAATCACGCAGTCATCGCCACAGCTCAAAAAACCATGAATTGGGCAGACTTGGCAGGTTTCTTGGAGACGCTGCCTCAGCGCCTGCCGCGCGCGGTGCAACCGGACCCGCAGGTTGCTGTCTGAAAGACCAAGCTCGGCTAGGATCTCTTCGCGCTGCTGCCCCATGAGGTCTGCGCGCCACAACACGTCGGCATATTCTGACTTCAAGGTCGGCAACAGTTTGTAGAGACACATGCAGATCGCAAAGTCCAAGTCGTCGGGATCCTCACTGCGCTCCAGACCTTGCTCCAGGCGTCCAAACTCGGCCTCGCCGCTACGCCGCTTACCCTGAGCCCGGTAGTAATCGATCAGAGTTGTTTCGAGTACCCGCCGCATCCAGCCTCGAAGTTTCTCCGTGTCCTTCACATCACCCATCCGAGCCAAGACCTTGGCGTAGAAATCTTGTAGCACGTCGGCGGCCTCATCCGGGTTGCCCAGCCGACGTGTGAGCATGCGCAACATGTCTTTTTGGATCTCTACCATCACCGAGTACACGGCATCGCTTTTTGGTCGCTTCTCGTCGCTGTGGGTCATGGTCTTCTCCGCGTTTAGATCCGCTGTTGCAAAGGACGTTTAGCGGTGGTCATCGTTACCGAAGCTCTTTGTCGATCGTGTAACGCTCGCTGCTCATTGTCGTCTTACTCGCACAGGCCGGCTTTGACGGAGACGCAATCGGTTCCTAAATCAACCGCACTGCCATTCCGGATAGAGAATTCGAACTCCGAAAGGAGTGATGGAAAATCGAAAGCTGGCATGTACTTGGAAATCGGATTTATCCTCTAGACTAGGAGCACTCCAATGCACGCCAGCGATATCATGACCGAAAAAGTCATCACGGTTGGAGGCGACAGCAGCATCACCGATGTCGCCAATCTTCTCCTGAAGCATGGGATCAGCGCCGTGCCAGTTGTCGATGACGCGGGAAACCTGCTGGGGCTCGTCAGTGAAGGCGACTTGATGCGCCGACTTGAAGGGGAGACCGATACGAAAGGGTCCTGGTGGCTCGGAGTTTTCTCTGCCCCTCACAAGAACGTCTCCGAATTCGTCAAGACCGAAGGGCGCAAGGCCTCAGATGTAATGACGCGCGAAGTGATCTCCATTACACCGGACACAGCGGTCTCCGACATAGCGAGGCTGTTGGAAAATAACAGGATCAAACGTGTTCCGGTGGTCGACAACGGCCAGCTGGTCGGTATTGTCAGCCGCGCTAATCTACTTCATGGCCTTGCTGCAACGACTGCACAGTCTGCGTCATCGCCGAATCTTGATGATCGGGCCCTTCGTGGGAATGTCATGCAAGCCTTGGCCGATATCGACGGCCTCCACGTCGCCCTCATGAACGTCACCGTTCACGATGGTGGCGTCCACCTTTGGGGTGACGTCGAGACAGACAAAGAGCAGCGCGCCGCCCGGATTGCGGCTGAAAACGTCGATGGTGTCAAGTCCGTTGAGTCGCACCTTGGTCGCTCCGAAGCTGCTCGGACCGTTGCTTGGGCTTGGGGTCCGTAGAAACGCATTCGATCCGTACCCAAGTAAGCTATTGTCGCCACCGAGAGTACCGACAGCTTTGGCGTCATGCTAAAATGCTATCGCCTCACGTGACAGGAGTACACTGTTCGGTGGCCGTAATCTTGTGTATGCATTGTGGTCTATCCAGACTACTCGCAGATAGGAAATCGAGATATTGAGCCGTTTCACGGTCGCCCAAATTGTGCTCGTGATGTTGCTTTGGGCTTCTTGCTTTCCCGCACTCGCAGTAGGTATCGATCTGGCCCCCCATCTTACTTTCGCCGCGCTGCGCGCAGGCCTGGCTGGCTTGACACTGGCGGCGATCGCAATCTGGCTGCGTCAGAAAATTCCTCGAGATGTGAGACTTTGGGGAAAACTGAGCATTGTCGGCATAGGCGCAACATCACTCGGTTTTCTCGGCATGTTCCATGCTGCGGAGTTTGTCTCCCCAGGCCTCGCCACGGTCGTCGCGAACGCGCAGCCGCTCATGGCGGCCGGCCTAGGCGCTTTCGTCTTAAATGAAGTTCTGAGCCTAAAGGCAAAAACAGGGCTTTGCGTTGGCTTCCTTGGCATTTTCGTAATCAGCACGCCTCAGCTTTCCGCTGGTGGACAGGACGATTTCCTGCTGGGAATTGCCTACATTCTTCTCGCCGCGGCCGGAATTTCGGTGAGCAACGTGGTGATCAAGACGTTGTCCGGTGAGATCGACGCGCTCATGGGGATGGGTCTGCAAATGCTGATCGGCAGTATTCCGCTCGCGCTACTTGCCTCACTCACAGAAGATCCGACCCAGGTAAAATGGTCATTGGAATTCCTGACCATTCTTGTCTTCGTCAGCCTTCCCGGAACTGCACTGGCTTACTGGTTGTGGTTTTCAGTTCTCCAAAAAACTCAGCTCAGCCGTGCAAACGCGTTCAGTTTTCTGGTCCCGATATTTGGCCTGATCATGGGCTGGTTGCTTTTCAGCGAGACACTCAATTCCTACCAGTTTGCAGGCATACTGCTTACGCTCCTCGGCGTCGGCCTGGTGCTTTGCGGTGAAAAAACAGAGGGCAGTGCCTGAGGTGGCTGAAGGGTAGGCCGTCCTCACTTGTCTGTTTTTCGGTTCTGCGGCTGAGCGCAAGGCTCCCAAGGCCAAAGGCGCTCCATTGCCGTGTAGATGAACGATCCTGACCAAGCGATGAGCAGTAGGCCGTTGAGAGCCTCAATACCTGTGAGTAGCCGCAAATGACCCAATGGATAGACGTCGCCTAGCCCAAGCGAAGTGAAGCTGACGATCGAGAAATACAGATAGTCGAGCGGGGTATCTGCCCCCCGCCCACCAAAGCCTCCAATCGAAACAACCTCGACAGCCAACGTAAACGCGCCTGCGTACATCAGGACTTCGACAACATGCGCTGCAAGGATCGCAAGCACGATAACCAGGATGCGGATGCCATTGGTCATGGGTACACGGGCCAAGCTTCCTGACAACCAGCGCAAAACAGCAAAATGAAATAAGAACGTTGATATCGCCAGTAGTACGGCCAGAAACATTGCAATGACCATCCGGATCTCCTTGCTGGCTCAGTGAAAAATGGACTGAAACAACCCGGACCGTCGGTGTGGCCACGGACGGACGCTCAGTGTTTGCCGATTTACGCGCCTTGTTTGAGATGGCTCGGCTATTACGCGTGGACTTGCAGAATCGCGCAGACCGTCTCTGCGGCAGCGAACTGTAACGTCCAACTCATAATGTCGTCTATTGAGTCAGTCGAGCCAGCTGGCAAGTCAACGGTGCCGACTTGGGCGCCCACTTGCCAAGTTTAGAGAAACGGCACTCCAACTTCGACAGAGTGGTTGCATGTCATGAACGCATTAACCCAACGTAGCGACTTTGAGCCCGTTGCCCGAACGGCGGTTGAAAAGCTCCTATCCTGGCAACTGCGGCGCTTCATCAAAATAGGCGACCTCCGAGTCACCTATCCTACCGGAGAAACAGAAAGCTATGGCGACGGTTCGGCGCCGGCGATCGCGGTCGTGTTAAAGGAACAGTCGGTACTCTTCAAGTTGGTGACCGCCCCCTATGTCGCGCTCGGTGAAACCTACATGGACGGCACCCTAACCGTCGATAACGACGATCTCTATGGGTTGCTGGCCTTGCTGCAGCAGAACCTATTGCGGCGTCCGGAAACGCTGCCGTCTAGAGGCCTCTCACTCCTGCGGCGACACATGCGGGGCTTAGCGCAAGCCAACACGCCTAATCGATCAAAATCCAATGTCGCCCACCACTACGACCTCTCGCCCGAATTCTACGAGCTATTCCTGGATCAGGACCGGCAATACTCGTGCGCCTATTTTCAATCGCCTCATGACACGCTCGAGACTGCCCAGAGGAATAAGAAGCAGCTCATCGCAAAAAAGCTACTCCTGAAGCCGGGCTGCCGTGTTCTCGATATCGGCAGTGGTTTTGGCGGTCTCGGTCTTCATCTGGCCTGCGAGTATGGAGCGAAGGTTACCGGTCTCACACTTTCGAAAGAACAACTGCGTGTCGCCGAACAACGCGCACGACAGGAACGATTGGAAACAATCCCTAAATTTGAGCTCATGGACTACCGCGACGTAGAAGGTCAATTCGATCGGATCGTGTCGATTGGCATGTTTGAACACGTCGGGGTGCTTCAATACAGCCAGTTCTTCGATTCCATATACAAGCGGCTCGCCGATGACGGAGTGGCGTTGCTGCATACGATAGGGCGCGCCGATGGTCCGGGCATCACCGACCCGTGGATCGAGAAGTACATCTTCCCTGGCGGCTACAGTCCTGCCCTCTCGGAAATCCTGAGCGTCATCGAGAGGGCAGGCCTCTACGTCACGGATATCGAAGTCTGGCGACTTCACTATGCTGAAACGCTGAAAGCCTGGCGCGAGCGTTTTGAAACCAATATTGCACGCGTGAGGGAGCTCTACGATGAACGCTTCTGCCGAATGTGGCGCTACTATCTCATCGCCAGCGAATTGGCCTTCCGGCACAACGGCCACGTCGTATTCCAGATCCAGCTTGCCAAACGCCAGGACGCCGCACCGCTAACGAGAGACTATCTGGCCGAAAAGCCAGCTTTTTGCATTGCTGAAGCGGACGGACCCAATAAGCATCTTCCAATAGCAGCAGAATAGCCCAGTAAAAAAAGGGAAATCCAAAATGCCAAAACAAACACCTCAGAAGCCGCTGAAGAAACAACATCCAGATGAGGGTGATTGCTGCAGCAATATCGAAAATGTGTCATCTCGCGCCGAAAATTCTAAGAAGCCTGACGACACAAAGCAGACGGTCCATGAGCACGAACGCGGAAATACGACGTCAGCTCAAAAGCCAAAAAAGGGTTGCTGCTGCGGCTAGTTATGAACTTTCAGGAGGTTGTCCATTTAGTCCGGAGGAGGTCAGCTGCGGTTGCGAGACTTCAGTGGTTCTCAGGAGAACCGAATGGACGTTCACATGAATGCACGTCTGAGGCCTCGAGGTCGAGAGCAGAATGGTGCGCGCCGTTGTTGGCGGCGGCCTCACCAAAACACAAGCCGCCCGCCGGTTCAGCACCATACCCAAGACGGTTGCCAAGTGCGTCACCCGCTTCCGCGAACTCGGCACCGATTGCCCGGCGACAAACGGTAAGGCGGAGCGCTTCATCCAGTCGTCACTTCGGGAATGGGCCTACGCGTCCGCCTTCGAGACCTCGGACCAGCGTCGAGATGAGCCGCCAAGGCGGCTGCATCACTACAACTGGCACCGCCCCCCATGCTAGCGTGAGCGGCAAGTCACCCATCAGCCGGCTAGGACTGACCGTGTTGCAACCCCAGAGGCACCACTTCTAGCCGCCCACGATGCGTAGGAGGTCCGCCTCCCATAGCTCCATCGCGACACGCTTCTCGGACCAGAACTCATGCTGGTTATAGACCGCGTCGGTTATGCTGCGAGCACCGTCGACGTGATTGAGCACCCTGGCTCGGATGTCCTTGGTCACCCCAAGGCGCGCCAGTCCGGTTCCCATCGTACGTCGCAAATCGTGAACGGTTGCATTGGCAATGCCTAGCTTGGCTGTCAAGCGAGACATTGCTCGCGTCACCGCATGAGGATCTATGGAGCGCTCAAGTGCGCCGCGGCCGGGAAACACGAATTCGGACTGACTTTCCGATACAGCGTTTGCGAAAAGATCGACAGCGAGCGGGGTTAGTGGCACCCGGTGCAAAATACCGTTTTTGGTTCGCGCACCCGGTATTGTCCACGCTGGGTCTACCGCATTGAGGTTCAGCTCGGATTTTCTGGCACCCGCAATTTCGCCACGCCGCTGCCCCGTGACGAGTGCCACGCGAAGCACCCTCTCGACCCCAAGACTCATCGGACCATCTGCAAAGCCGTGCCAAAACGTCTTGATTTCGGCCTCGCTAAGCACTCGCTCCCGCGGCACTTCAACGCCGCGCTTTGGAATACGATAGGTCGGAGCGCTTTCCAGGATCCCTTCATTTACGGCCCAATTAAACACAGCACTGATCAGCGTTTGTGCACGGTTGGCCTGAATGCCGGTTGCAGCCCTAACGATGTCGTCCAACGCGCCGATTATATCAGCACGCTTGATGTCAGCAGCAACCACCCCGCCAAGGCGCTGCCGCACATGCCTCTCAAACATCTCCGCATCGTGCTTCCAAGACTTCTTTTTCACCTTGGCGTGTTTTTCGAGCCAACGCTCAAACAAAGCCTCGAAAGTACCATCCTGCGGCGCTCGCTCTAGGTGCGGGTCCCGTCCATCTACCTGAACCGCAGCCAAGACCTCCTTCGCCTTGTCAACGGCCTGGCCAAGAGTGACCACGCTCGCATCACCAATCGTATAAGCGCGTGTCTTGCCTCGACGACCACCTCGCGTGCGATAACGCACCCTCCAGGTCTTGGTACCAGTCGGCATTACCTCCAGAGTCAGGCCAACTACGACCTGAGACCGGTAGGCGACGCGCCGACCTGGCGTGGATTTCAATCCATCGATGGCGCGCTGATTATGGGGCAATATCGGCATGTACCGAAGTTACCGTGATTTGCCACGGTTGCACACTGGTTACACACCAAAACGCCGCGTCCTGGAGAGGCTTGACGGACTCTGACGAAAAAACCTTAGAAAAAAGCCTTTTAATTCTGCTGGTTATTCCGTCAGGGTCCATCAGGCCGAGTCAGCTAAAGTCATATCCAATAGCCTGGGGGACTGGGGGTCGGGAGTTCAAATCTCCCCGCTCCGACCAATCGTTTCCAGAACCAGATCGAACCTTCCGCGCCAGCTGGCGCCGTGCAGCGGCCAGCAACAGCCGCAGCGGCAGCGGCATTTTCCGTCGACCGCCCACCGGCCCAAGCCAGTTCCAGACCGGCACGCGCATCCACGTTGAAAAACCGTTCCCTACCTGTGCGCGGCACCTTCCGCACCACTCTGTAGCGTAACCACGCCCCCTGTTCCCGCATCTATCTGATGCAGAAGGTAGAGCGGAGTATCCTCGGTGACGGGGGCGAGCTTGCCCTTGCGAAGATCGAGCGCCACCGCCGTCATCACGATCGCCGGAACCCGGCCGGCAGACGCTTCGTAAGGCCGATGCACATGCCCGCAGTAGATCCGGCGGACCTGCTGGTGGCGGGCGATAATGTCCAGGAAACCCGACACGCTTTCCCTTCGCTCGAACTGAAACGGGTCGGGAATCGTCGATACTTCAAACGGCGGATGGTGCATGAAGATCGCCGTCGGAGTGTCCGGTGCCGCGCTCAGCAGCGCCTCCAGATCCTCCAACCGCATCGAACACAAATCACCCTTATTGCTATTCTCGCTCACCGTATCGAGGCACACGATCCGCACCTCGAATTGGTCGAGAGCATATTGCACGAACGCAAATTCGGACCGTGGAATTCCGCGCTGCGAAAAAGCCTCGAACATCGCCGGCCGCTTATCTTTGTTCCCGGCCAGCACCACAAACGGCGCGGCGAGCAGATCCAATAGCTTGCGGGCCGTTTCGTATTCTTCCGGAGTGCCGTTATGTGTGACATCACCGGTGTGAACGACGAGGTCGGGAAGCGGGTTGAGAGAATTGATTTGTGCAACGCAGCGCCGAAGGTTCTCGGTCCGGGCAGGCACCTCGGCGGTCAGGTGCGTATCGGTGATCTGAGCTATCCGCATCGCTCTTGCTTGTCCTCCAGCCGACGCCACGTCCGTCCCTGCCTGTCGCCACGCCCGGCTGACCAGGTCCTGCTTGCCAGCGCATGCCTAAATGATTGAGCCAGGCTTCTCCAGCCCCGCCCGCGGAAAAAAATCGTTTAGTTTTGCGGTCGCTCCCCGTTGGCAAACCTTCGACCGGCAAACATTCCGCACAACTATCTTAGAAATTGCGAATATTGATTTCTTCACTTTCCATATTGAACCTAACGTTATTCGAATATTTAAAGAAGACATTGCCTTGAGCGAGATAAATCATTACGAACGGCTGTTCGGAAGACATGACCGACTTCGAAGCCAAAAGCTCTCGACAGCTGATTAATTCTTCCTATCATGACGCCGGGAAGCTACAGCCGGCGCACACTTACGCTAGGCTCAGCCGTCTCCGGCCGGGTAATCAGGAAACGCTACAGTAGCGGGGCTATAATGTTCGACAGCAATCCCTTTGCTGAGGTTTCAGCGCTTATCCCCCCCAGCTTCATGCAGACCTACGTGGTCGTCATGATCCTCTTGGTCGCGGGCGGTACGCTGTATGACGTCTATCACAAGAAAAGCGCCCAGTACTTCTTCGAAAACTGGCGCAAATCGAAGAGCCGCGGCGCCAAATCCGTCGACATGAACTCGATCGCCATCAAGACAGCGGTGCATGATGTTCTGGCCTCCGGCGAGTTCTGCAATCCCAAGCGGCGGATCGCCCACCTGCTGACCATGTACGGTTTCATCCTGTACGTCCTCAGCACCGCCATCATGGTGTTCTGGTATCCGACGCCCGACGTAGCGACCCCCGCGATCCTCCCCTTCCTGTGGTGGCTTGGCGGGTTGATGGTGGCCGTCGGCGGCTACTGGTTCTGGTTCTTCATTCGCGTCGATGTGGCCGCCGAAGGCAACTCGCCGCTTCGCGTCGTCCACGCCGACCTGTTCATCCTGTCGCTGCTGGCCAGCGTAACGTTCGGCCTCATCTGGGCCTATCTGCAATCGAACGGTAGTTCCTGGACGACCGTGTTCCTCGGCCTCTACCTGATCGCGACGACGGTGTTGTTCGGTTCGATCCCCTGGTCGAAGTTCTCGCATATGTTCTTCAAACCGGCAGCCGCCTTGCAGAAGCGTGTGGCAGTCGCCAACGGCTCCTATGACAATCTGCCCCCGCCGGCCGACCGTTCCGATCCGGCAACCCGGGACAGGCATTCCATGGAACTGTTGAAAGATGCTCCCCTCGACATGGGACTCGGCATCAAGCGCGAACAGCCGCGCCACTATTGAGCGACAATCCGTAAAATTCGCGAGCTTGAGAAGGAAATCGAATGCCAACCTTTGTTTACATGACGAGGTGCGATGGCTGCGGACACTGCGTCGACATCTGTCCCTCGGACATCATGCACATCGACCCGACCTACCGGCGCGCCTACAACATCGAGCCGGACATGTGCTGGGAATGCTATTCCTGCGTGAAGGCATGCCCGCAGAATGCCATTGACGCGCGCGGCTACGCCGACTTCGCGCCGCTGGGCCACAGCGTTCGCGTGCGGCGCGAGGAGGAGAAGGGTACCATCTCGTGGCGCATCAAGTTCCGTGACGGCACCGAGAAGAACTTCGTCTCGCCGATCACGACGAAGCCGTGGGGCGAAGGCATTCCTGAATTGAAGGATGTCACCGGACCTAACAGGGACATGCGCGACAGCCAGCTTCTGTATAGCGAGCCGAAATACATACGCATGGATGAGGGTGGCCTGCACACGCTGGAGTCCGCCGGGCTTAAAATGAAACAGGGAGTGTACTACTGATGGCTCACAAGACCATCGTAGAAGATGATATCGACGTTCTCGTCGTTGGCGGCGGTCTTGGTGGCACGGGCGCAGCCTGGGAAGCCAGATTCTGGGGCCAGGACAAGAAGATTGTCATCGCCGAGAAGGCCAACATCGACCGCTCTGGTGCGGTCGCTCAGGGCCTTTATGCCATCAACTGCTACATGGGCACCCGCTGGGGCGAGAACAATCCAGAGGACCATGTTCGCTACGCCCGTATCGACCTGATGGGCATGGTGCGCGAAGACCTGCTCTTCGACATGGCGCGTCACGTCGATTCCACGGTGCACCAGTTCGAGGACTGGGGTTTGCCGATCATGCGGAACTCGAAAACCGGTTCCTACCTTCGCGAAGGCCGCTGGCAGATCATGATCCACGGCGAGTCCTATAAGCCGATCGTCGCCGAAGCCGCCAAGAAGTCTGCCGACAAGGTCTTCAACCGGATCTGCGTCACCCACCTTTTGATGGACGACGCCAAGGACAACCGCGTCGCCGGCGCAGTCGGTTTCAACGTCCGCACCGGCGATTATCACGTTTTCAAATCGAAAACCGTCGTCGTTGCCGCAGGCGGCGCATCCAACATCTTCAAGCCGCGTTCCGTCGGCGAAGGCGCCGGTCGCGTCTGGTATGCGCCATGGTCGTCGGGCTCGGCATACGGCCTGTTGATCAACGCCGGCGCCAAGATGACGCAAATGGAAAACCGCATCGTCCTGGCTCGCTTCAAGGACGGTTACGGCCCCGTTGGCGCCTACTTCCTGCATCTGAAGACCTACACCCAGAACGGCCTGGGCGAAGAGTACGAATCCAAGTGGTTCCCGGAACTGCAGAAGATGGTCGGCAAGGAATACCTCGACCCGGAAGTATCCCACCGCACCCACCGTCCGATTCCGACCTGCCTGCGCAACCACGCGCTCATCAGCGAAGTGAATGCCGGGCGCGGTCCGATCCACATGGTGACCATGCACGCCTTCCAGGACCCGCACCTCGAAGAGGTGGGTTGGGAGAACTTCCTCGGCATGACCGTCGGCCAGGCCGTGCTTTGGGCTGCGACCGACGTCGACCCGAAGAACGAGAACCCGGAACTGACCACGTCCGAACCCTACGTCATGGGTTCGCACGCGACCGGTGCCGGCGGCTGGGCCAGCGGTCCGGAGGATGTTTCGCCTCCCGAATACTTCTGGGGCTACAACCGCATGATGACGGTCGAAGGACTGTTCGGCGCCGGTGACGCTGTCGGCGGCACGCCGCACGCATTCTCGTCGGGCTCGTTCACCGAAGGCCGTCTGGCCGCCAAGGCCGCCTGCAAGTACATCGATGACGGCAAGGCGAAGGGCATCCGCGTTTCCGACCGTCAGATCGAGGAACGCAAGGACGAGATCTTCGCGCCGATGGACCGCTACAAGGTCTACCGCAACGAGATCGTCGCCGGTACGGTCAGCCCGAGCTACATTCATCCAAAGCAGGGCCTCGATCGTCTGCAGAAACTGATGGACGAGTACTGCGGCGGCGTCACCGTCAACTACATGACGAACGAGAAGCTCCTCAACATCTGCCTGAAGAAGCTCAAGATCATGGAAGAGGATCTTGATAAGCTGGCGGCCAAGGACCTTCACGAGCTGCTGCGCGCCTGGGAACTGAGGCACCGGCATCGTACCGCCGAGTGCGTCACCCACCACACGCTGTTCCGCAAGGAAACGCGTTGGCCGGGCTACTACTACCGCGGCGATGCCATGAAGCTCGACGACGAAAATTGGCACGTGCTCACGGTTTCACGGCGCGATCCGAGAACCGGCGAATACACCATGGAAAAAGCGCCCTGCTATCATCTGGTCGACCAGAATGAAGAAAAGGCGCCCGCTGCCGCCGAGTGACAGGCGGACGGCGATCTGAAGCAGGATCGGTCCCGAACGTGTTGAAGCGGCAGCCTCTTGCCGCTTCAACCTTTTCAAGGACCGTGATATTGCCGGCGCGCATCGACAGGAATACGGCACGTCCACTTTGTTTCCGTTGTGGTGCCGCCCATGCCACCAACGATGCGCCAAACGACAAGGCCACCCATGAACATCACCGAAAAAAGCGATGAAGAAATCCTGGCACTCGCCCACCCGATGTGGCTTGAACTTGTCAAAAACTCGAACGAGGGCAACTACGGCGAGTTCGTCAAGAACTTCTCGTCTTCCCTGATGCTTGCGTTCAACGAAGTCGAAGCCGGCCGGCAGTTCACGACGAGCGAACTGACCCGTAACTTGTCGGAAGACTTCGACTGCCTCGGCATCATCCGTCGCGGTGAGCACGTGACCGTGGTCTACCGCCAGCGCAGCACCAAGAAGCCCGGCGAATGGATGGGACGCCTTGTCCTGGGGCTCGAAGGAGATGAGGCGAGGATTTTCGGCGCGACGATATTCTGATCTTGCGCACAGGCCTCAGCAATCAACATGACCGAAGTGATCCAGGACAACAAGTTCGTCGAACTCACCTACCAGGTGAGGGACGAGAAGACCGGTCAGGTTCTCACCGCGGTGGAATTCCCGCTGGGCTATGTGCATGGACAAAACGACGTTCTTGCACCCCACGTCCTCGAGCAGCTTGAAGGCAAGTCAGCCGGCGACACCATCGAAGTGCCGATCGACTGCAACGAGCTTTACGGCCCCCGCGACGAGTCGCTGGTGTTTACCGACCGCATCGAGAACGTTCCCGCCGATTACCGCGAAATCGGCATGACCATCACCATGCAGAACGAGGCGGGTGAGACGCGCAATTTCATTGTCACGCGCATGGACGACACCACGCTGACCGTCGACGGCAACAACCCGTTATGCGGCCGCCATGTGATATTCGCACTGAAAATATTGACGGTGCGCAACGCCACCGATGAGGAAATCGCAGCCGGCGTAGCCGAACAACCAATCGGCGATATAGCCGGCGTTTCCAAAGTCCCGCTTTAGTGGTGCGCACCTAACGTTTGGTCCCCACTTGCCGCTTGGCTCGATGCCAAACGTTTGGTGCAAAAGCTCCACTAGAATCTTAAGTGTTGCTCGTGTTCCTTATGGCTCCGACACTTGGTCGATAGCGTGCTGCAACGGGAACCACGTGTCGGGGCCGGAACACTAGCCAAACGTTTCTCTGAGAGCCCCTCGCACCCCGCCTGCTTGTCATCGCAGCGCGCTCGCGCATGCCGCCGCGGTCTGCGTGAAGCCAGATTCGAGCCGGCATGTTTACAACGCTTTGGACATGCAAAACCGGGCGCTGCCTGCATCGCCTCATCGGCAATCGGCAACGGCCCGGTTCTGGAATTCTCACAGGTGCGGCGGTCTGGTAACCGCTGCCGGAGTTAAGCTGCCTAAGGGCGCTTCGGGGTCTGGTATTCGGCCACCTTGTGCGGCTCTACCCAGACCGTTTCATAACCGACGAAACCCTTGTCGGTCGGTTTCATCTGGCGCGTCGTATAATACGGCGTCTTGCCGTCCGGAACTTTTACCGGACCCTTGTCCTCGGCCATGTATCACCTTCAAGTTGCTCACTGAATCTATAGACCACGTAACCCATGTCCGGCGCAATTTCAAACAAAACGCTGCGTTACGAAATGCGCCGGATTTCCAGTCGGATTTGTTGGCTTGCAGCTTACCGCCCAGACCGGCGAGAGAAAAGCCTTTCGTTTGCTATTCTTCGCCCCCGGACTGGAAAAGACGCAGGCTCCGAGCATTGCGCTCATCGGCAAATTTCGCTGATATAGCGCCATGTCGGAAAAACTCACACCGTCGCTCGATAACCTTACCGCCCGCCTGATCGCCTTTCGCGATGCCCGCGATTGGCGCCAGTTCCATTCGCTGAAGAATTTGATCGCTTCCTTGAACCTGGAAGCCGCCGAAGTCCTCGAACTGACCCAGTGGAAGACCGACGAACAATTCGAGGCCGAAGTCGCCACCGACAAAGGCAAGGCCCGGCTTGCCGAAGAATGCGCCGACGTCCTCCTCTACCTGCTGCTGATCTCCGAACGCGCCGGCATTGATCTTGCCGACGCCGCACGAAGCAAGATCGACCAGAACGAAGCCAAGTACCCGATCGAAAAGTCAAAGGGCAGCGCCACGAAATACACCGACCTCTAAGAACGAGTTGGAGAAGCGCGCCACCGCCAAGCTTTAGGCGTCCTTCTGTCCGGCATAGAACCGCTGCAGGATTTCGACGACCTCCGGCCGGCTGAACTCCGGCGGAATCGCCTCGCCGTTCGCCAGCATTTCGCGCTGCCGCGTTCCCGAAATCGAAACCTGCGATTCCTTGCCGTGCGGACAGGTCCGCGCCGTCGCCATGCCGTAGCACTTGGTGCAGTAGAAGGTGATGCCGATTTTCAGTGCCTTCGTCACCAGCGCGCCGTCCCACAGCGTATCGAAGACCTCCTGGGCTTCGAACGGCCCGTAGTAATCGCCGACACCGGCATGATCCCGCCCGACGATCAGGTGCGAACAGCCGTAGTTCTGCCGGATCAGCGCATGCAGCAGCGCTTCGCGCGGACCGCCGTAGCGCATCTCGATCGGGTAGCCCGCCTGAATCACGGTCCCCGGCACGAAATAGTTGTCGATCATCGCCTGGATCGCCTCGGTGCGTACCCGCGCCGGGATGTCGCCGGGCTTCAGCTTGCCGAGCACCTGGTGGATGAACACGCCATCGGTGACTTCGACGGCGATCTTGGCCAGATGCTCATGACTGCGGTGCATCGGGTTGCGCGTCTGGAAGGCGGCGACCTGCGACCAGCCGCGCTCCTTGAAAATTTCTCGCGAGCGCGCCGGATGCACATAGAGATCCGGATAGTCGGCCGGGTACTCGCCCTCGGACACCACGATCACGTGACCGGCGAGATTGACGTCGCCCTGCTCCATCACCTTCTGCACGCCCGGATGCGCCATGTCAGTCGTCTTATAGACGTGCTGGCATTCGAACGCCTTGTCGATCCGGTACTTCTCGCCGACCATCAAGATCCCCATGATCTCTCCGGTATCCCCGTCGGCGAGCGCCACTTCATCCCCAAGCCCGATGCCGTTGGCGGTCTCTTCATCCGTCGACAAGGTGATCGGGATCGGCCAGAAGGTCCCGCTGGCAAGTTTCATGTCGGCGCACACGCCGCGCCAGTCGGCTTCGCCCATGAAGCCGTCAAGCGGCGTATAGGCTCCCATCCCCAGCATCAGCAGATCGGAAACCTCCCGGCTCGTCATCTTGATCCGCTTGAGACTGCCCGCACGGGCAACCGCCCCGGCGCGCTCGGCCTGCGCCAGTAGCAACGGTTTCAGCGACGCCGAGCCATGCGGCGGAACAAGTTCGGACATGGACGTTTCCCCTTCATCGGCAGTCTGTTTGATCGCAGGAAACGCCCAGCATCGCTGCAGCCGCACGATTGCCGGCCGGGCTGCCGATAACCCGCCGAACCCAGGACGTTCCATTCTCACCGGCATTAGTGCGCAATTGCTCGCGCACTGTCGCCACGATAAAACCTATCATATCATTGAATTCGCTTATTATGATACGTTTCGATCGCATGCAGTTGCGGTATTACCTCGGTCTCGGCACACGCCGGACACGATCCGCGGCAGTCCTCGAAGAGGCCACGCCCAGTGCCGCGCGCCACGTGAGCCCGGCAAGCGTACCTGCGCGCGGACGATATTCGCAGCCGATCCAGCCGCTGAAACAGGTTTGCCTGATGGCCTCGAACACCCGCGCATAATCGACATCGCCGGCATCCGGCTCGCCGCGGTCAGGGGGACTTGCAATCTGATAGTGGGCGGTGAGTTGCGCGAATTCGGCAATCGCTTCCACCACCGCGCCTTCCTCGATTTGGCGGTGATAGCAATCGAACTGCAAGCCGACGTTGGCCGCGCCGACAGCCGCGATGATGTCGCGTGCCTGATCTGTCCTGTGCACCAGATACCCCGGCATATCCGTGCGGTTGATCGGTTCGATCAGGATGGTGACCCCGTCGCGCGCCGCCGCCGTGGCGGATTTCTTGAGGTTCGCGATAAGCGTCGCCTCCTCCGCGCCGTGCTCGACCAGACCCGACATCGCATGCAGCTTGCGGCAACCGAGCGCCCGCGCATATCCGAGCGCCTGTTCCAGGCGTTCGGCGAATTCCGCTTCCCGCCCTTTGATGCCTGCAAGCCCCCGCTCGCCGCCGGCAAAGTCGCCCGGCCAGATGTTGAACAGCACGACCTCGACGCCGCTCGCGCCAACGATCGCGGCCAGCTCGTCAGCCGGAAAATCGTAGGGAAACAGGAACTCGACACCTTCAAAGCCCGCCTCGCCAGCCGCCTTGAACCGCTGCACGAACGGCAGTTCGGTGAATAGGAAGCTGAGGTTGGCCGCGAACTTCAGCAATTTTCGTCCCCCTGTCGGCTCGCGCTTCCTGCAACGAGATCTAACCGAGCTCTTCCTCTCCAGAAAAAGCTTAGCCCATATCCGGCTTTCTCTGACGCATCTGTTTAACGCCGGAGCGATGCGTCTTCGCCTTGAGCCGCCGCTCCTTCGCCGCTCTGGAAGGTCGCGTCGCGATCCGCCGCTTTGGCTCGACGAGTGCCTCGCGGATCATCTCCAACAGACGTTCGCGGGCATCGGCACGATTGCGCTCCTGCGTGCGAAAGCGCTCCGCCTTGATGATGATGACGCCATCGTCCGTCAGACGCGATCCGGCAAGCTTGCTGAGGCGCGCCCGCGCCCGCGGGAAGATCTCGGTCCAGTTGGCAAGGTCGAAGCGCAGCTCCACCGCGGTCGATACCTTGTTGACGTTCTGCCCGCCCGGCCCGGAGGATCTGACGAACCGCTCCTGCAACAGGTCGTCGTCGATTGAGACCGTCTCGTTGATTGCAAGCGGCATGACTTCAGCTCCGCGCCAGTGCCCGGTATCCGTTCCGGAAATAAATGAGCGGCTCTCCATCTGCCCGGCTCGTGCCGCCGACCACCCGCCCGATGAAAATCGAGTGCGTCGTGAACGTATGGCTCTCCAGCAACCGGCAGTCGATCGAGGAAAGCGCATCCGCCAACACCGGAGCACCGGTTACGAGCGTCGTCCAATTCGCCCCCCGGAAACGCTCTTCCCCGTCGACACCGCGTTGACCTGCAAAACGCGCCGCCAGTTCCTGATGCTCGCTTGCAAGGAAGTTGACGCTGAACACACCACGCTCCGCCACCACGTTATGCGCCTGCGTCGCCCGGCCGACGCACACCAGGATCTTCGGCGGCGAATCCGACAAGGATGCGACCGAAGTCGCGGTCAGTCCCACGCGCGCGCCCAATTCGCCCGTCGCCACAACCGACACACCCAACGCCTGATGCCGCATCAGTTGCCGGTAGCCGGACCCATCGAACCCTGCATCGAGATCTTCCGGCAACTTGTCCAGCTTCAATTTCCAGCTTCCTTGCGTTGTTGCGCTACGTCCGCTTTAGCGAGGCATTTCCTGAGCGAATGTCAACCGGTTCCCGAACGGATCCCTCACGCTCACCTCTCGATAGCCCCACGGCTGGTCATCGATGCCGGGCCGGGAATATTTGTAGTTCTTCGCTAGGGCCTGTCGTCAGTTGAGCCAGAACAGTACGCAAACCAGCGCGACGGCGGCAAGGAAAGTGTTGGCGAGCTTGTCGTAGCGCGTTGAGATGGCGCGGTATTGCTTGAGATTGCAGAAGAAGCGCTCGACGAGAT